>JBEKHJ010000055.1:0-11175 GCA_050012335.1 Bathyarchaeia archaeon
AAGTTAAAGGTGTAATAGCTCACGAGTTAGGCCACGTTAAACATAAAGATTACATCGTTATGACTGTGCTCTCAGCCTTGCCATTAATCGCATACTTCATCGCACAGGCAACGCTATATGCAGGCGCATTTAGCGGTGGACGAAGAAACAGTAAAGATAATTCAGGTGCGGCATTAATTGTAATCGGCGTAATCGCCTTTATAATTTACATTTTAACATTCCTGATTGTTATGAGACTTAGCCGGCTTCGCGAACATTATGCTGATGCCTACTCCGCTTACGTGACAGGTTCACCTAGGGAACTGGAAAGTGCCTTGGCAAAAATCACTTATGGCTTATCCCTCTCGCCCAAAGCGCCGGAAGGAGTCAGAGCATTCTACATTGAAGACCCAGCGGCGGCAAAACAGGAAATCCAGCACATCATGGAGCATAAAGACGAGTACGACTTAGACCACGATGGCGTTTTAGACGAGCGCGAGTTGGAATTGGCGATGGAGAAAGAATCCAAAAGCACATGGCACCAAATGAACAGCTTGTTTTCTACCCACCCGCCGACGTTTAAACGTATTTTGCTTTTGCGTGAAATTGAGCAGGAAATGGATACGGGAAAATATGCGAGTGACCGAATGTACACTCACGTCTAAGAACCGCTGTTTTTAGGTTAAAATTACTCAAACCTATGCGAAGACTAATATCTCTGCAAAAGCGATTTACTATAAAATCTCTGAGAGAGTATAAAATGATATACTGTCCTGAATGCGGCGGAGAAATGCAGTACGTTATGTCCACCAAACACTATGTTTGCAAAAGCTGCGGCTTATCAGTGACACAGCAAGAACTCATGGAACTACGTGAAAAGAATAGGCCAAGCGAAGAAACAGAGGAAGAAGAGAAAGAAAACCGCAGAAAAGAATACCTCAAATGGTGGCTTAGCAAGAAATAGAACCGCTCAGCCAAGTATTATACACGTTTTGTTAGCAAACACTATAAACAACAAAAGAATAATTTTCGGTTACTTGACCCGCGATGTGAATGCTATGGCCACAGCCATGGAAATAATCTGTGTAGGAAACGAGTTACTAATAGGCAAGACACTCAATACAAACGCTCATTGGCTCGGTAAACAGGCAACAAATCTTGGAGTAAACGTCAAGCGAATAACAGTAGTACAAGACCTTGTTGACGAAATAGCTAATGTCATTCGCGAAGCCATAGAACGAAAGCCGCAGTTCATAATTACAACTGGCGGGTTAGGGCCGACTTTTGACGATAAAACGTTAGAGGGCATAGCAAAAGCACTAAACCGCAAATTGGAAATCAACCAGAAAGCGTTAGCAATGGTTAAGGGAAAATACGTGGAATATGCCAGAAAAAGGCAACTCCCAACATCAATTGAATTAACACCAGCCAGAGTCAAAATGGCAACCTTACCGGAAAAAACAGAACCAATCAACAACCCAATTGGAACTGCACCCGGAGTACGCGTCGATGTGGAAGGAACGGTGTTGTTTGCTTTGCCAGGTGTACCTTCAGAAATGGAAGCGATTTTTACGGAAACTACAGCGTCGTTGCTTAAACAAGCCGTTGGCGACAGGGTTTTTTGTGAAAGAAGCATGTTTGTGGATAACATGATGGAATCGCATTTAGCTCCATTAATCGACAAAGTCATGAGTGGTAATGCGGGTGTTTACATAAAGTCTCATCCTTTGGGTGTAGAAAATAAGCCTCATATCGAGATTCACTTAACTGTTACAGCCAAAAATAAAGAAAAGCCTGCGGAAAAGCTTCTAAAAGCCGTGAGGCAGCTTGCCATTTTGGTTGAGGCGAATGGTGGAAAAGCCATCGTTGAACAGTAAGGCCTCCTCCCTCATTTGTTGCTTCATATAGACAGGCTAAAGACTTTTTCGAGCAACAGAGTACTTGAATAGAAAGCGAGAAAAAAATTAAATTTAAAATGAAAGTTTAGGATTTTTTGGCGTTTTCTAGTTCTTTTCTGAGTAATTCTGCCTTGTCGGTTTTTTCCCAGGTGAATTCTGGTTCTTCTCTTCCGAAGTGGCCGAACACTGCGGTTTTTTTGTATATTGGTCTTAGCAGGTTTAGTTGGTCAATGATTGCTTTAGGCCTCATGTCGAAATATTTCTTCACTAACTCGAGAAGTTGCTCGTCTGGCAGTTTCCCTGTTTCGTAAGTATTCACCAAAACAGAGATTGGTTGAGCTACACCGATAGCGTAGGAAATTTGGATTTCGCATTGATCAGCCAACCCCGCAGCAACAATGTTTTTGGCGATGTATCTTGCCATGTAACATCCTGACCTATCAACTTTTGATGGGTCTTTGCCGCTGAAGCATCCGCCACCGTGGCTTCCAACTCCACCGTAAGTGTCAACGATGATTTTTCTGCCAGTTAAACCTGAATCGGCCAGTGTTCCGCCAATGACGAATCTGCCTGTTCCGTTGATAACATATTTTATGTCTTCAGCTAGCATGTTGGCAGGTATGACATTCTTTATAACCTTTTCAATAATATCTTTCTTCAAAGTTGCGTCGTCAACTGTTCCGTTGTTTTGAGCAGCAATAACCACAGTCTTCACACATTTAGGCGTGCCACTCTCATATTCCACTGTAACCTGAGATTTGCAGTCGGGACGCAGATAAGGCATAAGTTTCGTTTTTCTGCATTCAGCTAAGCGTTTAACAAGTTTATGCGCCAGCATAATCGGCAAAGGCATAAGCTCCTTTGTCTCGTTGGTTGCGTAGCCGAAAACCATTCCTTGGTCACCAGCCCCCTGCTCGTGACCTTTGGATTCGTTTACTCCCATAGCGATGTCTGGAGACTGCGCAGTTAGTGAAACCAAGATGCCGCATGTTTCCCAGTCTAAGCCATCCTTAGCATTATCGAACCCAATTTCTTTCAAGGTTTGGCGGACAATTTTTGGGATATCAACGTAGGTGCAAGTGGTTATTTGACCCGTAATCATTACGGTTCCCTGCATTACGAGCGTTTCGCAGTCAACTCTTGCTTTAGGGTCATTGGAGAATATTGCGTCTAAAACGCTGTCGGATATTTGGTCTGCAACCTTGTCTGGGTGACCTTCTCCAACTGACTCAGAAGTAAACAAATATTTTCCGTTTATTTTCATGGGAATCTTTCCGTTCAGCTTGTAATAAGGACATAAGTAACTTGAAGTTTTTCTTAAAAGGCTTTCTACAATACAAGCAGCTAATCAACAAGCAATGCGGGATGCTTGCTCGCAAAAACAATTTTAATCGCTAAACAACATAAACAAGAAGAGGAAAAACATGAAAAAAACAGTATTCAGCGAAAAAGCGCCCAAGCCAATAGGTCCATACAATCAAGCAGTAAAAGCAGGCAAATTCCTGTTCGTCTCAGGGCAACTGGCAATTGATCCAAAGGAAGGCAAAATAGTTGCTAAAGATGTTACGTTGCAGACAAGACAGGTTATGGATAACATAAAAGTCATATTGGAAGCTGCGGGTTACAGTCTGAAAGATGTTGTTCAATCCACTGTGTATCTTTCTTCTATGACTTTATTTGACGAGTTCAACCACGAATATGCCAAGTACTTTGATGGAGAATTTCCTGCTCGCGCCACAGTTGGCATAGAATTGAAGGCTAATGCGCTTGTTGAGGTTTCAGTTGTTGCCTACAAAGACTAATCTGCATCGATCCTCTTTGATAAATTATAAAAACCTAACCAACGCTTATTTAGAGCAGGGCAAAATATGGCTGTATCGCTAAAAAAGTTTATACAAGAAATCGCTGGAAAAAAAGCTCCAGGACCATCAACCACTTTCACTGTATTCCATATTTTCTACGCTTTAGAGCTTATGTCGCAAAAACCTCTTGGCAGAAACAAACTAGCTAAAAAACTCAACGTTGGCGATGGAGCAGTACGCACAATAATAAGCAGACTTAGAAATGCTGATTTAATTGAAACTTCAAAAGAAGGCTGCAGTTTAACAAAAAAAGGCTTAGAGATTTGGCGGCAATTTGAACAAGTTTTCCCTAAGCGCCTCGAAATTCCAAAATCTGAATTGAATGAATCCGAATTTAATTTTGCTTTTTTAGTGAAAAACAGCGGGCAAAAGGTGCGGTCGGGAATTGATCAACGGGATGCAGCTATCATTGCTGGTGCACGCAAAGCCTTAGTTATCGTTTTCAAAAATGGTCATTTGCGTATTGAATCAGTCAGTGATTGTATAGAGAAGGATTATCCGAAGGCAGCAAGCCAAATTCTTAAGGAATTAACACCTGAGGACAATGATGCTATTATTGTCGCTGGTGCTGATTCAGCTTTGAGGGCTAAGCGTGGAGCCTTTGCAGCAAGCTGGTCACTGATTGGCGCTTAAAGTTTTAGGTTGTGTATTTTTCTCCTTCGTTTAAAATTCGTTCAAGTATCGTGTTAATGTTAATCATGCCTTCGTTCGTTTTAGCGGAAACTGGCATCAACAAAAATTTCAAGCCAAGCTTATTGATGGCTTGCATCATGCTGCGGCTGAAAAGTCGTTTTGTGCCTTCAAGTTTCTGGTCAATCGCATCTTCCAGTGCTCTAGTGTTAGCTGACCAAGTGGTGATTGCCTGCACTTCTTTTTTCGGTATTAAATCGCTTTTTGAGAGCACATGAAGTTGCGGCTGGAAGAACCTGTTGTAAACTGCTGCTGAAAGAAACATGTTCGAAACATAATTAAGCGGATTGATTGAGAAAACGGCATCAAAGAGGTAAATTAATGCTTTAGGCTCCTTTGTTAATTCGTCAACTATGTATGGTCCGCTTGCTCTGAAAGCAAACAACTCCATTTGCCCAGGAGTATCAACTAACACAATGTCGGCGTGGGCTTCTTCTATGTCACGGGTTAAATTTTCAATTTCATCAGCGATTAAATCAGCAGCCATAATCAAAGCGCCATTGGGTCCTAAACCATACTTTTCCATTAAATCGCCAACATCCACATAGTTGCGCACATCAACATCCGGCGAGTAAGGAAGTTTTAATGCGCCAGGATCTAAATTGACAATGGCAACGTCTTGCTTTGACATTTTTAGCCATTCGCTGAAGGCTGCAGTTAACAGGGACTTGCCAGAACCTGCTGTTCCAATGATAAACGCGAGGGGCACCTTTTTTTCTCTCCGCTCTACGAGTGATATCTCGAAAAGTAATAACCTTTCTGTTACTATGCCTGAGAACTAGTGCGCAGAGCAATCTTTAGCTCCTCTGTACAAAAGCTGGGCATTCAAGATGCCTTTCTTTCCATGCCGTGAGAGAAGAAATTGAAAAGTTGCAGACGTACCTAACTGATAAAGAGGACCTGGCTCCTGAACAGAGAAAGCCAAATCCGCAAATCAAAAAAAATGAAGAAAGAAAAAAGTTTTCGGTCAAATTCATCTCGCGCAAAAAACATTGTTGCTTAATTTTGATTTCTTGTATGTCGGGCAATCGGGACATACGCAAAGTTTTGCATTTTCCTCGTTGTCTGGAACTGCATTACCCAAAAATTGTCACCAGAAAAACATTCTGTCTAAAGCTAATAATTGTACGTGATTGCTTCCAACCAACAACAGAACAAAGGTGCTGCATCAAGTTTAGCTTGAAGGACTACGTGACAAAGCTAGCCGCGGTTTGCCGCCTGCGCCATAGATAGAATTCTGTCGATTGTTGCAGCATTGCTGTTTTTGTCCACATTCAGGGCAAAAATTGGATGTAGCGGGGATTCGGGTTTTGCATCGAGGGCAGATTTTTAGCAAAATTGGTTGACGCAGAGGTACGCCGCAGAAATTGCAGTAGTTAGAGAACGAAGCCACTTGTGACCCACAATTTGGGCATGTCAAATACTGCGAATAAGATGGAACAGGAACCATAATAAAAGCTGAAAGGATAATTCAACACCACATAGAATATGCTGCAACCTGCTCTTTTCTCTTTTGTGCCGTAATCACCAAAACAACTCAGGCGTAGAGAAAGAATGTTGCTTGTATTTGAAGGAGGAGATTGGTGCGCACACACAACTAACGAATGGTTGGTTCAATTTCTATGTTTTTTGTTGTATCTGCTGCACCAGTGCATACCTGCTATTTTTTTAACTTTTTTTCTAAGCAGGGTCAAGACAAAACCCTTATGCCTATGAAATACATTACTTAATATTAATTAATGTTGAAAGCGAGGAAGATGTCTTTTTAGCCCCAAAAAACGAGCCCCAAGAAATGCAAAAAACAGACGCCGCAAAGGCATTGATTACCCATTTGAAATTGGAGAAGAATACGAAGTAGACATAGTAGATATGAGTCCAAACGGGGAAGGCATCGCCAAAATCAAAGGCTTCCCAATCTTCATCAGCAACGCAAAACCCAACGAACACCTAAAAATAAAAATAACAAAACTAATCAGCGGTTGTGCAGACGCCCAAATAGTCCCTCGTAGAGAGGACGAATTGGAGTAATTTTGAGAATTAGTTTTTTGAATGTGCAAAATGCGGCTTTTGAAAAGATTTGTGCGGTCACCGGGATTTGAACCGGGGTCGTCAGCGTGAGTGGTTGAAATAATGCAGAAAAATACTTTGCAACGAGAGAGGGCAAAGAGAACGGGGTTAAGCCTCATGGTTTAAGGAAGCGCGTCCTGAAACCAATGCCATGCCGGACTAACTTTTATGGTTTTTCCCGATATTTCTAGCTTATCCTGTTGGTCGTAGGTTAATATCACTCCTTCAATCAAATCAAACTTTTCTAGCGCTTCTATTAAGCCGTCAATTTCTCTCTTTTTATTGTCTTCATTTAGTTCATAGCAAACTTGAATCGCCATCGTAATCGCATTTTTTTCTTTAACTAGAAAATCGCATTCATTGTCCCCTCTGAAATAAAATACTTCTTTTCCAGCTCTTCGAAGCTCCAAAAACACGCAGTTTTCAAGCATTCTCCCTTTGTTTGATGAAAATGAAACCGAATTTACGTCAGCCAGTCCGTTATCTATCAAATATATTTTTTTCGGGTTTACTGCTTGTTTCTTTAAAGAATAGTCGAATTTGGAAATAGGAAACAAGAGATAGCTGTCTTCTAAATGTGAAACAAAGGCTATTGCGCTGTTGGTGGAACCAAGGCTAAATGCCTTTGCTAGGTTATTGTACGAAAATTCTACGCCAACGTTCGAAATCAAAAAAAGTGCCATTTCCTTTATGATTTTTGGGCTTCTGAGCTTGTATCGTACAACAATATCTCGCATAATTATGTCATTAAAAAGTTCTTGAAGAATATCGCTCCTTTCATATTTTAGGTACTCGGGAAATCCGCCTTTCTGCATGTATTCGCCGAAGGAATTAGCTCCTGCCCGTCTTGAAGCAAAATTGAGAAATTCGCGATAGGAAAATGGAAAAAGTTCATGCTTTAAATGTCTTCCTGTAAGCCTTGTTCCGAGCTCTCTGCTTAGAAGCGACGCGTTCGAACCTGTGATTAGGAAATGTTTTTTCTTATCCAACATGGTCCTTACGAAAAGCTCCCATTTTTCGGCATTCTGAATTTCGTCAAAGAAGTAATAATCGCTCTCGCCGTACTCTTCCTTGAAGATTTCATCCAGCTTCTGGAAATCGTTAACTTCAAATCCGTTTGCTCTTGGATCCTCGAAGTTAAAGTAATATGAATTATTAGTTGTTTTCATAACTTGCCGCAGCAAAGTGCTTTTCCCACTGCGCCGTATGCCAGATAAGATTACGGCAAAGGGTCGCTTCAGGTCTATTTTTTTAGCGAGGGTTCTCTCTATGCCATACTCTAAGGACTCAAGTTCTCTTCGTTGTGTTTTGACAATGCTTCTTAATGTTTCTTTCAGTATCACAGAAAAGAACTGTGCATTACTAAAATATAAATTTATGCATTATCAGTGCATAATATTTGATTCCTCAAGCCTCCTTTTTTTCAGGTGAAATACAGGTTCCAAGGTTTCGCGAGATTTAGGCTATGATGATAAGAGTCATAGTCGCGCAAGGGAAGCCGAAGTAGCGGTATAAGTGCGGTCACCGGGATTTGAACCCGGGTCGTCAGCTTGGGAAGCTGATGTCCTACCAAACTAGACTACGACCGCATATGTTTTGAACTGGTCTTGTTTGTTTTATTCAGTCGGGTATATTGGTTCTTCTCTGCAATATGCTTAACGCTGGTTTTTTTATGGCTTTTTAAAGAAAGAAAATGAGTAATTATAATTTACAATTTGGTTATTTTTTGTTTTCTTCTTTCATTAGCTTGTAAACGGCATAATTGACGCCATGACTGATAGAGCTAAACCTCTTGACTTTAATTTGTTCTTGTAAAAAATCCATCACTTCAGCATCAAGAGTTACAGTAGTTTGTTTCTTTTTTGTTAACATGTTTCCTCTATGTTGTCTACTTAATCCATATTTATGTTTCCATTACCTACAAATATTTTTCATCCATAATAAGTGTTATATATCCAAGACATTAATAGAAAAGCTGGAGAAGGAACTGTAACTTAGCAAACAGGCAAGGCTAAATCCAGAAGAAAAAATTGTGAAAAAAACCGATAAAATAATAGTAATTGACAACTATAAGGATTTGGCAACAACATATGCAAGTATCCTACAGAAAAGTGGGTACACTGCCGACACAGCCCAAACCGGAAAAGAAGCCATGGAAAAAACATGCACTAACCATTATGCTTTAGCCATATTAGACGCGGAAATTCCAGACAGCACACGCATTCTCCAAAAGTTAGCCAAATCTAAAACAATCAAAATAGTAATCACAGACTTCCCTGAAGAAACTATTCTGAAAGGAGCAGATGCCTGCTTAACCAAAATTGTAAAACCCAAAGACTTACTTTTTCTAATTGAGAAAATGCTAAAAGAAAAACAAACGATGAACCGTTAAACATGACGTATATAACTTATAGAAGTATTCTAAATCCGTAATAATGCTTTATACATGCAACACATTCTGAAAGATACCAAAGAAGCGGAAACACTAGCGAGCAAACGCATAGAAGAAAGGAAAAATGGGCAAAAACACCAAAACAGTACTAATCATCGATGACGACAAAAGCATCATAAAGACTTTCGCGCGCATCCTCCAGAAAAAGGGATACAACACTGACACCGCTCAAACTGGAAAAGAAGCATTGCAAAAAGCTAGCACCAAATTTTACGCTGCAGCCCTAATTGACGTTTGCCTTTCAGACATGAATGGAATGGAGCTTTTGGATAAGCTTGATAACCATGGCGGCAAAATGGTTAAAATAATAATCACAGGCTTCCCAACAATGGCGCCTATGAAGGATGCACATGCAGATGCTTACCTTTTGAAACCTGTTAAACCTCAAGAACTTCTTTCAATAATAGACGGAAAAACCAAAGAAAAATAACCTATAACAGTTTAAAAAAAAGTTGTTTCTTACTTTTTGTATCCAAGCAAGCATAATCGTTATCTCTAACTAACCAGAAAGAATACCAAGGAGAAAACAGCCTTGCCTAAAAATTACACGTACACCGACGCAGGCGTAAACCGACAACAACGTGCAGAATCAAAAAAAGCCCTAAAAAACCTGCAGGAAACCTACAAGCACAGCCGCTATGGCGGCGTAATGCATCTGCCATATGGTAACATTTTGCCAATCGGAGAAAACACTTTTCTTGACCTTGTTATAGAAGGCGTAGGCACTAAAGTCCTCATAGCGCAATTAGCACAGAAATATGACACCATAGGCATCGACGCAGTAGCCATGGCAGTCAACGACGTAATCCGTTCAGGAGCCAAACCACTCGCCATAGCAGACAACATTCATGCACAAGCAAGCGAACCCCAGCTTGTAAAAGCGTGGCTAAAAGGAATCATCCAAGGCGCCGCTGAAGCGGAATGCCCGGTTACTGGCGGAGAAACAGGCGACGTTGCAGAAATAATAAAAGGGTTAACAGAAAACGCAGGCTTCGATATGGTGGTCGCCTCAGTAGGCCAAGTTGAAAAGCAAGAAATCATAACGGGCGAAAACATCAAGCCAGGCGACCCAATAATAGGCTTGGCCAGCAGCGGACTGCACAGCAATGGCATGACAATGGCAAGAAAAATCTTATTTAAGCAATGGGGCGGAAAATACCAGCCAAACGACATCCCAGCAGGCTTGGACAGGGAAATAGCCCGTGAAGCCCTTGAACCAACAAAAATTTACGTTAAGCCACTACTCAAACTAGCCGGCGAAGTAAAAGTCAAAGCAGCCGTACACATAACGGGCGACGCGTACATGAAATTCAACAACCTTGTCAGTTTCTCGCCAGGCATAGGCTTTGAATTTACCAACTTCAAACCCCAACCCATTTTCGGATTGATTCAAAAAACGGCGGCTGAATTAGGCTACACTATCACCGACGAGGAAATGTTCAAAACCTTCAACATGGGCTGGGGCTTCGGCATAATCGTAGACAAAACAGACGCAGACAAAGCCATGAACACGCTAGAGCAAAACAGCGTAAAACCTGAAATAATAGGCAAAGTAACGGACAAACAAACTGTAGAAATACACTACCAAAACAAAAAGATGATATTGACGTAAAATTTTGCTTTTTTTATGACAAAAGCGTTTAAATCCTGTAAGCTTAATTTAAAGGCTCATGAAATACCGCGCTAAAATAGAGGTCATCCTCAAACCAGGTCACAGCAATCCGGAAGGGGAAACAACAGCCCGTTTATTAAAAGAACTCGGCTACAAAGTAGAAGCAGTAGACGTGAGCAAAGTTTACACTGTCATTCTTGATGCATCGACAATTAAAGAGGCCAAGGCAAAGGTGGAAGAAATGAGTAAACGCCTCTTGGCAAACCCAACCAAAGACAATTACATGATAACCGTTGAGGAGCAGAAATGAACGATAACCTCTACATCCACCGTAAAACCAGCATTGCGCTCTACGAGGTAGCCTTAGCCAAAGCTACCGACCAACAACTCGCCGAAATCAGCAACGAGCTAGCCTTAGGCTTGAGCCTACAAGAAATGAAGAGTATCCAAGCCTACTTCAAGAAAGAAGACAGAAACCCAACTGATGCGGAGCTGCAAACCATCAGCCAAACATGGTCAGAACACTGCTACCACAAAACCTTCAAAGGAAAAATCCGCTTGGACGGCAAAGAAATCGACAGCCTCTTCAAAACTTACATTGCAAAAGCCACAAAA
>JBEKHJ010000056.1:0-10853 GCA_050012335.1 Bathyarchaeia archaeon
TAGTAAGCAAGCATGGTCAAGTGGTCCAGCTTAAAGGACGGGGCAAATCCAAGCCGTCCTTTGAGTATAGTGAAACGGGCATGATGGGCGACATATTCGAGTTAGGCACTCTTGAACTGTTAAACAGTATGATTGAAGCTATCTTCCGGAACCTTGAGGTTGATGATGTGTTTCGGCTTTGCGTTGAAGAATTCGAAAAAATCGGCGACATGATAGACTCTAACGTTAACTCTGAAACATACACACAACTCGTCGATTTGCTCGAAAAACGGACAAACGTGTTCTTAGGCGGAAAAGGCACCGCTAACGAAATCGCCAAAATGACTGGCGTAAGACTCTTCCACATCAAAAGTTTCCTAGGCGACAACGTCTACATAACAAGAGGTGTTAACACTCCACACCCAAGAGCAGGAGACCTCGAAATCCTATTATCATTCTCAGGTGAAACAAGACCAGTCATCCTTTGGGCTGATGTTATCAAAAAGTTCGCTGGAACCGTATTTGCAATAACAGGCGCAAAAGACTCAACCCTAGCAAAAAAAGCAGACCTAAAAATCATCTTGCCCGAAGAAGTGAAGCCAAGCACGCCACGACGCTTCTATACTAGAGCGGCTTACGTTTTAAGTCCATTGCCAGTTAAGTTGGCTGAACGCCTTAGAGAAAGAGGACTGAACCTTCCTGAATACATAATCAGCTGGTACCACTCCGTAACGCAATAAAAAATATCATACAAAGGCTTCTTTGAGAAGCTGGCTGGTCTGGAGGGGTACCCTCTTTTTAGCTATGAAAACTAGGTCTAAAAAGATACCTACCGCCTCAATTTTGATAGACAAATTCACAAACAAAATTGACCCTCCTCCCCTCACTATCTTTTGTTAAGTAATTTCAAAAGCAAAAGATGCCAAGAAACACTACTAAGCGGATAATGCAAGGATTATTCCACTTTTAGCCAAAAGGGTTTGCCGGAGAGAAAATCCGTTAAGAACTCAGCAAAAGCGCCATTTTCAACATACACTGCATCTATTTCGGCGTTAACCAGAGCCTTCAGATTTTTACGTATCGATTTAGCAATCAGTTCAGCGACACCAGCGTTTTTGCCTCCATCCGCAAGCTTCTCTTTTAAGAGCGCAATTGCATCTGTTGTTTTGCGTGGCACCTCAACAATCCAGCGTCCATCTTCAATGTAAGGTCCAGAAATTACGCTTTTATTATCAGCGTATTTAGCTAAGAAATTCTCGCTTTCAACTTCTCGTTCAAGCGGTGGGCCAAGGTGCTTTTTGATGTTTGGCAAAACTTGCTGTTCAAGCTCAAATATGAAGATGCTGAGGGTTTTTTCGTTGCTCCAAACTGCGTCTTTGAGGATTTTGTAGTCGTTTAACTCTATTAGTTTATGTAATGAACGCTTTGTTCTGTATAGTTGTCCCCATAAAACATCTGGAACTGCGTCTAACTGATCTATGACCAGAAATACAATGGATGAGCCGCGATTCTCAAGCTGACTTTTCAAGGAAGCAACTGGTAAAACCTGAGGTTTAGGCGGATCAAAGAAGGCTGCATCTGGCTTTTTTAGAAAGGCTCTGGCTGCGCCAACAAAACTGTAAAGTTTTTGTGGTTGCACAGCTGAAGCCACGTTTCTTCCCTTATCCACAGGATCAACAATCACTAAAGGTTCAGGAAATAGAAGGGAAAGCTCGTTTTCCCTGTTTGCGTAATAGTTTTCGATGTCTATTACTACTCGTTGATTGTACTGTGCAAAGGCTCGTGCTGTTTCAGCGAACGAGCAGTATTTCATTATCAATAGTTCGCTGAGGTAACCGCTGAATCCGCCAACTTTTATTTCTGCCCCATAAACGCCTATGCCTTGCATGAATTTTTTAAGAAGCCGAACCTCTCCACGCAGGTCCTTGCTTAAGGCTTTTTTGATGTAGTCTGTGTGGTAGGGTGTCCGGTCAGTGGCGCTTTGCCATTCGCCAGGCTTGGCATCATAACAAGGAACAATATCCACTCGATAACCCTCAACGAAAATTTCAAGGTAAGGATGCTCAGCGAAACGTTCAAGTTGTTCTGAATCGCCAGCTGCTTTTTTAGCTATTTTTAAGCCTATGTCACCAAGATTTTTTCTCGGTATCGACGTTGGTAAACGCATGAAAATGTCAATATCAGGGTTTTCCCTAAGCCACGTGTCCTTTGCAACGGAGCCTTCAACCCGTACGATTGCTGGTACGCCTTGTTCTTGGCATGCTAACGTTATTTTCTTCTCTAACTCGCGGGTTAAAGCATCGACTTTTGCGTAGTCTTCTTTCTTTGGAGAAATTTTTTTCAGCACTTGTTTGGTTAATACATCTATTTCTTGCATAGCTATCATTTTTGCTCCTGTGTTGGGCAGAATTCTTTAAGCGTTGAGTAAGTTGGACCTTTAGGTGACAGTTGACTTTTTTTAAGCCTTAAGCAGTCGGCTTTAATTGAGCCAAAATCGTAATCGGCTTTTTTTGTTACCAATTCAGCTAGGCGCTGTTTGTTTGCGCCGGATCTTACACGTGCAATGGTTAAGTGTGGGCTGAACCCGTGAGCATCTGATCCGAATCCTAATGCACGTATCTGAGGTTCTAGCTGGCTGAAAATGCTTTTGAGTTGTTCTACACCATCGGTCATTCCAGCCCAAACAACTCTCGGGTAATTCAGGCTGGGAAAAACTCCTAGACCGCGGATTTGAATGTTGAAAGGAGTAAACTGAACTTTCTTCATCGCTTCAAACACTTTCTCTACCATGCTGGGGCTTATGTCGCCGAGAAAACGGGTGGTTATGTGGATGTTTTGCGGCTGTACAATTTTGAGGTCTGCACCTGTTTCAACCAAAAGTTTCTGCACTGCTGAGAGCCTGTTTAGTACCGAGTCGTTTTGCATGTCGAAAGCAATGAAACTTCTTATCGACTCTGACATTTTAGGTTCCTTCAGAATAGTTTTAACAATTATCTTTCATAAATGCTTTTTAATGGAAACGCTTGCTAATATGAACTATAAACAAGGTTAAGTCATGAACGCTGACAAAATAGTTGTTGGTTTAGCAGGAATGCCTGGGTCAGGCAAATCCTTGGTTGTTGAAACTGCACAGGAACTAGGTTACGCCATTGTAGGTATGGGTGACGTGATTAGAGAGGAAACAGCAAAGCGCGGCTTAGAATTAACTCCACAGAACGTCGGAAAAGTCATGCTTCAATTACGAGAAGAGGGCGGAAACAGCATAATCGCTCAGAAATGCATTCCCAAAATAGAAGAACAAAATAGCACTAAAGTTCTTGTTGATGGTTTAAGAAGCATGTATGAAGCTGATGCTTTCAAAGCGCATTTTGCCAAGTTCACTCTTGTAGCTGTGCATGCTTCTCCGGAAACAAGGTTTAAACGCCTTTTCAATCGACGCAGAAGCGATGATCCAACCGTATGGGAAGTTTTCCGTGACCGGGACATGCGCGAGCTTAGCGTTGGCGTGGGAAATGTTATAGCGATGGCTGAACAGATAATAGTGAACGATAACAGTATGGAGCAGGTTAAAGCTAAAGTTGAAGAGACTTTGCAGAGGATTGAGGAAAAATGGATGAAGTAACTGTTCACGTTGAAGCTGAAATTAACCCAACGGAAAGCGAGGATAAGGTAAAAACGGCAGTAACTAACGTTTTAGGCAACGCTTCCATAACAATCAAGCCCGCCCATAAGGGAAGCGTATTGAACGCCGATGCGAAGGGGCAGGATTCTCTGGTTAAACTTCGCAATTTACTGCGTAATGATAGAATTCGTGATGCTGCCAGGAAAGCACTGTTTCATAGCACAAGAGGGAATACTATTAGTTTTTGCTTAAACAAGCAAGTAGCGTTTGCAGGGCACGTTTCCTTTTCTGAGGAAACAGCGGAATCACCACTAGGTCCCATACGAGTAACGATTGAAACTGATAATCCAAGGCAGCTTATTGAGTGGCTTGCAGAAAAAACCGCTTAGCGAGAAGGACTAGAGATTGTCTGCACGGGCTCAAGTAACTAAAAATGGCGCAGTTCTGTTAGGTGACAGCGTTGCCTGTGACGCTTTTGATGAGTCTATGCCTTTGCGGATTGTAACTCATGCGCACGCAGACCATCTTGGCGGCTTACGAAAAAGCTTGAGGTGCTGTGAGAAGGTTTTGATGACTGAAGCTACAAGAGACATTGCAGAGGCACTAAATGACTCGCTTAAACTTAGAGATTCACCAATAGAAACTATCGCGTATGGCAAAGCCATCAGGTACGGTGACGAGCAGGTCACGCTTGTTAAGGCGGACCACATTTTGGGTGCGGCGCAGGTGCTGGTTGAGGATGCTGGCGGAATACGGATTGCTTATACTGGCGACTTCAGGATTGACGACACACCAGTTGTAGAATGTGACGTTCTGGTTGTTGAGGCAACATATGGAAGTCCATCATGCAGGCGTTCCTTTGGTGTGGATGTACGGGAACTTTTGGTTTCCATGATTGAGAAACGCTTGCGAGGCGGCGCTGTCTACGTTTTTGGTTACCATGGCAAACTGCAAGAAATCATGCAACTTCTAAGAGACTCAGATGTGTCCGTGCCGTTTGTTATGCCTGAGCGGGTTTATCAGGTTACTAAAGTTTGCGAGCAGCATGGTATGCGGCTGGGTTGCTTGTCGCTTTCCACTGATGAGGATGGGCGTGAACTTTTGGATGGTGATCTTCCATGTGTGGCGTTTTATCATATGAATTCTCGTCAGTATGTCGGCTTGAAAAATTCGCGCATCTGCGTTAGCGGCTGGGAGTTTCATTCACCTTGCAGGCAGATTGGTGATAGGGAATATTTGGTTGCGTTAAGTGACCATTCGGATTTTGACGGTTTAATCGAGTACGTGAAGCGTTCAAGGGCAAAACAGGTTATCACTGATAATTACCGAGTAAGCCACGGTGCAGTTTTGGCTAAAGAAATCCGCAAGCGTTTAGGTGTTTCCGCTGTTGCCATGCCAAGAACTCCAGGTCAAACTACGCTGTAGCATTAGGGTTTTCGGGTAAGGGTTGGTTAAAGCTTAAAAGCGAAAAATCAAACTACTCTGTCAACTTACAAGAGAGCAAAGGAATGAAAGAATGACTAAATCATCTGTTATTTCAGGCTTCTACAAGCTTTCGCCGAAAGAGCGGTTAGCGATTGTTAAAGATTTTGCAGGCTTAACCGACGAGGAAACACGTTTACTGCAGGAAACCGGTTCTTTGCCCATTGATGTCGCTGACCACATGGTGGAAAACGTTATCGGCGTTTTCCCTGAACCCTTAGGCGTTGCAGTTAACTTCCAAGTTAACGGAAAAGACTATTTAATTCCGATGGCAACAGAAGAGCCAAGCGTGATTGCCGCTGCCAGTTACGCCGCAAAAATGGTCCGTGACGGCGGAGGCTTCCACACCAGCAGTACTGCGCCAATCATGATTGGCCAAATCCAAGTCGTCAGGCTTAAAGATGCAAAACTTGCCAAAAAGCAGGTTTTAGACGCTAAAGCTGCGATTCTTAAGAAAGCCAACGACCAGGACCCAGTTTTGAACTCTTTCGGCGGCGGAGCCAAAGACATGGACGCCAAAGTGATTGACACTTCAATGGGGAAAATGTTGATTGTGGAATTGTACGTTGATTGCCGTGACGCGATGGGAGCGAACGCGGTTAACACGATGGCTGAAGCCGTAGCCCCAATGCTTGAGCAGTTGACGGGCGGTCACGTTTATCTGCGCATCATCTCCAACCTAGCCACGAGGCGGCTGGCAAAAGCATGGTGCACCATACCTAAAGAATCCCTCGGCGGAGAAGCAGTCGTTGACGGCATCACTTACGCCTCAGCTTTCGCCGCTGCAGACCCATACCGCGCTGCAACACATAACAAAGGCGCCATGAACGGGATAATCGCTGTTGTTTTAGCCACTGGAAACGACCACCGCGCGATTGAGGCTGGAGCCCACGCTTACGCCGCGCTAAAAGGATCATACACTTCCATATCCAAATGGACAAAAAATGCGAACGGCGACTTGGAAGGATCAATCGAGCTTCCGATGGCGGTGGGCTTAATCGGCGGAGCAGTGAAAACTCACCCTATAGCGCGGATTGCCCTGAAAATCTTAAATGTGAAATCTGCAAACGAGTTTGCGGAAGTCTTGGCGGCAGTCGGCTTAGCCCAAAACCTCGGCGCGCTCAGAGCATTGGCGAACGAGGGAATTCAACGTGGCCACATGTCTCTGCATGCAAGAAACATCGCAATCACGGCAGGTGCCAAGGACGAGCTGGTTGATTTGGTAGCGGAACGGATGGTTAAGGAACGCAAGGTTAGAGTGGACCGTGCCAAAGAGATACTGGAAGACTTAACCAAAAAATACAGTTAGCACATGAAAAACTTAAGCCCATTCTTTTAGCAGAACAGATCCCTGGGGAGTGTTAATGGCTTTTTTTACTACGTACATGGGCTAAACCACGCGGAACTTTACTACGTACAAGCCAAGGGTCTTAGAATGTACGTAGTATAACTTGGACTATCGATAAGAGAGCCTTAGGATGTACGTAGTAAGTTATCAACCGTACCCGTTTACGGAACTCTTTAACGCTAGCAACACCGTATTCTGCTATTCTGTGTATGTTGAAAAAGCACTAGTTTCATGTTGAAAAGTACACGTCTATTTTCTATGGTGAACTATGTTGTTTAATAGTTGAGGCATATTAGCAGCATCTAGTAGACCGGGAGGGAGGCTTGTGCGCACACACAACAAGGGCCTAATGAGAAGGCAAAAATGTTCTGCAAACTACAGCCTTCATTACCCTGCATTTCACTGTTTGTTTTTAGCTAGTGACTCGACCCATTCCCGTTTTTCCCACAATGCGCAGCCCTGTATCTCTTTTAGTTCCGCATGGTTTTCTCGTATGGTTTTGAGCATTTTTGATTGCAGTGCTTCCTTGAGTGGCATGTTTTTTAGGTTAGTGTCTGAGTAAGCGATGAATGGGCATGGTTCAACGTTTCCTTCCGCGCTAACATGTACGAAGCCGCGTCCAGCTGAGAGGCATCCGCCTATTTCGTCCTCATCCCAAGGCAAAGCAATGAACATCGCTGGGAATTTTTTGCGAAAGTTGTTTCGGATTGGTATTACTTTTAATTTTTGTTCTTCGGTGAGGACCCAATCTTCGGTTCCAGCTATAACCGGCGTGTACTCAACTAGCATGAAGAGTTTACATCCTGAATCGACAAGTTGCTTGATAAAAGCTTCGTCGGTTACTTCGTTAAAGTTAGTTCTTGTCATGGTCAGGGATGCTCCCCAGAATAAGCCTTTGTTTTTTAGTTTGCTTATTGATTTGAGCAGTTGGTTGTATACTCCTGTGCCGCGTCTGCCGTCAGTATCAATTTCGTAACCTTCCAGGCTTAGGAGTGGAACAATGTTTTTGTTTGCGGCGATTTGCTCGAGCACTTGGTCGTTGAGCAGTAGGCCGTTTGTGAACATCATAAACATTATCTCAGGAGTTTCCTTAGAGATATCCAGTATGTTTGCGCGCATGAGAGGTTCTCCGCCTGCAAGCACAATAAAAGAAATGCCAAGTTCCTTTGCCTCCTCCACCAGTCTTTCGATGCGTTCATCACTCATTTCAGCATCAGATTTGGCTCTTAATGCTTGGTGATAGCAGCCTTCACAATGCAGGTTACATTTGCTGGTTACACTTATGACTAAAACTGGCGGAACATGAAGCCCTTCGCCTTCCAGCTTCTGCCTTGTCTTAGCTGCTTTATTTTGCCACCTGAGTGTTCGCAAAAAGAAAACCGATTGGGAAGGGCTGGTGAGGGCAATTCTCACGGCGTCTTTGAAGAAGACTCTTAAGGCATCGTTGACTATTTTGTTAATGTTTAAGTTTAAATTGTCGTCAGATTGGGGAGTTTCACTCATTTTTTATCATTTCGAGAGAAAGAGAGCAAATCTATTAAAGTTATTCATTTTTGAATATTTAGAAAAATATAGTTCAAAATTTTTCGATAATGGTTTATTCTAGGATTATTCTTGCGTCGACTGTTTTTGCGCCTTTCTGGTAAGCCATCACCGGGTTCAGGTCTAGTTCCTTGATTTCTGGATTATCCATTACCAAGCGTGAAGTGTTGCATAGTATGTTTAATAGGGCGTCGATGTCTGCGGGCGGCGTGTTCCTGTACCCTTTCAAAAGTGGGTAGGCTTTAAGTTCGGTTATCATTTCCTTCGCATCCTCAGTGGTTATGGGTGCGATTCTAAAGTTTACGTCTTTGAGGATTTCAACAAATATTCCGCCTAACCCGAACATGATTGTCTGCCCAAACTGGGGGTCTTTTATGGCTCCGACTATGACTTCGGTTGATTGAGGCGCCATTTCCTGCACTAAAACGCCGACGATTTTTGCTTTTGCATTGTATTTTTTAACGTTTTCCATGATTTTTTTGTAGGCGTTGGTGACTTCAGCTGGGTTTTTCAGGTTAACAATGACGCCTCCAGCATCTGATTTGTGGATTATGTCTGGCGAAACAATCTTTAGAACAACGGGGTACCCGATTTCATCGGCGTGTTTTGCCGCTTCTTTCTCGTTTAATGCTAATTTGAATTTGGTTACTGGAATGCCGTATTCCATGCAGATGGTTTTGGCTTCGGTTTCCAGAAGGGCTTTTCTGCCTTCTTTTTTGGCTTGGTTGATGATTTTTGAGGTTTGGTTCAAGTTACAATACTTCCATTAACGTGTTTGAGTATGACATGGTTTATTGGTTTAAAATTGTTTTGATGAGCCAACAATATTTGACTTCTTGCTTGTTGTAGCGTTGTTCAACATCTCAACACTATTGTATAATGAGACATAATATTTAATAAGAGTCCAACACAAATACCTAAACAGACCAACAATGCCAAAGCTACGCCTCAAGCAACCGCTCAAAGAATCTATTGCCAAGCTACGCCTAGCTGGGAACACAATCAAATCACGCCTCAAAACACCAACAAAAAGCAAAAAAAGCACACGCAAAAAAAGCATCTCCATAAAATTGCCAAAAATCAACTTAAGTTTTAAAAAGAAAAAGCCTGAACCAGAAATTCCCTTAGCAGCCAAATCCTTACCAAAAGGAATTAAAATAGTTGATAAATACCCCTTATACGAGCCATTCGCCCAAGTTGTAATAATTCAAGACCCCAAAACAGGCGAATACAAATACATACTAGACGAACTTCAACTTGACCCGCTTGAACGAGGCATATACAATCGCATCCTCGAAATCTTACTGGCAGAAATGGAATCACCAAAAGAAGAAATAACCGACCCAAGAAAATTCTTCGCCCAAGAAGCCAAAAAAATAGTAGACAAATACCGCATAAGCTTAGGCTGGTTACCCGATGTTTCATGGTACAAAATCCTCTACCACGCAGAAAGAGACCTTGTCGGCTTTGGCAAAATCGACCCATTAATGCGCGACCCAAATCTAGAAGACATTTCATGCGACGGAGTAAACAAGCCAGTTTACATTTGGCACAGAACCTTCGAAAGCCTAGAAACCAACGTCGAATTTGAAAACGACGAAATCCTCGATAACATGGTCGTTAAACTTGTTCATATGGCTGGAAAACACGTCAGCTCCGCCTTCCCAATAGTTGATGCTTCTCTTCCTGGAAAGCACAGGTTAGCCGTATGTTACAGGCGAGAAATCACGCCTTTTGGAACAGCATTCACCATCAGAAAATTCCGAGATGACCCCTACTCAATAATAGATTTAATCAATGTAGACACATTCACGGAAGAAATGGCGGCTTACTTATGGATTTGCCTAGAAAATCGTGCTTCCATCATGATTCTGGGGGGAACAGCTGCAGGCAAAACCACTGCACTAAACGCGTTAGCCTGCCTCATCAAACCAGGAAGCAAAATCATCACTATAGAAGAAACCGCCGAGTTAAACTTGTCCCATGAAAACTGGGTTTCACTTATTGCCCGCCAAAGCTACGGATTAGGCGGAAACAGCATTGGCGAAGTAGCCCTCTTTGACCTTGTAAAAACTTCTATGCGTCACCGTCCCGACGTGTTAATCGTAGGCGAGGTGCGAGGTCAAGAAGCATACGTTCTCTTCCAGGCCTTAGCCACAGGTCACGGTGGCATGTGCACCATGCATGCTGAGAACTTGGATTCAGCCGTAAAACGGTTAACCCAGAAACCCATGGAAATTTCTCCAGCATATATTCCTTTAATGAATCTCGTCATATCGGTGCAGCGTGTCCATTTAGTTAAGAACGGAATAAAGAAAGCTTACAGGCGCATACTTTCAGTTAACGAAATCGTTGGCTATGAAAACTATTTAAATCCTTTCCGATGGGACCCAATCAAAGATGAGCAAATAATTACCATCGACAAAAGCGCATTGCTATCATCATTTTCTAAACGGTTAGGCATAACCACGCAGGATTTACTTGACGAAATGAAAAGACGCAGCGGCGTCCTGCACTGGATGCGAGAACAAAAAATCAGAAGCTACAAAGAAGTAGCCTCAATAATCGCAGAATACTACGCAAGGCCAAAAGAATTCTATCAGAAAATTCTTGCAGGTGAGGAGGTTAAGCCAGTTGCCGCTTCTAGAGAAGTTTGAAGCTTTGTCCTTTCGCCTCTTCGGACGCGTTGCACCATACTTTCTGAAAAATGTCTTTCAAACAGTAAAAAGTTCCTTGGAAAGGGGACGGGTAAAAATTTATCCTGAAACTTACGTCTCACTAATGTTATTCACTGCCATGCTGACTCTTCCAGTATCAGTGCTGGGTGCAGTGTTGGTTTTGACCTACAGATTTTTACCTCTGCTTATTTTGGTTCCAGTT
>JBEKHJ010000057.1:0-10797 GCA_050012335.1 Bathyarchaeia archaeon
TGAACAAGGGAGTCTACAACACCGCTAATCGAAGCTTCAAAAGCTTCTTTAGGCGCTACTGTAGGATACTTCGCAGGAGCAACTCTCTTGTGCGTTGAAGCCCGCCAGTTTTGGCCACCGCGACCACTTCTTTGAACACGAATTCGTTTTCCCATAAGTCATGCCTTCAAACAGTTTACAATATTCCAAGTTTAATAGCAACATCTGAAGCCTTGAATTCAGGGTTAAGCTTCACAAAGGCTTTTTTTACGCCTTGCGGAGTAATGAGCAAATTCACTTTGTTAACTTTCACTTCGTAGAGCTGCTCAACAGCGCGTTTCACGTCGCTTTTGTCAGCTTTCAAGTTAACTATGAATATAAGCTTGTTATCTCGTTCAACCATTAAACTTGCGGATTCCGTCATTAACGGGTAAGATATAACTTCGTTGACGTCCATTATGCACTTTCTCCTTCACCGTAGAGTTTATCTAATCTTTTAATAGCGCCATTCGTCCACAACGTTAATCGTCCTGGATGAGTTCCCGGCGCCAACATTTCAGTATTGAGATTAGCAACTGTAGTAACTTCAACACCTGGAACATTACTTGCAGCGTTCACTAAGCCCTTATTCTCAACCACAACGATAAGTGGTCCAATGGCTTGCTTCATTTTTCTGCCTCTGTGCTTGCCTTTGCCTGCGCGGATTTTTCGGCTATCTCGCACTCGGGTAATGTCTTTTGTGACGCCTAAGTTTGTGAGGGTTTCCTCTACTTCTTTAGCCTTCGTTAAACCTTCAATAGCGTCGTCAACTATCAAGGGTATCTTAGGAACATCGTCAATCCTGTGGCCGCGTGAAGCTACTGTATCTTTTTGTGCAGTGGCTGCTATGGCTGAAATTAAGGCAAGGTGAGCTTCTTTTTTGGGGATGTGCTTCACGATTTTCTTTTCGGCTCTCGGTGGATGAGGCTGTCTTCCGCCAACTGTGCTTGGGGCAAAAGCTGCTCTTCCTCCACCGCCTTTAATGCGGGGAACTCTTGAAATTGCGAAGCCTGTGCCGCGTGATTCTGCAGTGGTTCTTTTTCCAGCCATGGGATCTCTGCCTTGAGGCTGAATCCGATTGGATTGGATTGCAAGTACAGCGCGTTTTATTACATCTGGCCTAAGCGGTGCTGAGAAAACACTTGGAAGCGTAATCTTTCCCGATGATTTACCTTGAAGATCATAGATTTCTGCGGTTTTTTGTTTTGCCATGGCTTTTCAACCTTATTTTCCTTGAGGGGATTCCAGCGATATATATGTGACTTGCGGTGGAGTTTCTGGTATTTCCCTTGGTGGACGTGCAGGATAACGTAAGCGTATTTGGCGTTTTTCTGTGCCGGGAACACTGCCTTCTATGAGGATGTATGGGCCTTTAACTTCGCCATATCTTATGTAACCGCCTTTAACGGTTACTTCTTTGCCGTCTTTGCCGATTTTTAATATGCGCTTGTTATATTCTATGCGTTGGTGGTAACCCATTTGTCCTGCTCGGGGTACCGAGTACGTGACGTGGTGTGGGTTCCATGGGCCTAATGTGGCGACGCCACGTTTGGTTTTTCGGCCTTTATGCTGGAGTATGGCTACTCCCCAACGTTTAACTGGACCTTGGAAGCCTTTGCCCGTTGTAATCCCACCGATGTCTACGTATTGACCGTCTTTGAATACTTCTTCTGGTGTTACTGTGTTTCCTAAAAGGTGTTTGGCGTATTCTAGTTGTTGTGGGATTGTTCCTCCGCCAATTTGGATTTCTGAAATTTCAGGTTTCTTTTTGGAGAGGCTGGTTTGTGTGGGTTGAGTAGCTGTTACAACGCGGATTGTGACGGTTTGGTCGAGGTTTTGCTGGACTTTCTCGAGCATTGCTTCTGTGTTAAAGTTTTCTGGAAGAACCAGTGCACGGTCTAGGATTGCTGGTGGATCTTTCATCCAGACTTCTGTTATGTTTTGGAGTCCGTATGGTGTTTTCATGTAAGTTCTAAAGCCACATACAAGTATAGGTGGCGTTTCTAGAATGGTTGCTGCTCGCATGACTTCTTTTCCAAAGTGAGGAGAACGTTTACGATCTTCAATGGTAAAGACGTAAGTCATGCCTGCTTTATAGGCTGAAAAACCCAAAAGCCTAGGAGAATCAGACTTTATTTCTGGCCAGTAACGGATTCGCGCAACTGGTTTTTTAGCGCGTTTCCTAGGTAAATAAGCAAGTGAACCACGTCTTGGAGCATGCTTTTTACGATGTCCCATTGTACTTCCACTTCGCGCCTTTAGCAAGTAGTAAATAAAGTTATAAACGTTACCATTAAAAATAAGAAACCAATTCGCGTTCCTTAGGGAAAGTGCGGCTGCTTTTTTGGTTGAAATGACCGCAGATTTCGTAGTTGCAAGTAATGTTTACGCTTATGTGCGGAGCCTCCCCTCTGGTCTTTCTTCAATTTTTTTTAGGGTAAAAAGCGTTTGGTTTAAGGTTATTTTCGTAAACAGGGCTTAGTTTTGGCTGTTCTTATATGTCACGCAAGTACATTGTTACTAGTCACGCAAATACATGGTTATACGTCACTAGAGCGCAAAATATGTCCGTTACGCTTTCAGAACTCTGAAAAATTTTTAACGCTAAAAGCGGCTTTCTCGGTTGGAAACGTTTTTACACCGCTGACACAATCCTTCTATTCAAGCCGGGGTGGCAGAGCGGTTAATGCGCCGGCCTCGAGATCTTAGAAAAGAGGGCTAAGCCAGAAGGCAAGTTAGCCGGTGGGCCTTGTGCTCGCAGGGGTTCGAATCCCTTCCCCGGCGCTCTTTTTGCATATTGGGTAATTCTGCGGGTTGTTTTGACAAAAGAAGCTCGTTTGGTGCCATTTAATATGGGCGTTGCCTCCCCTTGGCGTGCGCCAAAGGGCCAGCAAACCCTCGAGTATAAAAGTGCACGCAGGGTGACGCCGCCGAAAGGACTTGACATTCTGGAGAGGACTTTGAGAATCCTCTTTTCTTTTTTTTCGTTAGCTCCGAAATTTTATGTCAGGAGATGGGCAGCCGTGAGTGCGGTTGAACGAGGTGGAGCTGCCTACCTTGCCGGCAGAGGACCCGCCAAGCCTTAATCGAGAAAGCATTAAGAAATCACGGAAAAGCATGGAAAAGCGGTCGGGGTGAGGCATCCTTTTTCGTTTGGTTGATGTCAACCGTAACCTTTTCCCCTTTTTTGTTACTAGCTATTCCACGTAAGGACAGGGTCACTATTTCTTGGTTGATAACTAGCGCAGTAACGACTCATAGTGGAGAGACTTAGATTAAAGAGAAGAAGACAACACATGCTCCTGGCACAAATACCGAGAACCGCTAGAGCCATGAAATGTAGGGATTTGCAGAAAAAGCTAGAGTTGTCTACTTGGGACCTTATCCTTCTGCGTAATCCTGTAATTGATTTCTCCGTTTTTGCGTGTCGTGGGAATCGTCATTACGAATCTTGCTCCTTTGCCTGATCCGCCTGTTTCTTGAATTTCCCAGCCGTAAACGTCCATCATTTTGTTTATCAAAAACAAGCCAAAGCCTGTGCTGCCGCCCGTGCTGAAGCCCTCTTTAAAAAGGCGCTGCTTGTTTTCGAAATGTATGCCTACACCATCATCCTCATAAATCAATCTCAGGTTTTCTTCATCCGTTTTTTCATAATACACTTTTATGGTTGCTACTGTCTTGCCGTATTTCCTTGTGTTGTCAATGAAATTGTAGAACATTTGTCTTAGGAATGAATCTGCTAGAACACTTAAGCCGTGGCAGTCGTTGACTATTTTAGGGAGAGGACTGGAAAAAAGAGCTTTGGCTTCATTCAAAGCCTTTCCTACGTTAACAAAGGCTAGTTCTTCTGCACCCAACTGCTCATAAGCCTTGGCAAACTCAAAGATCTTCTCAATCTCCTCAACAGACTGCATCATCTTATCAAGACCCTCCACAATGTCAGCCTGGTCCGCATGCCTCTTCTTAAGCAAATATGAGTATCCAGTGATTGCGCTAAGCTTGTTTCGAACATCATGCCTCGTCAAACCGCCTACGACACGGAGTTTTTCGTTCATTGTTTCCATTTTGTCATGACTTTTTTTCAGTTCTGTTTCAGCTTTCTTGCGCTTAGCAATGTCTGCTACCAAAGCAAGAGTACCAATGCTGCTTCCTTCGTCATCTTTGATTGATGAAGCCGCTACACTTGCATCAAGGCGGGCTCCGTCTTTGCGAATAAAAACGAGTTCGTATTGATCCTTATTGCCCAATTTACAGTCTTCCAAATGTTGCTTAGCAAAGTCGGTATCAGGTTTATCCAAAAACGCGGCTATATTCTTCCCAATCATTTCGCTTTCAGCGTATCCAAGCAACTCTGCCATTCGGGGATTAACATATACAGTGCAGTTGTTAGTGTCTAGTGCCCAAACGCCTTCCTGTGCAAGTTCAACCAACTGGCGATACTTCGTTTCGCTGTCCATCAGGGCAGCCTCAATTTTTTTGGCCTCAGTTACATCTCGGTATATGCTCTGGAGCAACTTTCTGTCAGATAACTCAATAGCCCGCGAAATTATGACGACGTCTCTGACTTCTCCGTTTTTGGTGCGGTGCTTGGTTTCCCATTCGGCTTTGCCCTCGCGCAATACTTTTTCTATTATGGCTTTGGTTTCATTTGGAGTTTCGTCGACTTTGTATTCGTAGATGCGGAGTTTTGCGAATTCTTCCCTAGAATAGCCAAGTTGTTCGTGGGCTACTTCGTTGAACTCAACTGGCTTTCCGGTTTGGGGGTCAATGATTAAGATGCCTAATGGGGCCCAATCAAATAAGGCGCGGTAACGTTTTTCTGCTTCTTGGATTTTTATGTCTCTAATTATCATGCTCATTTTCGTGATGCCCTCAGCATCCTTGAAAATGCTGGAGGAAATTTCGCCGACAAAGGTTGTTCCGTCCTTTCGTCTAAAGGTAAGTTCGGCTCTTATGTGGCCGATTTGCTTTCGTTCTTTTAGTGCGGCTGCCAACTTTTCGTCTTTGACGACTATTCCTTCTCGCCCAGCTTCCTTAATTTCGTCTTCAGTCATGCCTAACATGCGGCAGGCTTGAGGGTTTGCGGAGAGAATAGAGCCGTCGGGCTTTGTCAGCATCACTCCATCAAAACTGCTCTCATATAAACTGCGGTAACGCGCTTCACTTTCTTTTAGAATCTGATCGGCCTTCTTGCGCTCGCTAATATCCAAAAACATGCCAAGCACCGCAGACTGCCCTTCGTATTCAATAAGATTAGAAAACGCCTCCAACCAGATTATCGAGCCATCTTTGCGCACTGCCCTAAACGCAAAGCTTGCTGTCGCCTGTTTGCCCCGTGCCCGACTTTGCAAACGTTTAAAGAAAACAGATCTGTCTTGCTGAAATATTAGCCCAGTTATTCCTTCGGGCGAAAGCGATAGCAACTCATCAGTAGAATAGCCTAAGATTCTAGCCATGTTATCATTGGCAAAAACTAGCTGAAGCGGACTCGTTAAAGTAATCAGTATGCCCTGAAGTGATTTCTCAACAACTGTGCGGTACTTAGATTCTGACTCAACAAGCAGCTGTTTTGATTTCTTCCTTTCCACAGTCTTGCTTATTGCATCTGCCAATTCGCTGTATACTGCTTCTGGAGATCCACTCTTGTTGATGCACCTGTCAGCGCCCAAATTCAAAGCTTTAACAACGACTTCCTCTCTGCCCTTCCCAGTAAACAAGATAAAAGGGATTTCATTTTTCTGTTGACGAAGCTCCTTGAGAAATTCCAACCCATTTTTCTGGGGCATTTCATAATCTGAAATAACCACATCATAATCCTGTGTCTCTAGTTTCTTGAAGGCTTCCTCAACGCTTAAGGCATGGTCAATCTCAAAGTTGCCTTCCATCATCAGGATTTCTTTAGAAACTTCCAACATGCAAGTGTCATCATCAACATGCAAAACACAAATAATACCAGCCCTATCTGAAGTAGCTAAATCTGTCGCATTAACAGCAATGTGATGTTCCTGATTTGGCGTTTGCAATAGCCAGTTCCCAGCTAAAACAAACTACTACCTGAATTCATAATAAAGCAGTTATGAATCAAGAATATTGAGCGATGAATTCTCCAATGAGAAGCATGCGGAGTAGCCCGACTATTTTTGTTGCACAAGTTGCAAACAACAATTTCAAATCTCAGAACATGGAAGAATTTCTAATTCATAGTTGGCATTCACAAATCTAATTTATTGCCATAAGTTCTTAGATATGATATAATGGGCGATAAAAATGCACAGTAGTCTTAGGCAGGAGCACAAAACAGCGCTACGATTGGATGAAACGCCCGCTGTTGTTAAAGCAACGGTTGATACTAGAGAGTCTTTCTGCAAGATGTTTGGGGAAGCTATTGACGAGACATTTTCTTCTCTAGGTGAACCTACAAGAAAAGCAATATACATTCATCTGAAAAACTCGTTTGGGATTGCGAAGCGCGAAATTCCGTACAGGATCAATGATTTTTCAGATGCGCTCGAGAAAATTTTTGGACCAAGCGCCAGAAACCTGGAGATTATCTGTATAAAAAACATTCAAGCCAAAGCTAGAATTGACTACAAGTGGGATTTGCCCGAATCGAGTGGGTCCGAATTGACGTTTGAAGAATACATACGCGTTGTTAAGCAGAACTATAAACAGCAAGAAAGCTATCAACGAGCGGAATCAAAGAGCAGCTCCGCCGAGAAAAAACGGGTAACTCCAGTGGCTCAAGAAAAAACAGATGAAAACAAAGTTACGCTAAAGACTGCTAACGTGATGGTCAAGAAAGTAATTACGGTAGATGAAAAAGCGTCAGTCAAAGAAGCAGCTGACACAATGAATCAGTTTGGGATAGGCTCCGTAATTACCACCAGAAGAGGGAAGCCTATAGGCATAATTACTGAGCGAGACCTTTTGAAACGCATAGTCTCCGAGGGCAGAAACGCAAAAAAGACTAGAGTTAAAGAAATTATGTCAAGTCCATTGGTCGTTATTTCACCCGACACAGACTTAGAAGAAGCGGCACGCTTGATGTTTGAGATGAAGATAAAGAAGCTGCCAGTAACCGAACAGAACCGCTTGGTGGGCTTGGTCAGTCTAACAGACATAGCCCGCGCTCAGCCGATGATAAAATTCCTGCAAAAACTTGCCGCGACGCAATATACGCCGAAAAGCATACAGAAAGTCTTAAATTGCTACATTGTTTAGCGCAATGCAATTGTTAGCGCCCCAGCCCGCTGGGGAAGCGCGCGCCGCTGTTCACCACTAAATCTAAGGTTCAAGGTTTTGGCTTGGCGGTCGTTAAGCGAATGACTGAAGCGTTAGGTGGAAATGTGACCTTCGAGAGCCAAGGGGTCATTTCGTTAAAGTATGGCAGAATTGAGGTTTTGGTGGACCGCTGGGATTTGAATCCAGCCTTTAAGTTCCTTTGTTACCGGTAAACTGGGGTTCGAATCCCTTTCCCCGGCGCCACTTCAATGTTAGCATGAATGCTCGAATTGCGCGTTATTTGCTTTTTTTCTTTCATTTGTCTTTTTTTCTTGACGTAGACTACTGCTGCTGCAAAAGTTGCGACTAAGAGAATTAACAAGTAAACGTTTTGAGCTGACAATCCGCTGCCGCCAGTTGCTTTATTATTGTTCTCGGTTGGTTGAGTGGTGTTATTTGGAGTTTGGATTTTCAAATCTTTGAAAACTATGGCGTTGTCCACGTTATTTGTCATTAACAT
The DNA here is from genome assembly GCA_050012335.1 of Bathyarchaeia archaeon. Taxonomy (GTDB): domain Archaea; phylum Thermoproteota; class Bathyarchaeia; order Bathyarchaeales; family Bathycorpusculaceae; genus Bathycorpusculum. The sequence continues at coordinate 7,760 of JBEKHJ010000057.1, forward strand.
TGTCATTTCATTGCTGTTCAGTGTATCGTATGGAGTTGCCATGCTGTCTATGAGAGTCCCATCTGAGTTGTATAAATTAGCGGTTATTCCGTTCTCTGTTATGCTTGCTGTGACCTTATACCACGTGTTTTCTGTTATGCTGTCAGTAGCGTTCATGAAAGCGGTGTTGCTTCCATTATCTTGTCTTATGGTAGACATGTCATCATCGTTCAGTCCTCTAACGTTTAAGCTGTAATTTCCGTTATTATTTTGAAGGATAAAGCAAAACTGATTGTTTATTGTTTGATTAAAATCGTCTGGCAATCTTAGAGGCGACAAGTCTGTCGGCACATTTATTGGTACTGTTATTGTCTTCTCAGGTATCTGTATTGTTTTTGTTTGCCTGTTTCTTCCAGTGATTATTGTAAGTTCGCTTGCTGGTATTGTTACTGTTTTGGTTTGAACGTTCGATACTGTATGCCCGGCTTGTAATACAATAAAATCGTAGCTAAATGAAACATTTGCCCCCAAAGGGATGCTGAGAAAATCGTTAACACCTTGCATTGGGCGAGTTACATAAGCTGCAGCGCTTGCTTGTCCATATATGTAGTTATAGTCGTCGGTCTGAAACTGAACAAATGATTCAGGCCCGACAAAAACTGTAAGTGTTCCGCTGTCGGCACCAGCATAATTTGAAGCACCGCTCCAGCTTGTTGTAATGTAGTATGTGCCTGCTGAGGTGAAATTCCAAGTCATCATGTACCTGCCAAAATCATCTGTAACTGTTCTGAAGTAATCATAGGAAGATCCGTTACGACTGCTACTAACGTATATAGAGACGTTTTCCCCTGAGTACGCTGGTGAAATTGAGCCTGAAATCGTAAGAGCACGCGTATTTTCTTCAACGCTGGATGATTCTTGGGACAGATTTACGGTTATGGAAGAAGGGAGTAAAGAAGTGTCCAAACTTGATGAAACCTGTGCTGGTGATGATTTCTCAGTGTTCTCAAGGGAAATTATCACAGGTATCGCGTTAGCTAGGAGTTCAGATTGGTCACCAACCTTCCAGTCCGCTTCAGGGGTGGCTTCAGCTGTCCAATATGTTTTGTTGTTGTACTCGAAACTGGTGGGCGTCAACAACAAAGTGTGATAGACGGGTGTGTAGGGTAGGTAAACTCCAACATTCATGTGACCGGGGTTTATCCCTGTGTAGTGAATTAAAACAACATCTAAACCTCCAGCCTTCATGATGGAAGCCGCAAGAAGTGACAGCGCAACGCAATCTCCAGAATTGTCTACAAGGGTCTCAATAGGATATTTCGGGTCGCTAATATTGTATGGGATTTGATGAACCAGCGTTAACACGGCATCAGCAAACTGTTCGTCGCTGTAGGGCAGATTGCGAGTAATTTTTTGAATACTCTCCGCGATGGGTTCGACAGTTTGAGGCGTTACAAATTTTGTGTAATCACTGTCGCAATTTACTGTGTGGCTTATGTTACTATAATAGTCATAGAGTGAAGGCGGTTCAGAAACATACAACTTTTGGTTGAGGAGCCCGTACTGAGCTTGAAAAATATAGGTTTTTTCGTAGGTGCCTGCTATAGAGGTAGGTGTTATGAAAACTAGTAACAGAACGCTAATGAGAAGGACGCTGGCTTTCAGGTACTTAAAACGCATACAAACCCAGCAAGTATTTTTTTTTACTATCATCTGAGCTTTGAATAAAGAGCGTTATATATTTTTTGCGTTTCTGCCCCTTTTATTATTTTCATGTTTCGGTCAACAGTCTTCTGAATGGAATTAATTTAATATAGTCGAGAAGGATACGTCCCTCTGTGGTAGTTTCCGTAGATAAACCTACCTTAAAAAACCGGTGATGAAATGAAGATAAATACAAAAAAATTGGCTGTAGTTGCTGTTTTTGCATCCTTATACACGGTCGGAGTAGTCTTCTTGGCACCAATAAGCTTCGGTGTCTATCAAGTAAGGTTAGCCGATGCTATGCTTCCACTATCGATGATTTTTGGAGTTCCAGGTGCATTGGGTTTTAGCTTGGGCTGCATAGTCTCTAACGTTTATGGCGGGCTTGGAATAATTGATGTTGTCGGTGGCGCAGCCGCAAATCTTGTCGCCTGCACTCTGGCTTGGTATATAGGAGGTAGGGAACGGGGACGAGGTTTTCAACGATTTCTGGGAAGTATTGTAGAAACAGGAATCGTCACTTTGATAGTTGGAGGATATCTTTCACTGATATTTCAGGTTCCTGTGGAGTTCGGTCTTTTGGGAGTACTTGTTGGGTCTACAATAGCGATAAACGTGATAGGTTTTCCAATAGAAGAAGTTATTCGACGAAGCAAAATTTTTAGAAAATACAGTTAGAAAAGTAAGTTTGGATAAACGCAAAACCTATATGTCTGTTAGATATCGGTATTTCGATATCGGTTAGGCGATATCCAAATGTGGGATCACGAACATAAATGGAAGCACTTAAGAAAAGGTGGGCTCAGAATGTGGGTCCTCTCCATACTGCAACAGTCGCCAAGAAACGGCGCTGAAATAATGGATCAAATCGAAATAGCCACTCAAGGTTGGTGGAGACCGTCCCCAGGCTCTGTTTATCCGCTGCTTGAAGAGCTGCAGAAAGAGGGAAACATCAAAAAACTCGAAGACGGCAGGTATGAAATCACAGAAAAAGGCAAGCAAGAATTCGAGTGGCCATGGGGCATGCCAAAAAAGCAATCACACACCGTGGACGAAGTCATAGCGGAGATAAATGGTTACGTTTCGTATCTTGAAGACCTTGCCAAATCAGACACTTCCAAACTTGCTCCGTTCTCACAGACGATTAAAGAACTGCAGGCAAGACTCTCAAAACTCGGGGCAGATTGATCCAACATGTCTGCAATGCAAGCAGGAACGCCGTTGTCTTCGGCCATTGTGAAGGTCGAAAAACTCTCAAAAACCTTCGGCAATTTGAAAGCCGTTGACAACGTTAGCTTCGAGATCAAAGAAGGAGAAATTTTCGGCTTACTCGGCCCCAATGGAGCTGGCAAGAC
>JBEKHJ010000058.1:0-10723 GCA_050012335.1 Bathyarchaeia archaeon
TGGAAAAGCCTTAGCTATGCAGCCGCCAGCTATGGGCAAAAATATCGGCATACTCACAGACGCAGGTGGACCCGGCGTTATGACCGTCGATGAATGCGAACTTTTAGGATTAACAGTTGAACGTTTTTCCAGTGAAACTGAGCGGAAATTCCAAGAACTCAAAGACAAAAATGTCATTTTGAAGATTGCTGCTACGTCAAACCCAGTTGACCTTACTGGCTCGGTTACTGACGAAATGTTTGAGATTGCCGCTGATTTGATGTTTAAGGATCCGCAAATTTATGGCATAATTTTGCTTGGGCTGCATCACATGCCAGGGTTAAGAGAAAAATATATTGACGGGGTTGTGAAAATTGCCTCTAAATATAGCAAGCCTATAGTAATGTGCGATATTGGCGAAACAGAAATGGCGCTCTACACGCGTTCAAGGTTTGATAGGCTTTGTGTGCCTTCTTATTCTTCGCCTGAGGATGCTGCGCGAGCCATGAAAGCCCTTGTAACCTATGGTGTATACCTGAAAAGAAACGGCTGTGCAGACGAATATATTGCATCTCTTAAGAAAGTATGTATCCCTACACGTTGACGGTGATAGTTACTTCACTGCCATCCGTTATCTTGAGGCGCTCACGCAAATACCAAGGGGCAATGACCTCTAAAACGTCGCTTGGATAATTGGGAACCTGCGGAATAATAATAGCGCACTCTAAACTGTCTATGTATGCTTTGATTAGTATGCCAGTGCAGTAACCTTTTTCCGGGTAAACCTCTAATCGCTTAGCATTTTCAAGCAGTTTTTTCTGCTTTGCGCTCTCATTAGAAAGGCGGATGTTTAGTGTTCCAGAATAAGGAGTAAAACCAAGCTTTTCTTCTATTTGCCGTTTAACCCATGGTAAATCAATAAATTTTCGTCCTTCGCCATTGCCAGAAAAAACCGTGCCCTTGAATATTATTTTCCCCAAAAATTAGCCTTCAAAATTTAGGCGTCAATGTTTTGTTCTTTTAGCCATTGGGCAACTTTTCTAAGAATGGGATCAGACGAGATATCAACGACGGGTACAATCATTTTTTCTTTAGTTTCGATTACCTGTGCATATTTTGGCATAAGCGCGTAACCAACGAAGGTCCAGTAAACTTTGCCATTCTCTAACAGTTCTTTGGCGACTACGGTTGTTGAAGCGGGAAGCGGAAAATACAAGAAGACAACTCCGTCAACCCAGTATAACCCAGCCAGTTTGCCGCCTGCAATCACAGAGGTAAATCTTGCTATATCTTCAGGCGTGTTAAAACGGGTTTTTTCTAAGATAACAATTTCTTTGAAGGGCGAATACGAGATGGCGACTTCGTTTTTGCTCATTACCTTTCACTTTCAACTGGTTAGCTATTGTGTTGGCGGTTCCCTTTTAATTTTGCCATAAGATTTAGAAAAAGTTATAGAGTAGGCGAACATTAAGCCTTCCTAACAATGCATACTGGATGGTTATCGTTCCATGCCTGAAATACGTGTAGCACTTGTAGGCGTTGGCAACAGCGCATCAGCCCTGATTCAGGGAACCCAATACTACAAAGACGCTAAAGAAAACACCACTGTGCCCGGGCTAATGCACGTAAACTATGGCGGATATCATATTAGAGACATACGGTTTGTTGCTGCCTTTGAAGTTAACAAGGATAAGATTGGCAAAGACCTCTCTGAAGCCATTTTCACCAAGCCTAACTGTTGCGTAAAATTCGCCGACGTACCTAATCTGGGAGTTAAAGTTTCTCCAGCGCCAATCTTAGACGGTGTTGCACCCCACATGCGAGAAACCTTCAACGTCTACGACGACAGCAAAACGGATAAGGCAAGTGTCGTTAAAGTGCTCAAAGAAGCAAAAGCCCAAGTGCTCGTAAATTACCTTCCAGTCGGCAGCCACGATGCCGCGCGGTTTTACGCTCAGTGTGCCATGGATGTGAGCTGTGCGTTTGTGAATTGCATGCCTGAATTCATCGGTTCAGAGAAAGAGTGGTCAGATAAATTCTTGAAAGCAGGGTTGCCTGTGCTAGGAGACGACATAAAAAGTCAAGTCGGCGCAACGATTCTGCACAGAAACCTTGTAAGGCTTTGTTTGGACCGCGGTGTTATTGTTGATGAAACTTACCAGCTGAACCTCGGCGGAGACACGGACTTCCAGAACATGACCGTCGAAAACCGCCTCACATCAAAACGCATCAGCAAAACCGAAGCCGTCACAAGCCTTGTCCCATACGCGTTGCCAACAAGGATTGGTCCGTCAGATTACGTGCCTTTCTTGAAGAACAAGAAAATCTGCTACATCTCGCTTAAGGGCAGAAAATTCGGCGACCGCCCCATTAACATCAGCGTAAAGCTTGAAGTGGAAGATTCACCGAACAGCGCTGGCGTGGTAATTGATTTGATTCGTGCAGCGAAAATAGCGTTGGACCGTAAAATTGCTGGCGCCTTACTAAGCATGCCGTCTTATGCGTTTAAGCATCCGCCGATTCAGGTTCCTGACCCTGAGGCTAGGCAATGGACGGAAGATTGGATAGCTGGCAAACGGGAACGCTAAGCCCTTTTCTCTTCTGTGAAACCTTTTAAGCTTGAATCTAGACTTGGATATTTATTTAATATTTAGAAGGTTCAAGTGCATGGTTAAAGTTGAAGCATACGAAGTGCCTGAAGGGCTTTATTATTCTAAAGATTTTGAATGGATAAAAATTGAAGGAGACAAAGTTCGCATGGGTATCACTGACTATGCGCAGAAGTCGCTGAGAGAAATCGTTTACGCCGAATTGCCGAGCGCTGGAACAGAAGTGAAGCAAGGTGAGCCCTATGGAACGTTGGAGTCTGTTAAAGCAGTTTCAGACTTGGTTGCAGCCGTAAGCGGAACAATCGAGGAAGTCAACGATGAAGTTCAGTCTAAACCGGAGACTCTCAACGAGGATCCGTACGTGAAAGGCTGGTTAATGGTTGTTAAGCCTTCAAACTTACAGGCTGAGCTTGCAAACTTGATGGACTTTAACAAAGCTGTTGAGTGGCATAAGGCTCAAGCCCAATCCAAATAGGCAGAAGGCGAAATTGGATGGCTAGACGCATTATTATTATCGGAGCTAACGCTGCAGGCGTTGAAGCAGCCTCTGCTGCACGCAAAAAAGACCGCACAGCCGAAATCACGTTGATAACACAGGAGAAGACTGCAGGTTACTCACGTTGCGGCTTACCCTTTGTCATTGGCGGGCAAATTCCAAGTTTTCACGATTTGATTGTTTATTCACCAGCATACTTCCAAATGTTAAAGTTGAATTTGCGGAACGAAACAAAAGCCACTGCGATTAACACTAAAGAGAAAACCGTTACAGTTGTTGACAAGGCAGGAGCCACCGAAGTACTGCCATACGACAGCTTGGTGATTGCAACTGGCGCTGACTCGTTTATGCCGCCGATTAAAGGCAGAGAAAAACCTGGAATCCTAAGCCTCCGCGGTATAGAAGATGGTGAGAAGATTGATGCCGCAGTTAAAGCTGGTGCGAAATCAGCAGTTATCATGGGCGCCGGCTTAATTGGACTGGAAGCAGGCGTAGCCTTAATCGAGCGAGGATTAACAGTTACTGTCGTAGAAATGTTGCCGCAGATACTGCCTCAACTGCTTGATGCGGATATGGCAAAGCTTGTTCAGGAGCATTTGGAAGAGAAGGGCATGCGCATACTAATCAGCAAAGGTGTGGAAGAGTTTCTCGGCGAAGACAAAGTTACAGCTATTATGGCTGGCGGCGAAAAAATTGAGGCTGACTTGTTCATCAGCGCTTTCGGAGTAAGAGCCAACACTAAACTTGCCGTTGATGCTGGCATACCCTTAGGAGAGACACGTGCGATTAAGACTAACGCTAGAATGGAAACTGACGTGAAAGACGTGTACGCTGTTGGTGACTGCGCTGAAGCACCAAACATTATCACGCACCGACCCGTGTGCGCTCAACTTGGCACGATTGCGGTTAGGCAAGGCAAAGTTGCAGGAGCAAACGCTGCAGGCGATTACGCGCAGTTCACAGGCATCTTAGCCTCAGCCGTAACACGACTATTCGAAATTGAGGCAGGCGCAACAGGCATAAGCGAAACATCCGCGGCAAGAAACAGAATCGAAGTCGTCACAGGCGCAATCAGCAGCAAAACAAAAGCCGACTACTACCCAACCGCTAAGCCTATCAAAGTGAAGCTTATCGTTGAAAAAGAATCCCAGCGCATAATCGGCGTACAAATAGTCGGCGGAGAAGAAGTTACCCAACGCATAAACGCTCTCTCATTCGCCATACAAAAACAGATGACCGTGCGGGAACTAGCCAAAGCAGACACAGCATACGCACCCCCGCTATGTGAAACATGGGAACCCATGGTTTTAGCAGCAGAAATGGTACTAATGAAACTGCGCTAAATTGCCACTTTCTTTTTCCTTTTTAGTGAAGCATTAGGTTTTTTCTATAATGATTTTTTTGCCTTCTAAGTAAATCGCTATTTCGTCGCCTACCTTGGCGTTTATAGCTTTAACTATGTCTTCAGGCAGGTAAACGATGGGTTTTTTTCCTGCCGTGCTTATTTTGCGTTTAAGTTTTAGGGGTTGAATTACATTACGGAGTCGGTCCCGTATAGCGTCATATTGTTCTAGGGTGAACAGTTCTTCTTTGCAGTCGGGGCATCGGAGTGCTTTGACATTGCGAAGGACGATGCCTTGGTATTCGTAGTCGACTGTTACTTCTTCGCATTTCTTGTCACATTTCGGGCAGACAGACATATGATTTTCACCTTCCCTTGGTGATGGTTATTATCGTTATTTGGTCCGGGCACTCTGAGCAAATTGCAACCAAGATCCCGTGTTTGGTTTGCAGTATGTATTTTGTTTTTGTTTTGCCTTCTTGACGTCGTTGACCCTCTTCGATTATACGTTTGATCATCTGCGAGTCTAAGTCGTATTTAATTGCTCTGTCTGACGCGTGCTTGGTTAGGACTATTGGTCGTTTCGACAAATGTGCCCATAAGAATCATACGTACTTTAGACGTATTAAGTTTTTTATTTTTAGTGTTGATTGTTACCCAACACATCGCTGCCTCAGCTTTGCAATACAGAAAGGCATGACCGTGCGGGAACTAGCCAAAGCAGACACAGCATACGCACCACCATTGTGCGAGACGTGGGAACCGATGGTTTTAGCGGCTGAAATGGTTTTGATGAAGCTGCGTTAAGCAGCAGCTTTTTTCTTTCTTTTCTTTTTGTTTGTTATTCTATTTGAGATGTTCCTGGCTGGGTGAATGGTTCGGTCATGCCGACGAGGAGTTTGCCAAACGTGTTGATGTGATTTTCCTCTTCAGCAAGAATATCCTCCAGCAGCCGCCTTGTAGTGTAGTCGCCTTCTTCAGCCGCAACCTGAATTGCCTGCTTGTAGAGGTTGATGGCTTCTTCCTCGTTCTGCTCGTCCTGTTTGAGCATTTCGATGAGGCTGCCACCAACGAAAATCGGGTCCGGTTTGGTTGTGGGTACACCGTTGAGGTAGTCTAGGCGTTCTGCGAGGCGTTCAGCATGTTTCATTTCGGCAATGGCTGTCTTGCGGAAAATGTCTTCTACGACGGCGCCGTCCATGCCTGTGACTTGGACGTGTTGCCACATGTATTGTATGCTGACTTGGAGTTCGCGGGCTATGGCTTTGTTTAAAAATTCTAAAAGTTTTTGAGAAACCAAGATTATTCACCTACAAAAAATTAGGTCAGCTTAATATATAAATTAAGTTCTAACCAAGCAAGGAACCCTTATACGCAGCGAAAATGAAGACTCTGCTTGTTTATGGCACCGCTACGGAGCAACCGCTAAAGTTTAACTGGATAGAACCATTGTTAACCAGCCGAACCCTCTCTTAAAACAGCTCACTACGAAAGGGAATGTTATGCTGAGCACCATCAGAACGATGGCTGCATTATGGAACGCTTGGAAATAAGCCGTTGGTTGAGTGAACGTGTTTAATGGAAAATAATGGCCGTTGGAATCAACTTCAAAAGCCACAAACCCAACCCACTTATTGAGAAAAGTCATGCTTTCAAGCATCGAAGCAAACAGCAAAACCAGCCCAATTCCAACAGGAATTAATTTTAACTTATGAATTCTCCTTTTCGGCTCCATCGAACCAATCAATAAACCGCTTTTATCCGCCAAAGATGCGGCTAGCAGGCAGAAAAACGGCAAAGCCAAGTAATTGTACTTGAAAGCGCTAACGTAAGGCGCGATTAAATGAAAACCAAACACAAACAACAAATCCACACCCGCAACAGCCGCAATGGCTCCAACACAAACAACATCCAACCAAAACGTTCTCCGAAAAAGCCTCCAGTAAAGAACCGACAGCGCCAAAGAGAAGAGCCCTGCCAAAAACAGAAACCAACCCGCACTCCCAACAAGCACCCTGGGCAAAAATAACAACGAAGGATTCGTAATGAGCACTGGATGCGTAAAATCACTGCTAAAATAAACCCCAAAAAAGTTCTGGTTCGCAAAACCCCCAAACCAAACACCCTGCAGAACAAACGAAGGCGCCAAAAAAACCAGCACCTTCCTCAAAGTAAGCTTGAATCCACCCTCCTTCCTCTCGAGATAAACCATGAGCAAAAGCGGAACCAACATCAACAAAGCAAAAAGCTTAGTCATAAACGCCACCGCAAAAACCATCCCGGAAGCCAACAGCAACTTCTCAGAATTCCTTCGAACAGCCAAAACACCCACAACTAGGAACAGCAAACTGAAAAACAGGCATTGAACGTCAATGAGGAAAATCCTAGACATAAAAACATGCCAAGGAACAATTCCAAAGAGCGCAGCAGCAACCAACCCAGTCCTCTTCCCATACAACACACAGCCCAACGCATAGACGAGCACAACGGAGCCAAGCCCAAAAGCCGTCACCACACCTACACCATTCGTATAGGACAAGCCTAACGCTTGGAAAACTGGCGCATCCATGTAAAAGCCCAATGGCGGCTGATTAATCATTAGCCCAGTTGTAACGAAAGGAAAACCACGTGTAACCACGCTTGAGGCTGCTTGAAACTCAAGCTGGGAATCCCAATTAGTATAAGTTCCCGTCGACACCAAAACAAGAAAAGAGCCAATCAAAACTCCGATTAACTGCCAATGCGCACCCAAAAAAGCCCTAAAATCTTTTCGCTCCACTCCAAGCTTCCCAGCAATACCATACTTAAACGCTCAACATTTAAAATTTCCCCAACCAACCCACGAGCCAAAGGTCGCCGGTTCAGTTCGGCTTAGTCAACCCTTTTTCACATTAAATTGGCTTGCGGCTCGTTGAATGCTTAAAAGGAAAGCGGCAATATTTTGTGACATGGCTTCCCGTTCACTCAGTCCTTTTCAGGCTTTCTTAATGGTACTGCTGATTGTTTTCTGGGGTAGCTCATTTGTCGTTGTTAAACAAGTTTTAGGAGAGGGACTTACTCCGACCGCTGTTGCCACGTTCAGGTTTTTGGTCGCTGGAGCCTTTTTCCTCATTGCGCTTTTCATAAAAAAACGCCTGAGCCCAGACTATCAACTTCGTGTCGAAAGGAAAGACCTCTTGACTATGCTTGCTCTTGCCCTTACTGGCGTAACTTTCTTCTTCACCATCCAATATACGGGGATTCAGCTTGCTGGAGCGTCGATTGCAGCTGTTCTTGTCTGCCTCCTATCGCCCATATTGATTACTGTCTTCTCGGCTCGACTATTTGGAGAACACTTAAAAAGAAGGCAAATCGCTGGCATAATTACTGCCATGGCAGGCACTTTGTTAGTAGTTTCAGCCGACCTTCTGAATCTTCAGGGAAACATGAACTTCTTAGTAGGCACTCTAATCCTGCTTTCGACGCCGGTCATGTGGGCAGTTTACAGCCTGCTAGGCGAGAAAATCATGAAGAAATATGACGCCTTCCTAGTGGTTGCTTACGTTAGCCTTTTGGGCGGGCTCTGCTTAATCCCCTTCTCGTTGGCTGAAAACTCCTTCTTTCAGATCTTCTCGCTGGGAACCAACGAGTGGCTAGCCATACTGTACCTGTCTTTCACCTGTTCACTGCTTGGATACTACATCTGGTTCTATGTGCTAAAAAAAGCAGGAGCAACAGCAAGTTCCTTCCTCTTTGCCGAACCGCTTGTCACTGTAGTTTTCGCTGTAATCTTCATTAACGAAGCATTATACCCCTCTATTCTGGCTGGTGCAGCCATGATTTTCATCGGAGTTCTCCTGGTAAACGCGAAAAACTCCTAATGAAGATTTTCTAAAAAAAACTGTAAGTTTGCGGTTATAAACCATGAATTTCGCTTTTGCGAGCTTTCTGCTGATGCTTCCAATCAAGCCTGCAACCCTCGTTCCCAGCTTGCAAACCAAAGTGTGCTCTCGTCTTTCGTAAGAAAATTAAAAGAAAATTCTAATATGAACCAAATGTAATTCCTTAATCCAAACACCTTAAATCAAGCTTCAGAATACCAAAATGTGCGGGCCGGTCGTCTAGCTTGGTTAGGACGTTGGCTTTACGAGCCAAAGGTCGCCGGTTCAAGTCCGGCTCGGCCCACTCCCATTCAGGTTCAAGTCGCAACAACTTTTATACGCCAAAGGCCTCTGACGCTTCGGGGATAGTTGGAGTATTTCTCAACAATGAACGCGATGTCAACTATATTGAAACCGCCACGTCGACGCGAAATATCAGCTCACTTTCAAGGTTTTCTCGATTATGAGGAAGTATGCTGCCATGTCCAATGAGGACTAATCCGATGTTTTCAATTTAATTTCCTATTTATTCACAACAAGTTGTTATCTAATTTCGAATAAAAGCGGCACATGCGCCGTCTTGTGAGTGATCCTCACGTTTATGATATCGACAGTTTTAGCGGAGGAATGCATTGTTGGATAAACCACCCGCCTTAAATATAATCGCTGTATCCTGCATGACTTGTACAGAAGAATTCCATGTGTCTTCGACTATTTGCTGGAGTTTCTGCAGTACCGAAGCTAACTTTTTACCTTTACAGGTTAAACCGTAAGCTTTCGGTGTTCTTCTTATGAACACCAGTTTTTTACCTTTCAAGCCTCTTAAGTATTTGTAGATTATTCTCATAGAAAGCCCTGTTTCCTTGGCGAGCTTTCCAGCGGAAATTCCTTCATAAGCAATCGCATCGTAAATTTTCCGTTCGTTGGCTGTGAAGGTTTCCTTGTTCGGGTCTCGTTTTGATTTAAAGAAAAATATGTAATCCCTACTCTTTGGGGTTTTTATCAGACCAACTGAACGTAAGCGTTTGAGTATTCGTGAAACAGCTTTTGGTGAGATAAGTGCTTCTATATCTTCAAACGTCTTAGGTCCTGAAAGCAAGGATTGCAAAAGGGTCTCTTCATAGCATTCCGAGTGAGCGGGCAGCATGTCAGCAAATTCAGGTACGCGTCCTAGTAGCTCGGTTAATCGTCCACCGAAAGTGGTTGCGTAGTATTCGTCTTGTGCCTCAGTTGCTAGCCCCACTGCCATTAATGGACCTAGGCATTCTTCACTGATGGTGTCTTGGCTGTAGCTATGCCCAGTTTTTTTTAATTCCCGTTGAAGCTGGCTCACAGAGTATCTGCCGTTTACGATTGCTTGCAGGATGCGAAGTCTCGTCTCGTTTTTTAGCACATTGAAAAGCTCTTTTATGTAGTTAGGGTTATCCATGGTTCCCCGGAGACGCCGTAGCTCATTTTTAAGCTTGTACACTCGGCACCTTTTTATGCATTCTAATGGGGTTATTGGAGCGCAGTTTCTGCATTCTTCCTCAAGCGATTTTAACATTCCAAATAGGTCACGGTTATTTTCAGTTTTTCGAGTTAGTAATAGGACATTGCTCATTGTTTATTCTCCTATGCGGTAACGAAACTGCTAGGAAATTTGAAATTAAACTTAGGAAGATCCATTTTGCCCAACCAGTTTCCTCCTAAGGGCTTCTAATTTTGTTGTAATGTAAAAGCGTTATCGTCAAGGATTCTTGACTAAAAATAGGGTGATTAGTCAAACTTTCTTGACTAAGATGGAAAAAACTAAAAAACGCAAAATTCAACTAACAATCTCTGATAACGGCTTAGCAGCAAGAGTTTATGGAGAATCCTGCTTTACGAGCCAAAGGTCGCCGGTTCAAGTCCGGCTCGACCCACTCCCATTTGGATTCAAATCCCATAGAGGCCTAAACCTGCTCAGGTTCGAATCTAATTAGAATCCTTTGTGCTTAGTGCTTCGCACACATAGAAAGATGCAGAAAGAAAAACTCCGAAATTAAATGGAAAAAGCAAGCACAATAAATGACTTCGAACTTTAAATTCGCATTCTTAACTTAAACTTCATTCTCAGACATTTTTGATTGGACACTTTTCAGGTAATCAGTCTTAAATTGAAGTGCGTGCTGCTAAGTTTTTGGTTTCCTTTTCCTTTTATGCTTGATTGAAGAAAGAACATTAGCTATATGCTTTAGTTGATCATCATCAAGTATAGTTTCAAAGGTTCTAGAACTAATATCTGCATTTTTTAGCATCTCATAGAATTGTTTCCTTTCTAGCAAGTAGGTATTTTCTGTTTCATATGCAAAATGAAGATCTCCCTCATCAGTTTCAACCCTACTTTTATCATATATTCGTGCCAATTCAATCTCTATTTTACCGCGTTTCTTGTTCAAGTTAGCTAAATATGCCA
>JBEKHJ010000059.1:0-10644 GCA_050012335.1 Bathyarchaeia archaeon
TTGACCTTAGCATGCACGTAGTATCCACTGTGTCTCCATGCAAAATGGGCTTTAAGTTCAAAACATCTTTCCCAGTTACCGCGGCTGATTCCAGTTTCATGGCTGGTTCACCCTCATAACTCCGCTCAAAACATACGCCTAAAACGGCAGCGACCGCGTCTAAAACTCTGCCGCAACTCGTAGTTTCAACCGTTCCTAAGCCTTTTTCAAGTTGGTTGAGAATGAGGTTGGCTTCAGTTTCGCCGAAAGGCAAATGCGCACTGTTCTGCATCAGCCAAGGTTCAACCTCTACGCCGGCTTTAGCAAGTATTCCAACGGCTACACGCAAGGGGAAACGGCTAGCCACATCCCCGCCCAGCAATGGCTGTGGTTCCAGATGCCCCAGCCGCTTAAACTTCGCAGACTCACGAGTGCAAAACAGGATTTCGCCGCCCCACGCTTCGCCATCGGTGCCGTAGCCGTACCCATCGCAAACTATGCCGATAACCTCGTCTAAGTTATGCTCTGCCATTAAAGCGGCGGCGTGCGCGTGGTGATGCTGAACCTGAATCAGCGGTGAACCGTCTGCTTCCGCCATCTCTTTGGCTAGTGCGGTTGTGGTGAATTTTGGGTGCAAATCGCAAACCACAGTTTCAGCGTGGCAGTTGGTTAAGTGATAAAGGTGATTTGTTGCTTCTTGAAGAAACGTGCGCGTTTCCACGTTTTCCACGTCGCCGATGTGTTGGCTGATGAAGGCTTTATCCTCAAGCAAAACGCAGGCTGTATTGTTTAATTCGCCGCCTAAACCGACGACGCACCGTTTTGATTTGGCTTTGAGCCTTATGGGTGCTGGAGCGTAACCTCTGCTTCGCCTAAGGAACACTTGGCGGTTCCCATGGGTGCGCATCACTGAGTCGTCGCATCGGTGAGCGATTTTGCGGTTGTGAAACAGGAAATAATCCACTGTGCTGCCCAGAGTCTTTAGCGCTTCATCGTTGTCTTTCACAATAGGTTGGTTTGGCGGATTCGCGCTGGTCATCACAAACGCTGGGTCATCAACACGGTCGAAGAGCATGTAGTGCAAGCCAGTGTAGGGCAGCATGACGCCGACGTTATGCAGGTTCGGCGCAACTAACGGTGAAAGATTGTAACTGCCGCTTTTGTTTAGTAATACTATTGGGCGTGCAGGGGAAGATAGCAGTTCTTGCTCCTTCGAACTTACTTCGGCGAAGCTTTTCGCGGAATCAAGGCTTTTTGCCATGATGGCGAAGGGTTTTTCGCGCCTATGCTTCGTTCGTCGAAGCGCAGCCAAAGGCTTCTCCTTCAAGGTGGATGCTGCAATGTGGAAACCGCCATACCCTTTTATGGCAAGCACGTTGCCTTCAGAGAGCAACTTTCCCGCTTCACGCACTGGGTCTTTAGCTTGGATCGGTTCGCCGTTTCTTGTTGTTAAGAACACTTTAGGACCACATTCTGGGCACGCCACAGTTTGCGCGTGAAACCGTCTGTTTGCTGGGTCATTGTATTCTTTTTGGCAGAAGCCACATAATGGAAACTCGCGCATGGTTGTGTTTTCGCGGTCGTACGGCAATCGCTCGATGATTGTGAAGCGTGGACCGCAATTGGTGCAGGTTATAAAGAAATATTCATAACGCGGGTTTTTTGGGTCTCGCAGTTCAGCGAGGCACTCGTTGCATATTGCGATGTCTGGCGGTATGATTGAGCCTGAAAGCTCCGCTTCTTCGGAACTTTTGTAAATCGTGAATTTATCGTATTGGTTTTTGCCTGAAAGCTCAGTGGATTTAACCGAGTCGATTTGGGCTAAAGGCGGCTTGTTCTCGGTCAGGTCGCGCATAAAATTCTTGATGCTTTGCGCGTTGCCTTCAAGGAGGATTTCTACTCCCGCATCGCCTCTGTTGCGAACGTACCCTGCCAAGCCGTTTTTAACTGCTATGCGGTAGATGAATGGACGGAAACCGACACCTTGAACGATACCTGTGACGTTTAATTTAACTCTCAAGATTAAGCCATCTCTATATCATTGTCGCCTTTTTGCCCTGTTTACGGCATCTTCTCTAGCAAGTTTTTCAGCTTCAACTTTTAGTTCTTTTCTTTCTCTGTTGGTAGGTAACCATCTTTCTGTTTCTCTTTCTGGAGTTTTTGAAAGAGGTATCGTTATGAAATAAGAGCCTGCTGGTATGACTATCGCTTTGGTTTTCTTGATGCCTAACCTTTCTGGGATAGTCATTCTGCCTCTTTCGTCGATTTCTACCACAGACATGATAATCCCTTATGGTATAACAAATCCTTAAAGTTAAAAATTGCCCAAAAACAATCCTATTCTAAACTGCTTTTGCTTTCTCTTCTTCCACAAGCAAGCGCCTCAAAACCTTGCCCGCTGAACTAATAGGCAATTCTTTTCTAAATTCCACTTCACGGATTGCCTTGTAAGGGGCAACTTTACCGTTAACGAAAACCATGATTTCCTCTGCCGATGCAGCCGTGCCTTCTTTGAGCGCTATGAAAGCCTTCGGAACTTCGCCTGCCACTGGGTCTGGTTTGCCGACGACTGCGCACAGCTTCACGGCTGGATGCTCATAGAGTACGTCTTCGATTTCGCGTGGGTAAACGCTGTAGTCCTTGTATTTTATGAGGTCTTTTTTGCGGTCGGTTATGTAAAAGTAGCCATTTTTGTCCATTTTTGCGATGTCGCCTGTGAGAAGCCACCCGTCACGCAGGACCAAAGCGGTTTCCTCAGGCCTATGCCAGTAACCCTTCATCACTTGTGGCCCTTTTACCGCTAGCTCGCCTGTCTCGCCCTGCTTCAACGTTGTTTCGCCTGTAACTAAATCAACGATTCGTGCTTCGGTGTCTGGCAGTGGTAAACCGATTGAGCCAACCTTTACCGTTTTCATGGTCCTGTCCACGGGAGTGCAATGTGTAACTGGTGAGGCTTCAGTTAAACCGTAGCCTTCGGCTAAAAATCCGCCTGTAACTTCCATGAATCTTTTTTGGACTTGTGGTGGCAATGGTGAAGCGCCAGAAATGCACACGCGAATCGAAGTTAAGTCGTACTTGCCCAGTTCTGGGTTAGCTAGCAGTGCCGAGTACATGGTTGGAACGCCGCAAAAAACCGTGACCCTATGCTTCCGGATGGCTTCTAAGGCTTTTGCAGGGTCGAACCGTGGCAGTAGAACCATTTTTGCGGCTAAACTAATGGGCACTGTCATGCTTGTGGTCATGCCGTAAATATGGAACAGGGGCAGAGCGGTTAGGAAGGTTTCTTTGGCTATTTCGCCTTTTATCCAAGCGGCAAACATGATGGCGTTTGAAACCAAGTTTGTGTGAGTTAGCATTGCGCCTTTCGCTGTTCCAGTTGTGCCGCCCGTGTACTGCAAGACGGCTAAATCCTCATACGGATTAATTTCGACCTTGATAGGCGTTTTTGGGGCTTCTTTTAGTAGCTGCTGAAAAGTCCACACGTTTGGTTTGATTGAGGAACTGGCTTTTTTGGATGCTGGTTCGTCTAAGCTTGTAACTATCATGTTCTTTAGCTTAGTTTTAGCCCAAACATTATCCACGATGGCGTAAAGGGAATCTAAAGCAATTATGGTTCCGGCTTCTGAATCGCATAGTTGATACTCAACTTCGCGCTCCCGATGCAAGGGGCTTATGGCGGTTACGATTGCGCCTACCTTGAGGATTCCGAAATAAGCGATTATGAACTGGGGAATGTTCGGCAGGAAAATTGCAATTTTATCGCCTTTTTTCACGTCTAACTTGGCAAGAGCATGGGCAAACTGGTTTGAAAGCGAATCCAACTGCGCATAAGTAATTTCTTTTCCATTGCAAGCTATGGCAACCTTCACTGGGTAATTTTCAGCAATCTTTTGCAGAATCCCGTGAAGAGGAACGGCAGGATACTTCATGTTTTTTGGCACATCAGCAGGCCACGCATTGAACCAAGGCTTGCTCTTATCAACCATGAAACGTGACTTCCATCTGCCAAGTATACGAATAAGCTATTTAAAAAGTGGTGCCGGGAGCGGTTGGTGAGCAGATCAAAGTTTTAAGTAGAAATACCAACCAATTAGCTATCGATAGCTATGTCCAATTTATTGTCCATAGAAGGCAGGCTCAGACTTATGAGCAACAATCACACGGTGGTCTTAGCTTTTTGTTGCAGTGAGATTTATCGTCTTATTCAAGGATCGAAGATCACAGCAATTGCTATTCCCAATGAAAATTTAGCGGAAATTCGAATCTTACCCGCAAAATCTAAAACAAAACTCTATTCTGATGGAAGATATGGTACATGTTTAGCGGTTACTAGGTACATTCCTAAAAACAGCGTTACCCCTAACAACAGGAACAGAAAAGTAAAAGTCTTAATAAACATCAATGAATTTGGACTACCGATAGAGAGCTTTATTGAAGATGCCGATGGCAAACTGCTTTTTCAAAGCTTGAAAAACTTTGACTTTCAACTTTATCCAATACGTTCTACGTGCAGCAATCAAATGGGCGATTTACTTGTCCTACGAAAAGAAAAGCTCTACTCATTGCATATAACTAGATTTAACCCAACGGTAAACAGACCAGATAATAGGTTGCGCTTAAGACATTATTTAATTGGTAAAATCTCATTTCAAACGTTTAGCGCCAAAGAAAAGTTAGACCCAACCTGTATAGTTATCATACACTTAGACTTACTCGATAAAAGAGTTATTACAAAAAAGGTACTGGACTTTTTTACGTCAATGGGCTTACATGTTATATTATCCGATTTTAAGCCTAACTGGCAACAACTGGTATCACAAAAAATTGTGGAATTTATAGAGTCCACTAACTCCCTTTAGAAGCAACGGGCTGGTTTGGTAAATTCGCATAGTATAAACAAAAACCAGAGAAAATGGTGCCGGGAGCGGGATTCTCGCTTATTCTAGCTTCGAGCCCGCGACTTCTGGACATGGGCGTTTGGCCACCGTTTGTTCTCCAGATTATGAGTCTGGCGCCCTAGCCAGGCTAGGCTACCCCGGCAAATTGCCACGTTTTATGGTGCGATGTCATGTTAGTTTGTTTTCCTTGATTTAAACTTTTAAAAGGTATGCTTGTGGCGCATTCAACATAGCATTGCATGTTGAGTTAAGCTTGTTGGGAGGAAAGTAGGTTGCCGAGAGCATTAGTGTGTTCAAAACTGCTTAGCGTCAACATTAAATAAACAGGGTTTATAACATAAAATTTATTGGAGTGGAAAACGCAAGCATACTGTGGTGAGTGTTAATGTCTTCAGATGATGATTACCCCGAATGGTTCAGGAAGAGGCGCGCTAAAGATCCGTTTTTCGGTGACATGGATGACATGTTCCGTGAAATGGAAAAAATGATGGATGAGGAACTGAAAAGTTTCACGGAAAAGGTGCCCAAGGAATACATTAAAGAGCGCAAACTGCCGGATGGCAGCACAGTTAAGGAGCTTGGACCCTTCGTTTATGGTTACAGTATGAAGATTGGTCCTGACGGCAAGCCTGAAATTCAAGAGTTTGGAAACATCAAAAAAGGCCTCAAAGGGGCACCGCAAGTTAAAGAAGAACGTGAGCCACTCGTTGACATTGTTGAAACAAACAGTGAAATCCATGTGGTCGTGGAGCTTCCAGGCGTAGAAAAAAGCGACATAAAACTTCACGGCACGGAAGAGTCGCTGACGATTTCGGTTGATACTCCTCAATCCAAGTACTACAAGGAAGTTGTCCTGCCAGTAAAAGTGAAGGTTAAAGAAGCAAGTTCAAGCTACAAAAACGGCGTCTTAGAAGTGGTGCTTCCCAAGGCTGAGTCAGAAAACAAGCTTAAGGGAGAACAAATCGACATAGGCTAAAAGCTAAAATTCACAGTCCCCTAATCTTTCCAGTAGCGAGTGTATAAATGAACGATAACTCAGAACTAGACACGTTAAACGCTATTTGTCGAGAAGCAAAAACATCAGGCAAACTGTCAGGCAGCAACCTAACTGAACTCTACGAGCTTTTCGGATCAAGATTCACAAAAGCCCTCGATGCGTTAAAAGAGAACAGGGTGAAAAAGTACATTTTCAAGCCAAGCGGAAGAACCGTTTGGATAGTTGTTGGAAGAGAGCGAGATTACCTCATAATGCCTGAAGCTGAATTTTGCACTTGTGACGATTTTTACTTTCGCGTTTTAGACAAAAAAGTCCACATGTGCTATCACCTGTTGACGCAGAAAATCGCGCAAAATCTAAGCTGGTTTGAAACCATAGAGGAAAACGACGACGGCTATGATATGTTGATGAATGAGTGGAAAAAAGCTACTCCTTAAATATTAAGACGCTACAAGAATAAGTAAAACGCAAGGAGAACCTCAATGGATTTAGGCGCATACTTCGTAACTCTACAATATGTCCTTATGGGCTCAGTGTTTATTTCTATACTCCTAATCTTCCTCTACGCTTATTTCGGTAAGGATGAAGAAATAAACCAGTAAAAACCCTCTTAATTGCTAAACCTTCCTAATCTTCTATTCATAACCAAAAAGAGCACTATACTCAAAACGGCAAGGATTATTCCAATCAAGATAAGCCAACTGGCATCCGGTCCTGAACCAAAAACAATTGGAATTGGACCGATAAAAATAACAACCCCAACACTTCCTGAACTGCCAATAACCAAAGAAGCAACCACCAAAATTACTATGCCAATCAAAACCAAAGCAATTCCTAAAATCAAAAAACCAAAAAGTCTGCTGGACATAGTGATGCCTTCGTTCTCAGTTTCCTGCGCGCTTCTTAACATGCCATTTTACCTCAACAACCAGTAATATATTACCATAGCAATCACAAGAACTATTGTGAGCGCTAAAGCAAGCGCCAAAACAGCCTTAACCGATTTCTTATCTGTCCCGAAAATTATCGGAATAGGACCAATCATGATTACGCCTGCACCTTTCACCTTTCCCTTTCCAGCGCCACTCATTGCGACTAGGATAATCGCTATGATAATAATGATAATTCCAATGGCAACTAACGCTGCGCCAAGCGCATAAAGAACTGCAGGATTCACTCGTTTTTCCCCCAGCGCTAAAAATGAAACAGCGTTTTTAATAAACATAGCAACACTTAGACAGAAATGCAAAAAATTAAAAGCGCCAGAATATCTTTATCGTGTCGGCGCAAAATGACCACACAAGACATAATCGAAAAAATTCTCGCAAAAAACCCAGAAATCAGCCAAGAGCAAATTCTTGAAAAATTAAAGGCTGAAAAATCCAGAACTGGTGGTCTGCTTGGTGACGAAACTCTTCTGAGGTTAATCGCCGCTAAGTACGGCGTTGAAGTGCAACAAAACACAGTTCACAATAATGGAAACTTATCGACAAGCCGTTTGTTTGCTGGCTTAAACGATGTTACAGTGGCAGGTCGCTTGATCGCGGTTTATCCTGTGCGAACTTTTGAAGGAGAAAAATCTGGCAAATTTGCCACTTTAATGGTTGCTGATAACGGCGGCGTTCTCAGGGTGGTGTTGTGGAATGATAAGGCTGATTTAGTTGAGAAAGGGGAATTGAAAGCTGAGCAAGCAGTTAGGCTGCTTCACGGTTACACGCGGGAAGATCGTTATGGCAGAGTAGAGTTGCATCTTGGCGTCAAAAGCCAAATTGAAATTGAGCCAAAAGAAAAAGCCAGCGAATACCCAACCATCGACAAGTTTACTACGAAAATAGGCTCTTTAAGCAAAACATCTGGCAATGTGCATCTTTCAGGCACAGTAAAAACGGTTTTAGGCGTAACCAGCTTTACCCGAAGCGACTCAAGCGATGGAACAGTCATGCGATTCGCTCTCGCGGATGATTCTGGAGAAGTAACAGTGGTTGCTTGGAATGAAAAGGCGCAAGAGCTAGAAAAAACCCTCAAAGTGAACGCATGTTTGCAGTTGGTTAACGCTAAAGTGAAAGAAACCCAAAACGGCGGCTTAGAAGTTCACGTCGACTCAAATACTTATGTTAATGTTCAAGCCGCTGCATTGCAGTTGACGAAAATAGCCAGTTTAACTGAGAACCAAAGCGTCAATGTTGAAGGTGCAGTTTCAACGGTTCCTGAAAGAAAAGAAGTAACCACATCGAAAGGCGAAACCGTGAAGCTAACGGTTTTCGAGTTAAAGGATAACAGTGGCGTTGTTCGGGTTTCGGCTTGGCGGCAACATGCGGAAGCCCTTAATGGAATAAAAATTGGCGACAAATTGCTCTTTGAAAATGCCTATGTGAAGAAGGGTTTTTGGGATAAAATGGAATTAACCACCCAAGCTGCAACGGTTGCCTCAGTCGTTAAGGATTGACTTGTGCAGCTATGGCATTTGCCATTTCGCTTGTAGTTGCGGAACCGCCTAAATCAACTGTTCTTACCTTGCCCTCGCTGAGCACGTTTATTACCGCGTTTTCAATTTTGGCTGCGTCTTCTTTTTCTCCAAGATAATCCAGCATCATGGAAGATGCCATTATGGCGGCGATGGGGTTAACTCTGTTTTGTCCAGTGTATTTTGGCGCTGAACCATGAACTGGCTCAAACATGCCGTATGTTTCGCCGATGTTTGCTCCTGCTGCTAAGCCTAAACTTCCAGTTACCTGAGCTGCTTCGTCAGAGAGTATGTCGCCGAAAAGGTTTGTTGTAACAATCACGTCATAGGCTTCTGGTTTTTTGATTAGCTGCATTGTTGCCGCGTCAATGTGCAAGTCGTCAACGGTCACGTCGAGGTATTTTTGAGAGGCTTCTTTAACGGCGTCTTTGAATATGCCATCAGTTATTCTTAGAATGTTGCCTTTATGCACGTAGGTTAAGTGTTTTCTGCGCTGAGAGGCAAGTTTAAACGCGAAATTGGCTATTTTCAGCGATGCTTCTTTGGTGATTATTCTTAAGGCTATGCCGACGCCTGGAGCGAGCAGAGATTCTGCGCCAGAGTACAAGCCTTCTGTATTCTCGCGGACAACGACTAAGTCTATGTTTGGTTTTAAGGCTTCAACGCTTGGAAAGCTTCGGCATGGACGCACGTTTGCATAGAGGTTGAAAATTTTGCGTAGTGTTACGGCTACGCTTACTGGTGCGCCTGGCTCTTCAGGCGTAGTCATTGGTCCTTTCAGGCAAGCGCTTGTTTGCTTTATCAGCTCTAATGTTTCTTTGGGCAGATTGGTGCCATATTGGGCTATGCAGTGGTATCCTGCTTCGCCGTAAAGAAAATTAAGTTTGAAATCAGATTTTTCTTGGATAGCTTGGAGGACTTTTACGGTTGCTTCTGTTACTTCTGGTCCGATGCCGTCGCCTTTAAGCACGGCTATTTTGTAAGTTTTGGTCATTTTGGTTGCCTTCTTGTTTGTGGTTTTGTAAATAGTGTTTTTGCTTATCAGTGTTCCTGTTGCCTTTTGATTTTTTCCTAAAGTGAATTACTATAGCTTGCTTGGCGTGCATCTACGTTTTTGAAATAGAAGAGCAGGGATTAAGTGTATAAGAGATGGAAGAGGAAAATTTCCCAAGAGAATCTGGGAAGCCATTGGAAGGCAGCTTAGCCTAGATTTTTTAGTCTCAGCTTATCGCAGGGTAATAGTTGAGACTATGGAGCCCGTTTCTTAGGCTTTTTTAGTCTGTAGTATAGTCAAAGTCAGTCCTAACGCCAAAGTTATAACTATTGACCTTCTCAAAACGCTTTGAGGGAGGAGGCTGTTAGGGAACTAGTATTCATCTTGTAGCTGACGCGGCAGGTTTTTATGAAGTTAAATTATGCTTCAGGCTTAGCGGTGTATTTTTCGCAGTACTCTTCAACGTTTGGGAAAAGTGCTTTCACGCGGTCAAAGCGCTTTTGCCCGTTAATTTTCTCTTCAAGCATGATAAAGTCTTTTGGCTTGCTGAACCGTTCAACTTTGTCGTCCTCGCGTTTTCGCTTGATTTTTACGCAGTCATCAACCATGCAAATTAACACGCAAGCGCCGCAGTAAACGCATAAGTCCTCGGTGATTCCTACTTCGCCAGTTTTAGTTTTCCAGTACAAAGCGTTAGTTGGGCAAACTTTGACGCATAACTTGCATTCCACGCCAAGGCACGTGTGCTTGTTTATTTTGATGCTTCCTTCCTTGAATAGTTCTTTTACGCCAGTTGGCTCCAAAAGTTCTTGCCTGCGCTTCTTTTTTGCCTTCTCGCCATTATCGTCTGATAACATGCCGAATATGTCGACGGTAGAAGCGGTTTTCGCTGGCATTTGGAACCACAACTAGGACTGATTTATTTACAAAATACGTTTTATGAATTATAATTACTTATCCTCTGTTTTCCGCATTTATACCCATAAAACAAGAATCTTTTTTGAATTAACTTAAGAAACCCTGTTAAAGTGCCGTTTCGTTAAAAAATAATTTGGTAATTTTGGTTATGCTAAAGCCTAATTACTTCCCTGCCACAATTAATCTTCAAATCATGGCTTAGCAGGCTGGAGGCATGGCTTGGGCAAACTGAAATTTGGGGTGTTCCTTCCATTCTACGCGTTCCAAGCTAAAGAGTCCAAGGAACATTTCAGTCTTATTCGAGATGTTGTTTTGGAATGTGAACACTTAGGCTACCATTCAGTTTGGCTGGATGACCATTTGATGTATAATGATTGGCCTATTCTTGAATGCT
>JBEKHJ010000060.1:0-10415 GCA_050012335.1 Bathyarchaeia archaeon
TTTTGTTAATACGCCCAAATAGTAAAATTCTAAATTTGTTTGTTGCTTTTTTTATTGGTTCAATGATTAAAGTTTTAGGAAGTGCTAAGTTATCTAAAAGGTTGCTTGTGTTTATGGTGCCGCCTTTCAGGATTATTTCTTTGGCTTGGGGGCCAGTATTGAATAGCAAGTCTATGATTGACATGTTAGGCTGAAAACCTTCGTATCTTTGTTTGTAAATTGGGTGCACGTAGTTGTGCCATTGAATCTTAATGTTGGCTTGTGAGAACAAGTTTTCGTTAATGTAGGCTTTTCCTCCAGAACCTGACAGATACGTGTCAGCCCCCATAGATCTACACATGGATACTAGTTTTTCGTTTTTTTCTTTTCCGCAATAAGGAAATTCGGATGAACGAACCACATTTACTTTTATGGATAAGATTTCGGCAAACGTTCTTATGAGGTGCAGGTTTAAGCTTATTAGTAGTTCATGGTCGAAATCTATGGCTTCTTTGATTAAAGGAAAATATTCTTTAAAGTAAGGTGTCTTTTCGTAACTGTTCGTTATCGCACTTAAATGTTTATTTTTCCATCGGGTTCCTGCTATTTTTACATCCTTAATAGTTTGTGGGTACCCATGAGTAATGGGTACAGTTAGCCATTCCCAACCCTGCGCCGTTCTAATTTTGTTTCTATTGTGAAATCCACCGTGTTGAAATTGTGCATCATCATAGATGACAAAAGTATCGCATCTTGCAAGTTTATCAAAGAAACCAAGCCATGACATATATTCTGGCTGGTGAACAAATATTATCATTTATATCTCCTTTAGGTAGAAGGCTACCTCTTTCAAGGTTCAATGAATGGTTTTGAAAGATCCTTTTTTGTTAAACCTGCCTTGCTAATTGGCTGAATGCTGATAGAATTCAATATTTCAGAAGCAATGTAAACAGCTGTTTGTTTAGTAAAGCAAAGATTCTCCATTATTAACGATGAAAACCATGCTATATAAGAACTAGTTACAGCTTCTTGTAACTACAAAGTTAACTTTTGCCTGAATTATTCAAAATTAGCCCTTGCGTCTGATAGTAGTTTGCGTACTGGGAGATGCTGGGGGCAAACTGCTTCACATTGTCCACAATGAATACAGTTACTTGCCCTTTTAGCAGGAGGCACTGCTTTGTCGTAAGCTTCTTTTAATTTTAATTTTGTTTTTGGCTCTCTACGTTTGGTTGAGTACTTATTGAGAAATGCCAAAATTATAGGAATGTCGATGCCTTGAGGGCAATGACTGCAGTAGCGGCATTGTGTGCAGCCTATGTATCCGCGTTTAAGGTAAAGTTCGCTTGCTCTAGAAATCAGCTCTAGTTCTTTACTGTTTAATGTGTTTGCGCCAGATTTTTTTGCGCTTTCTATGTTTTCTTTGACCTGTTGCATGGTGTTCATGCCGCTTAGGGCAACTGACACTTCAGGCTGGCTCCAAACCCATTGAAGAGCCCACTCAGGCGGTGTTCTTCTAACCTCTGCCTTTTCCAATTCTTTTCGGATTTCGACTGGTGGATTAACTGCTAAAAGCCCGCCTGCGAGAGGTTCCATTATTACAACGGCTAATCCTTTTGATGCTGCATATTTTAAACCGGTTTTTCCCGCTTGGTAATTTTCGTCCAAGTAGTTGTATTGTATTTGGCTAAGAGTCCACCCGTCATAGCTATCGACTATTTCCTTGAACACTTCCAATTCATCATGGAAGCTGAAACCTAAGTAGCCAAGTCTTCCTTTTGCAACTTGTTTTTCAGCCCACTTTAGCATGTTCAGTTTTTTAACTTTGTTCCATAATGTTTTGTTTAGGCTGTGGAACAGGTAAAAATCGATGTAGCTAGTGTTTAATCGTGTCATCTGCATGTTCAGAATTCTATCCAAGTCTTCTTTGCATTTCACTGAGAAAACTGGCATTTTCGTAGCTATTTTTGCTTTTTTGCGGTATTTTCCTGCGAGCGCTTTGCCCAAGGTTACTTCGCTGTTGCCGTCGTGGTAGGTGAAGGCTGAGTCAACGTAGTTTACGCCTTGATCTATCGCGTATCTGATCAATTTTATGGCTTCAGGCTCGTTGACTTTTGCTTGGTCTTCACCGATGATTGGTAAACGCATGGTACCGAATCCCAGCGCTGAAGCTTTCCAATCGAGTTTTCCAAAAGAACGGTATTCCACTTGGGCACCAAATTGAACTAGAGAATGGATATAATTAATACGTTTATGGTAGTCTATAGGCAACCATTTTCTTTTGGCTGCATGCTTGCTCATAAGGGGCGTATTATCATAAAATTTAATTAACATTGGTTCTTTACATGTACTTCAAAATTGCCCGAGCTCTTCAAGATGAAAGCTAACTTAACTATCTCTAACCGCGTTATCGTTCTTTTCCTTGTAGCTTTGCTTGCTTTTTCCGCATTTAATACTTACCTGATTTTTGAACGAACCAGCGGTCCAGTTGATACAAGCGCTGTCAGTTATGATTTTGTTGTTTCTCAAGTTGGCGGTTACTATCAGTTGAAAAACATGTTAACTGGTTATACAACAAGTACAAAGACCATATCCGAAGGTGCGTCTTCCACTATTAATGCGGCGTTAGCTCAGGGAAAATCGGTTTACCTTAACCCTGGAACCTACACTTTAACTGAAGACATTTTGGTTTCCAATAAAATGAACGCTAAAATCGTCAGCGATGGCGCAACCATAATTGGCAACGGTAAAAAAATAATCATAAGCGGCGACAACTTCACCACTTCTCAATACGCAACCATTTCAGGCTTAACTATAATAAACGCAACCATCAGAATTGAAAACTCGTTTGGAACAACCATATCCAACATAATCTTCGAAAATACATCAACCGCCATCGAATTGGCCAACACGAAATCTTGGAGCGAAAACACAAAAATCGAAGATTGCCATTTTATAAATGCCACTGAAGGCATAGCTTTCCGAACGCCTATTGGCAACGCAACGGGTTCTTATGATAGTTCAGAAATCAACCGTTGCTTCTTCAATCTTAGAGACAACTCCGTCGGCATCAACGTTGAACCGCTCGCTGAGCTTTCAGACAGCCAAATACAAGACGTGCGGTTCTGGCTTGGCGAAGATGGGAATGCTAACCAAACTGGACTTTTAGTTAATGGTTCAATGTACCAGACCTTGCTGTTCGGTGTAGTGTTCGAATCGTTCGCTGGCTATGCCAACAACATGTATGCAATGGACATTGGGCAAACAGCTAATCCAGCGCCAATCTTGGATGGGGGCGTCAGCTTCCTTGGCAATTGGACAGCTCGTATTCATAACCCCTATAGCATTTGGATTTCTGGAGTCGGTAGCGCTTTTGAGCGAGAAAACGTCAATGTTCCAGTAGGTCTAAATAACCAGTATGGCGCTAACGTGAGTATCCAAACGCTTCCGCTTAAAATTTTCAATTTCAAACCTAAAATTGAGGTTGACGGCATCTTCAATAATAACGAGACTGTTACTGTTCGGATTCGCTTGGAATTTGCTGACAATGTAATTTCAAATAGCGTTGTTAAGACCTTTACCAGTAGCGGGGCAGTATGGTTGACTGATGATGAAATGATGCAACTGTATCCTTCGCAGAGCGTAATTTGGGCTGTTTTAGTTGATGCTACATCAAGCTCTAGCTCTACAAACGCAGTTGTTACAGTTAGCGGTTATGGCACAGCAGGATGATTATTGTTCGTTAAGTAATCGTTTGCGGCTGAATATTTTTTCTATTTCCTCTGGCTTAAGCAACTTCTTTTCCAAGGCAATCTCTTTTACTGAACGGTTTTCTGCTTGGGCCTGTTTGGCGATTTTAGCTGCTTCCAAGTAGCCGATGTATGGTGATAGGAGTGTGGCTAAGGAGGGATTCTTTTCCAAGTATTGGCTGCATTGTTTTTCGTTGACGGTTATTCCTTGAACGCATTTCTTTGTGAATACTGGAATGTAGTTGTTTAAGATTTGAATGGAAAAGAGCATGTTATACATAATCACAGGCGTCATGACATTGAGTTCCAACTGACCTGCCTGAACTGCTAAGGAAACCGCCAAATCGTTTCCAACAACTTGGAAAGCTACCATGTCTAAGCATTCAGCCATGACAGGGTTCACTTTTCCAGGCATAATGGACGAGCCAGGCTGCACAGGCGGAAGCGTAATCTCATTTAATCCAGTCGTGGGACCAGATGCGAGAAGGCGCAGGTCATTTGCTATCCTGATAAGCTCCAAGGCTAACTCTTTAAGACCGCTTGAAACCGCTTGCGCTGCTCTGTGACTTTGGAGCGCTTCAAAATTGTTTG
Source organism: Bathyarchaeia archaeon (assembly GCA_050012335.1). Classification (GTDB taxonomy): domain Archaea; phylum Thermoproteota; class Bathyarchaeia; order Bathyarchaeales; family Bathycorpusculaceae; genus Bathycorpusculum. The sequence goes on from JBEKHJ010000060.1 coordinate 4,320, forward strand.
CTGCAGGCTTTAAGGGAAAACCAGTCATCTTTGCTAACTCTGCTATTGCAATCCGTTTGTATTCTGGGTGAGTGTTGGCTCCTGTTCCGGTTGCTGTGCCGCCTAAAGCTACAGAATACAGGTTTTCCTCCCTTTTCCTTAGCTCAGCGCAAGCGTTAGCGATTGCTGAACCATAAGCGTTAAACTCTTGTCCAATAGTTACTGGCACGGCGTCTTGCAGGTGTGTTCTGCCCGACTTCAATACATTAACGTATTTTTTGCCTAACTTGTAAAAGGCGTCTGCCAGCTCATCCAGCGCAGAAAGCAACGGCTGCAAAGACATAAGAACCGACACGTGAAGTGCCGTTGGAAACGTGTCATTGGTAGATTGCCCCATGTTCACGTGGTCGTTCGGGTTCACAGTTTTATAATTGCCTTTCGCTTTGCCCAAAATTTCCAGTGCCCTGTTCGCTAAAACCTCGTTAACATTCATGTTAAAAGAGGTGCCTGCACCAGCTTGGAAAACGTCAACCACGAACTGGTCTAGCAGTTTGCCAGCTAACACTTCGTCGCATGCTTGGATGATTGCTTTCGCGGTTTTCTCTTCAAGCCAGCCTACTTGGGCGTTTGCGATGGCTGCTGATTTTTTTATGAGCACATAAGCCTTGATGAACGGCAGGGGTGCTTTGATTCCGCTTACGGGAAAATTCTCTGTTGCCCTCAACGTTTGAATGCCATAATAGGCATCTTTCGGAATTAATCTCTCGCCTAACGGATCGATTTCTTTTCTTGTTTCCATTTAAATTGGTCTCCTACTCGCTTTTAGGGTGAAGTTCCTGAATTATTTTCTTCTTAGTCTTTAGTATTGCTTCAGTGACTTTAATGTTCTTTGGACAGACCATGTGCACATGTAATAGCTTTTGCAACCCCAAATCCCATGTGCCATTCCCAATGGTCTTCTTCCTCGTTTCCAAGGCTTGCGGCAATTCCACCCTGCGCAGCAACAGAGTGGGAACGTGTAACATGCACTTTTCTGACGACGGCAACTCGGCATTGTTCTGCCGCTGTTAAAGCGGTGTATAATCGCCAACAACCACAACATCATATTCGTGGATCAATTGTTTGGTTGCCTCAAAAATTTAATTTAGATTTCGAATTTTTCGATGATTTTTCTTTCTTTTTCGCCTGTGATTTCGGCGATTACATGGAAGAATTGTTCAAGTCCTGAGTTGACGATTCTCGGTTTTAGTAGTTCGTCTATTTGGAATACGCCTGCTGAATTGGACATTTTAATTTTTATGATGATGGGTTTGCCTGTCTCAGCTACGTCTACTTCTACTTTTTCGATGGATAATGCTGAGATAGCGTGTATGTCTACTTTGCCTGCTTGGAAGGGGATTCGCGCTCTTCCTGCTTCCATGTCCAACGCGTCAGCGATGCCGACTATGCCTGCTTCTTTGGTTAATATCTTTTTTGATGGTTCAATACTGTATGGTTGCTCGTGGGCTACGATGGCGTGTAGAACTTCTGAGGTGATTATTGCTCGTTCTTCCTCATTGTAGGTTGGCGTCAAACATTTCTCGATGAATTCTAAAGCCAAGATTGCACTGTATTCTTCATGTTTGCTTCTTTGTACAATCATGCCTAAATCATGAAAGATTGCGCCTAGAACAACAACCACTTCCGCGTCTTCATTTTTCATACCGTAATTTTCTACAATGCTGGGCTTGATGAGTTTTTTCTCGACAAGAATGCGCAGAAGCTTCAGCGCAAGGTTAGCTACGATTTTAACGTGTGTTGGACCATGATCGGTGTAGCCCATGCGTTCTATTGCCATGACATTGGCGCATTTCCAGTAGGTTTGCAGTTTCTTGTCTTCTTTTATTTTTTCCATTACCTGCTTGAGTTTGAGGTTGTTTCGGTAGGGTATGTTAAAGACGTAGGACACTTAGCTGATTCTCCATGTTAATGGTTATTCAAGGGTAGAGATTTAAGCTTACATTAAACCTTCTGGAGCTAGCTGCTCGAATAAATTGCGCCTCCCTATTCAAAGAGCGAACCATTAGTCCATTAGTTGAATTGGAAAGTTGAGAAGGGCCTGGTACTTTCAAGCATCTGGTCTCTTCCAATATGTTGATTGAACTTTATAGTGAAAGAACGTTAACTTGCAAGTTGTTTTTGTAAAAAACCTAGCAGAAAACCTGCCACGTCAGCGGCAGAATGAACGCGCTTTTCTATGCTCAAGTTTTCTTTTGCTAGGCTTAATTTTCTCGACAAAAGCTTTCTGCCTCGCCACCGCAAATTTAGTTCAAGCTGCTTGTTTACAGCATCAACCGTTCTCTTAGGAAAACTGCCTTTATCATAAATGAGCCGAAGCGGGCTCAATAGTTATAACTTTGGCGCGCGGCTTCACTATCACTATACTACAATAGGCTATTCAACAGGCTTAATAGTTGCGACTATTGCGCCGCGATTAGTTGCACTAAAAAATCTACACCAATCTGCCTTCTAATGCTTCATAGGTTTTGCTTTTAGATGCTCGCCGCGTAAGCGCCGAGTAGTTCGCTTTAAGCCATGCTTTTTTTGTCAACGCTAGAATTGCTCAGTTTTGGGGTTATCCCGTCGTTAAAATCCAAGCGTAAAAGCCTGTGTTTACATTTACTGTCTTTGCAACCGTACAGCAATAGGTTAGGATTGCTAAAGTTAGTTGTTAAAACTTCACTTGTTGACTTGCAGTTTTCACAGCGTTCAGCCCTGACCTGATCATCCAAAACATACCCTTTGATAAGCAATACACTCCAAGATTTCTCCTTAACAGAGCTTAACATTAAAAAAAAGACTTCCTAATAAAACAATCAATTATGTTACGGTCAATGACAACTTTCGCATGATGAATTGTCAATGAGATTTAAATTGATTTGTGATTGCAGAACAACAGCAACTTTTTTCGAAACATATACGCGCTAGGAAAACTCAGGTGTACTGGGTTCATAAAGAAAACCAAGATGCTACAAAAATAAAGGGGTAATGAACAAGGTAACTATCGATTCTTTATTTAGAGGGGACAAAAACAGCGCAGAGCACAAGAAAAGTTCTGTTTTTAGCTATTTATTTCGGATTCATAGGTTGCTTTCATAAGTTAGTTAAATAGCTTTAGCTATTTTGGGTTGTATTAGAGTCTGGAGGAAAGTGTATGAAACAACTTGCAGATAAAGAAAGAAAGGAATTAGAAGCTAAGTTAGCGAACGTTTTCCAAGAGAAAATCAACGGATTGTCTACCGAATTGCGTGAAATATTGCTAGATGACATGGTTACTGCATTCGAAAATAGATTAATCGTGTTAAACCGTGCAAGCAGAAAAGCCGATAATTAGCCACAAAGATGGACAAAAACACTGAGTACTAATACATAAATGTTTTATAATAAAAAATGGAATTAAACAAAAAAAGAGGAGTATAAAGTGCGTCGTTCAAAACTAGAAATGTATGTTGACATCATTACGGTTCTGGCACATCGAGGACCGCTGAAACTAACCCATGTCATGTACAAAGCAAACGTTAACTGCAGCGTTCTCAAAGAGTACCTTGAGTTCCTCATCAAACAAGGCTTGGTTGAAGAGCGTGCCGTTGGAAAACAACGTGTAGTTTACGCCGTTACACAACGCGGCATAACAGTTCTAAAATACTTCAAAGAACTGAAACAAGTCTTACCTATAGTAGAGGAAGCAAGAAACCAAGCGCTAATCCCCTACTAAAAACCCCACTTTTCCCAACATCAAATTTCTAGACAAAACTAATTTCTAAAATTAATCATTTTACTCGCTAAACTCTGTTATTAAAACAGGTTGATATGTTATAATTTCGGTTGTTTGAAATAAATACTGTAGTTTCGCAAGACTTAATAAACAGTTTATTACTTAAACTAACCAACTGTACACATGCAAAACAACTCGGGGATAACTCGTGATTAAAGACGAAATATTAACTAAAAGACCGATAAGCATTCTTGAAAAAATTGAAGAAAACCTCGAGAAGCTAAACGAGAAAATGGAGGTAATGATTGAAATTCAGAAGAACGGTAATGGCAACCAAAGATCTGCTCCAACATTGCCCGATGCGCCATTGGATGTTATGACGCTTCTTTCCATGCCGGATCATCTACGGAAAACAGCCATGGCGATTTGCCGATGTGGAAGAGCAACGGCTGAAGAAATTGCTGAGCAAACAAAGCGAGCCAGAGCGGTGGAAAGTGCATATCTTAATCAGCTTGTAATTATGGGTCACCTTAAGAAAGAGCGAAAGGGAAGAAAAGCCTACTTTTACGTTGACAGGGAAACGCAAGGGTGAAAACTATGAGTAAGATAATCGCTGTACATTCCTATAAAGGCGGTACTGGAAAAACGCTTCTTTCAGTGAATTTAGCAGCAACTTTGGCTAAAAACGGCAAGAAAGTTTGCGTTTTCGATCTTGATTTTCGAGCGCCAAGCTTGTTCGCTATTTTTAAAGCTGAAAATGTTGAATTCTGGTTTAACGATTACTTGAACAATACCTGTGACATCAATAAGGTTCTTGTTGATTTAAGCAGCAGGATTCCTGGAAACGGCAAGTTTTTCGTTAGCTTTGCAAACCCTGCAACTGAAGCAATCCGGGACATGTCATCGAAGGATAGAAAATGGGAAATGCGTGCTTTAGGCAGACTTCTTGCTCTTAAAGAATCATTACTCAGGGACCAAAAGTTTGATTACTTGTTCTTTGACACAAGCCCAGGATTACAGTATTCCTCGATAAATGCTATTGTGGCTGCTGACTTCGTAATTGTAGCAACAACGGCTGATAGGTCGGATGTGGATGGAACAAAACGCATGCTACAGGAGTTGTATAACTTATTTGAGAAGAAAACGGGTTTGGTGCTAAACAAAGTGCTTGATTCATCTGCCACGGCTAAGAAATCTGAAATGAGCGCCAAAGTTAAAACGGTTTATCAGGTGCCTATGTTGGGGATTGTGCCTTGTTTTTGCGAGATTTTGAGGGCTGAAGGCAACTTGATTTTTGTTCAGGACAAACCTGATCACCCGTTCACAAAGATAATTGCTGAAATGGCAAGAAAGATAGATAATAATGAAGTAAACTAATCAGCCTTTTTTTATTTTTTATCTTTGTTTTGTAGCTTAAAAGATGCAAACCTTAAAGAATACTCCATGTGTTTAGAATTCGCAAAAGTGGAGTGCCAACTGTTTGGATAGGTCAGCCATTATTATAGGCGGGGGTTCCTCGAGCAGGTTCGGGGAAGACAAGGGCGTTTTGAAACTGGATAATAAACCCTTGCTAAACCATGTAGTTGACGCTGTTAAAGGCATTGTTAGTGAAGTAATTGTTGTCACCAGTTCTAAAGAACGCGCAAACTTGTACGCTAAAATGGTTTCTTTTAATGTTCGGTTTGTCATTGACATTTGCGAGTCAAGGGGACCTTTAGTTGGCGCTTTAACTGGTTTTGAGGCTGCTCAGGGTAAATATTCGTTGCTTTTGCCGTTTGATGTTCCGTTTGTTTCTATAGATGTTGTGTCTTTGCTTTTTGAGTTATGTATTGGCAAGTCAGCGGTTATTCCAAGGTGGCCCAACAATCAAATTGAACCCTTATATGCAGTTTACCATACAAAGCAAGCGTTGGAAGCAGCTAAAAAAGCGCTAGCAAATAATGAACTTGACATGAGAGCAATGATAAGTAAAATGCAAGGAGTACGCTATATTTCCACCTTAGTAATAGAACAGTTAGACCCAGATTTGCGATCTTTCTTCAACATAAACACACCATTAGACCTGAAGAAAGCCCTGACAATGATAAAGCTTAGAAAGCACTAAAGTTTTTAGGCTCTTGTGCTTGGAAAAACTTCAAAATGAATGTTTGCAATTTCAGGGCCATACCATGAACTTGAATTTGTTGTAGTGCTATAGCAGTCACATCATTATTTAAGATTCAACCTGCACTATGAGTAATAAACGCCTAGGATTTGTAAATCCGAAAGCGTTTGGCAAATCAACGGTTAACTGAAACGCAAGCGACAAAGTCATGTTCCCTCTCTCTCTTCCGAAAAAATCTTTTTAGCTTGCGCCAAGTTAA
>JBEKHJ010000061.1:0-10129 GCA_050012335.1 Bathyarchaeia archaeon
CGATTGAAGCAAATCGGTCTGTGGGAGCAGTTCTTAGTTCAATGAGAGAGTATGGTATTTCGCATGTTCCAGTTATGGATAGTGGGAAACTTGTGGGTATGATTAGCATTCAAGATATTTTGGAGAACATTTATTGGCCTCAAAGGCATCAGACAACCGGAGACATAGTTGGAGAAAAAATTGAAACGTTAAGTGTTCCAGCTAAAGGCATAATGGCAAGACCAGTGATTACGGTTGAATCTCAAACGGGCTTGCGCGAAGCAGAGAAGAAGATGCATGATCATGATATTTCCTGTTTAGCGGTTGTTTCGAACGAACGGTTAGTTGGTATTGTGACGAAGCTTGATTTTCTCGAGCCAATCTCCCAGTTAGAAGTTGCTGCTGAGCGGAAAATATCTGTGCAGTTCGGTGTTAAAGGTGTGGAGATAAACCCTGAGCAGCAAGGGTTCATGATGGAAGAATTTGATTCCTTTTCACACAGATACCAAGACGCTTTCCAGTTAGGAACACTTTTCGTCTACATGAAAAGTCATCGCAACACAAGCCTTCGGGGAACACCGCTGATTCATTGCCGTTTGCAGTTTAGGACGGTGAGGGGAACTTTCTTTAGTGCAAGTGAAGGTTGGGGTGTTGAACCAACTTTTAGAGTGGCATTAGATAGGCTTGAGAGGAGACTGCTCAGAAGTAAAGAGCTGCTAGCTTACAATCCTAAATATGCTAAAGATTACTTGCGAAAGATTGGGTTACCTCAAGAAGAAACATAGTAACCCTCTTTTTGCTACCCAAACAAAAAGCGCCTACCTGCCTCATTTTTAGACATAGTTTCACTATCTAAAAACTAGCCTACCTACCCTCTTTTTAGGGCTTAAACGACCTCGTAAAAAGACTACCTCTCACGTTAGCCGCTGAAAACTTCAGTTATAAACTTATGCGACTTTTCTGCAAGTTGTTGGAGTAATCAAAGACTGAGATAACCAGAGCTCGTGCATGTTTGTGGTATTTCACGCATTCTTTAAAAGGTAAATGTGCTTAGTCATATGCAGGTTAAAATGAAAACATTTGAGAAGCTAAAGGAGACTTTAGCTGAGCACAAGGAAGAACTTAGGAATAGATTCAAAGTAAAAGAGATTGGGATTTTCGGCTCTTACGTAAGGAAAGAGCAAAAGAGAAAAAGTGATATTGATATACTGGTTACTTTTTATGAAACAATTGATCTCTTCACATTTGTTGAGCTTGAAAATTATTTGAGCGACGTTTTGGGAGTTAAGGTTGATCTAGTCATGAAAGAAGCCATTAAACCTCGCCTGAAAGAGAAAATTTTAAGCGAGGCTGTTTACGTTTGAGAGATTTTCAGGTCTACGTTGAAGATATAATCGATGCCATAAATAGCATAGAAGAGTACACAAGAGGACTAACTTATGACGCGTTTGTTAAAGATAGAAAAACAGTTGATGCTGTAGTCAGGAATTTCGAAGTTATTGGCGAAGCTACTAAGAACATTCCTGAAAGAATAAGGAAAGAATATCCAAAAGTGCCCTGGAAAGACATGGCTGGAATGAGAGATAAATTAATACATGGATATTTTGGGGTTAAGCTTGATGTTGTATGGAAAACGATCAAAGAGCGCTTGCCAGCAGTGAGGCCTTTGGTTGAAGAAGCATTTAGCAAGATGGAAGAGAAAACAGATAAGAACTAACGTATTCCACGCATGAGGTTCCAGTGCCCAAAGGAACAGAACTATGTGGGAAGAGTGTCTGATTAAGCCTTTGAATAAGTTTTGTATTGAGGTTAAAACTTGCCAAACAGACCCTACCCTCTCCCCCTCTGGAGGGACCCCCACTACCTACTTACTTGGTTTTAACGATGTAGTCTGCTTCGAAGTTTCTTGGGGTTATCTGCCTTGTCTTTCCAACCTTCAACTCCACTTTAGCACTTAACGCCTTGAATTGTTGAGCGAAACCTTCAACATAATCCAATACTCCGCAGCCATAGCAGAAGCCTCCAGAAAACGAAACCGTAAGCATCACTGGCGACAGAAATACGAGTTTGGCTGTGACTTCAGGGCTCCTGAGCCTGTTGTAGAGGAGGATGGCTTTTCTCGCAAGCTCTTCCAGTTCTGACTGAGACAACGACATCTTAAACGCCGTTTAGAATGGTATTCTTGAGCCGTCAAAGCCAATCTTTGAAATGCCCAACTCATCCTTAACTTCCCGTAGCTGTGCAGCCGTGAAAACTGGGCCATCTCTGCAGACGCGGTATTTGCCAATCACGCAACTTCCACACAAGCCAATGCCGCAGCGCATCAGCCGCTCTAGGCTTGCTTCTATGGGTAACTTGCGTTGTTCTGTTAGCTCAAAAATTTTCTTCACCATTACTTCTGGACCGCAAGTGTAAATCATGTCGAATTTTTCTCTGTCCAAGAGGCTGCTTAGGGGCTCAGTTACCAAGCACTGCAAGCCATAAGTGCCGTCTTCCGTTGTTGTAATCAAGCTTTTCTCATTACAAATACCGTTAAGCTCTCTGACAAACAACAGTTCATCCTTGGTTTTTGCGCCCTCAACAAAGGATAACCGTTCGGTTTTAGCTGAAAGTTGCTTTGCAAGAAACAGCAAAGGCGCCGTTCCCGTGCCACCGCCCACCAAAAGGACTCTGCCTCGGCTTTCAGTGAAACTGTTGCCAAAAGGCCCGCGTATGCCTACGGTTTCGCCTGCTTTCAGCCCATGCAAATGCCTAGTTGCATCGCCAACTTGCTTAACTGAAACGGCAACCAACCCGTTACTAGCGTCCATTATGCTTAATGGAATTTCATCCACACCAGGAATCCAAAGCATCAGGAACTGGCCTGGTTTAGCCTTTGAACATAGTCTATCTGGCAGGATGAAGGTTTTAACGGTTGGACTCTCAGTTCTAACTTGCACGATTTCTGTTGTTCTAAGCGTGTTAGCTACGATGAGCGAGGCCGACAATTTCTTTTACACTCCTATAATGTTTCTTTCTCATGTAAACTTCTACTCCTTTAGTTATAGCTTGGAAAACCTCCGTGTCCTCCAACGCAATGGCAGTACCAACTTGAACCGCTGAAGCGCCAGCCAAGAAAAACTCAACGGCATCGCGCCAGTCTGTTATTCCGCCACAGCCGATAATTGGCACATCAAATTCTTCATGAATATCGTAAACGCATCGTAAAGCTATTGGCTTGATGGCTGGACCAGACAAGCCTCCTTTTATGTTGCTTAAAATTGGACGCCCAGTTTCAACGTCAATCGCCATTGCTTTCAGGGTATTCACAGCTGTTAAAGCGTCTGCTCCTGCCTCAACCGCCGCCTGAGCTATTACAGTTATATCTGCAACGTTTGGGGAGAGCTTGACAATTAAGGGCTTATTAACTGCCGCCTTCACTTTTTGAACTACTTCTGAGAGGAGTTTTGGGCTTTGACCAATTTCTGCGCCAGTTTGCTTAACATGCGGACATGAAACATTAAGCTCCACTGCGTCGGCGCCTGCATCAACGGCTTTTTTGGCAACGGCCGCATATTCGTCTGCTGAGTAACCAAACACACTTACGATAAGTGGAATGCGCAGAACTGTTTTAGAGAATTTTATTTCTTCAGCGTAAACGTCGATTCCCGGGTTTGGTAATCCCATAGCATTTATTAGTCCACTTTTTGCTTGAACCACTGTTGGGTTTGCATAGCCGACTCTGGGTTCTATGCCGATGGATTTTGTGACTACGGCTCCTGCGCCGCCCTTGGCTATGCGGTTTAAGGATTCTGCTGAGTAGCCCAATATTCCAGATGCTAGAATAGTTGGGTTTTTCAGTTCCAAGCCTGCTAAGCGTGTACTTAACGGATTGCTTTCCAAATTCTTTTTTCACCCGTTCAATATAGTTTATTACTTTTAAAAAGATAAAGCTTCTTTTAGGCAAATTATGTCAAACGGCAAAAAAGAGGCTGAGATGCTTTTTTGAATAGTTATAACGCTTTTTATGTTTACTTTGCCACGCTGTTGAAAGAAACAAGTATTTTTTTGTGAAAAAGAAAATGAGGGTTTAGGCAAACTTTGTAGCGCCTTATTTCTTCTTTTTACCCTTTTTTACGACCTTTTTGGCAGCTTTCGCCACGCTAATAACCTCAAAGGTACAATTGGCTCCGATTTATATTTAAAATTTGCTAAAGGCTAAACATTCTGTCGCAACCAAGAAAATGACCTAAAAACAGGCGCTATAAGCAAAATAACCCTAAAAATAGGCGACTAATTAAGGCTTTTTTGCATGCTTTTTTAGCTGGTCAGATTTTACATTTATGTGTCAATACCAAGGGCTTGTTTTTGCGGCATATTTTTTACTGGAAAGTTTTTTATAGCAGTGCATTGTAAAAAATTACACAGCGATGCAAAAAATTCCTAAGGTGACTGGAAAATAACCAATCCAAGCCAAACAAGCCAAAGAACCAAACAAATCGCCACACTCACAATTTTTACTGCACTCTACATTGTTTTACGGTTCATCCCATTCAGCTTGCTCATAGGAGGAGGCGGATACCTTTCCTTCTCCGATTTCTTAGCGCCGATATTAGGCATCCTGTTAGGACCCTACCTTGGAGGCTTAAGCGTATTAATCGGAAATTTTGGAGCAGTCGGATTAGGCAGACCCACGTCCTTCTTAGGCTTAGATTTTCTACCTGACTTTGTCGCCGCCGTTTCAGTAGGCTTCCTAATGAGACGTAAATGGCTACCAGTAGTTGCCTTGAACGCTGGTTTACTGCTTCTGTTTTTTGTTGACCCACTGACCAGCATATTTGTCACCATTCCAGGCACATCTATTTCAATTCCTTTTGCTTGGATGCACATTGCCGCATTCATAGTATTACTTTCACCTCTGGGAAGAAAAGCGGCAAAATGGGTTGAGACAGCTAACAAAACTGAACTCGTAGCCGGTGGACTGACAATTTTAACTTTAATTGGAACAATGATGCAGCATCTTACAGGAAATATACTTTTTGAGTTTGTATTTGGACAAATCAGTCCACCTATAATTCCAGCAGCAGCATGGCCAACAGAATGGGCTCTTGTAGTATTGGCTTATCCTGTGGAGCGGACGATTCTAATTATTTGCGCTGTACTAGTCGGAACCCCACTTATATTGGCTGTCACTAAAAATTCTCTCATAAAAATTGGAAAACAAGAACAACCCAAGACCGCTTCAGCAGAGCAACCATCTACTTCTTAAACAAAAGACTATCCTGAATGTACTCTTTTCCAGTTCGCAAGGCTACTTCAGCCTTTGCCAATTCGCTTCCCAAATAAGCAGCATGATCCAGCCTCGTTACCAAGCCCAGTTGCAGAATTTTATCGTATACGCCCTCAGCGGTTTTGCCCTTGATAATGTTGATCGGCTTATCCATCTCAAGCGAAGCATAATGAACAGCAACCAAAACGTTTTCAACACGATCAACGGCAATTTTAAACATGCCTTCTGCATCCAGAATTGACGGCTCCGACTTCTCAGATGCCAATACAACTTTAGCGTCTGCTTCCAATTTTTTATCGTAAGGCTCCTCGTGCACGCGTTTGTCTTTAAGGACAAGAAGGTCTATGCCAAGGTCTTTAGGAACAGAACCGCGTTTTTTCGCTAGAAACATCATTTTAGCCGCCGCGACCTCCTCGCTTACGGTGCCCTTCGCCTTGTCGCTTTTCTCTGTAGCCAACAAAATGCTTGCGCCGACCTCCGAGGATAAGCGTGCAAGTAAAGCGTTAACGCCAACGGAATCCGCATCCATCAATTCAGTAACATTCGAAACACCAACAAACAGCGGCACACTCGGGTTTCTATCAGCGAATTGGCGAAAAGCAATAAACGATTCCAAAACATCTGACGGCTCAAGAATCAAATCCGCTAGGCATTTTGCCACACCTAACTTCTTTGCTTTCTGAATTATTTGCTCTAGGAACTTGACACGTTCTTCGGCTTTTTTTGGAAAATAGCCTTGGCGTTGATTTGTTGGAATGACAACCACAGCGACTTTCGAGGTAAAAGGTGCAATCTCTTCAATGTTTCCTGCATCTGCGCTTAATACTAGGTCTGCGCCAGCAAGAACTGCTTCTCGAATCTCAGCTGGATCAAGCGTATCTATGCTCACAGGCACAGCCACAACTTGCTTGACAAGTTCAACAATGCGCCTTGCATCGGAAGGTCGGGATTCACCTGCAACCATTCCAACGTCAATAATGTCTGCGCCAACCTGAACGAAATGTTTTGCTAACCTTTGGATTGAGTCTTTATCCATTAAGGGTGCATCAACGATTTCAGCCAGCACACGCATGGGAAAGTCTTTGCCAACCGCCAAATCCCCAATCAGCATGCTGCCAGGTTTCTTGAGCAGTTCATCACGGTTTTGCTCTGCCTTCTCTATTTCCTGCAACGCTTTTTTCTGAAGTTTTTCCCGCAGCAAATCGCACGCTGGCACAATCGTTGAAAGCTTAACTTCTCCGAGCGAATCCAGAACGGTTGGCAGGTCAGCAGCGTATCTTGGACCTTTGAAGGTTAGGATGTCAAATGCTTTAGAAATCACTGCTGTGTCTCCTCGGATGAGTCCTGGCGCCAAAATCATGTCAAAGTCTTTTACGTTGATGTTTTCTAGGGCTTTAACGATGGTTTCAGGCGTTAACAGTGCAGCAACTGGAATCTTGAGGGCAACTGTTTCGGTGTTTACGCTGGTTTCTTGTGCATAGCGTTTTACCGTGTCTTCTGCGAGTGCACCTGTAATCAAGAGTACCTTCAAATTTTTGCCCGTTTTGTTAATTGACAATTTTTATGGTTGCTCCTGTATTGTTTGCTTTAGCAACGAAGGCTTGCCCGCCTACGCTTTTATCTAGGTAAGCTTTGACTTTTGACAGAGCTTGTTTAGCTTCTTCTTGCTTTACCACGCCGTAGAGTGCTGGTCCCCATGAACTTTGTCCTACTCCGTAAGCGCCGATTTCTTTCATGAACTCTATACAGTCTGCAATGTCAGCTCTTGTGCATCTTCCGCCTTGCACTTGCGCAAAATACCCTCCAATTATTTCTTGAATTGCGGTTACGGCTTCTCCAAAACCTTTAATGTCATGTTCAGCCAATGCTGGAAGAAGCTTGAGCATGGTTAAACGGCAGATTTTGCCAACCTCTTCCGCTGACATTTTTTGCAATTTGTTAAAGGCTGAGTTTTCCTCCGAATTAGATAAGCCTTCAATCAAGTTTGGAATTGCAACGATGAAACGCCATTCTGTGGGAAATGGCTGGCGATAAATCAAAGGCGGAAACTTATCCGGAGTATCAGGGTTAGTGATGGCTTTTCCTCCGTCAACTACGAATCCGCCTTTTTCAAAGATTGCCGTGCCAATGCCTGTTCTTCTGGCTCTATCCATGGCAACTGTTAGTTCCTGAGTTGAAGCTTTTACATTGAACAGTTTTGCAAGAGCTACCGCGATGGCAAGGGATAGTTGGGTTCCGGAGCCTAAGCCGACATGTGCTGGAATTGCCTGTTTAACGTTTATGTGGACAGTGGGTTGCATAGGGTAAGCGGTGAAGAAGCGTTTTGCCAGAGCATTTACAATTTCGGTTTCTTGGCCTTCTATGGAAAATTTTTTTGATTGTTCGGCTTCAACGATGACGTTCGGGTGGTCTATGCCTACACCTAAGCCGCCAAACATCCGCCCCAAATCGCCATTTAAATCTATCAATCCCAAATGAAGCCGGGCTGGAGTTTTAACGTAAACCTTCACTTACTGTTCCTCCATGAATCGACTTTTTTCATTAAATCAGCCATAACCATAGAGTAAGATGAGTTTGGAGCTACTCGATTTACGACGCTGCTGCAGTTTTCAATCAGTTCCAAAAGTTTGCTAACGTGTTTTTGTTCCTTTTTCTCGTTTATTAGAGCCTTTACGCGGGTTGCATGTATGATGGCCTCAACCGTTGCTGACATGGCGCGGCAGTAAACTTGAGGATAATTCTGCGTTGCCTGCACTAGTTTTACGTTGCATACGGCTTTGGTTTTTTCTGTGCCAATTGGCACCATGTCATTGACTGAAACATCGATTGATGCATCTGCAAAACGTAGTCTAGGCGCGTTAACAGTTTTTGCTGGTTCAAACCATTCTTCAGGCGGTTTTCCGCTGGGGTTTGCTTCTTTGAAGGCTGTTTTGTAAAAAACCTCTATGTTGCTTGTTAAATTTACAACTGCACACCTGTTTGCTTTAATGTTACTGCAGGTTGATGATGAATTGAAAAGGTTAATGATGAGATGCTGTTCGTCCTCCATGATGGCGCCCATTGGCGCTGCGTTTGGTTTTCCATCTGTGTTATAGGTTGAAACTATGGTCTCTGCAATTATGCCTTTTGAGAAACCTAAATCAGTTAACTTCGCCGTCAAACCAACCCGAGCCACCTAGGAGGTCGTAAGCATTCTGTTTCAACCGAATGTAAAATTTCACAGTCGCATAATAAAGTTTTGCCAACACAAACCTTGGTTGCATTTTAAATAGGCATTTTTTTGGAAGGCTGATGCGAATTCTGAAGTGTGCTCACTTATGTAAGGTTTTTAAGGGATTAAACGTTCTAATTTTTATGAGTTTTTCGAGCTTTTCATTTTTTGAATACTCATTGTTTGGTGGTTAAAAACTAAAATGGCAATTAAGGTAGCTTTGGTTTACCCGTATTTTCACCCGGCGAACGATAATTCAATTTTCCGTTTTCAAAAATTTTCAAAAATTGTTTAATTGATAGGCAGGCATTTAATCTCAAACCCGCAAGAATATGGAAGGCAAAATAACATTATAAAAGTGCAACCAGTTGCAAAAACTAATCATAATCCCTACCATCATCAGTTCACTAAGAATCGTAGTTCTACCCCTCTTCTTTTACCTCTACAACGCAGGAAACATAACCTTGTGTTTAATCCTGTTCGCTTTCTCGGCTGCCACGGATTTATTTGATGGCTATTCAGCTAGAAGATTAAAGGTAGCCTCAAGGTTCGGCGCCTATTACGACGCAGCAACCGACTTTGCCCTTGTAATCGGTATATTCACATTCTTCGCTGCCAAAGGATACTATCCTACATGGCTCTTGCTGCTCATAACCGCATCATTCATTCAATTCCTAGCCTCAAGCCTTTACGCCAAAAAACTATACGACCCAATCGGCAGATACATTGGAAGCGCCCTATACATAGGCATAGTTCTAACGTTAATTTTTCCAACGCAAGCAATGTTCAGCTTTGTAGAATTTGCCTTCGTAGGATTTTTCTTAATATCGCTTGCAAGCCGCATAGCAAGCTTTGCTGGAAAAAAAGATTAGGCCTTTAAGATTGCTATCATACGACTTAGATTTTAACGCTTGATTTTATCATTGCTTCAAGTTTTGGGTTATTTACGCCGGTATAGATAATTTTTCTTGCGTTAAAAGCTATTTTGCCTGAAGCTTCCAGATAATCTAAAATACGCTTGTAAGTTTGGTATTGTATTTTTCTAGGCAGCCTTCTCCAAAGTTGAGTTCTTGTATAGTAATCATCGGCACTTAGAATTGCATTCTCAACCATCAAGATTGTATCTAATTTTGGTTCGTGAAGGACTTTTTTTGTCAATCAAACTTACCTTCGTTGATTTGCCTTTTTATTCTTTAACAGCGAATTTTTAATTGGCTAAACAATTATATAAACTTATACAATCGGAATTCGTTTATCGCTTCATCGCTTCATTACTCAAGGTTAATTTTAAACAAGAACCATTATTAATAAATCGACCCTTCCCGTCTCTCATATAGTTGGCTAGGTCGTTTAGTATATTGGAGCAAAAATATCATTTCCCTAACTTAATTCGCGTTTCAACAGGTACTGCCATAGTTCTTGAACTGTTAAAGGGCAAGTTAGATGCTGAGCCTACAACGGCATACCTGATGACTTACAAGGCGGGCAAATGCACGGCTAACTGTGGTTTCTGCCCCCAAGCTAGAGGAAGCAAAAGCAGCACGGAACTGCTGTCTAGGGTTTCATGGCCAACCTTTCCAACCTCAAACGTCCTAACAGCGCTTAGCAACGTGTCAAAACAGGGAAAAATCAAGCGTGTTTGCATCCAGGCCCTAAATTACCCAAGCGTT
>JBEKHJ010000062.1:0-10102 GCA_050012335.1 Bathyarchaeia archaeon
TGCACCTGTTTGTGACGTCGATTATTGCAAGGGCAGTGTGAGATTTGTGTTCTGGGCAAATGCCGCAGTCGTACGGGCAACCGTTCTTTTTCTCGGTTCGAGGGTTACTTATTCCCTCGCCATCATAACGGAATTTTTCTGCCCGAACGTATTGGTCGTAATCTGACCAGTAAATTTCCTGGAAAGCCCCATGCTCAGGGCACTCTTTTTTAATGAAGACTTTGCCTTCATCTTCAAAAATGGTTGCGTCTATAGCCTTTAGGCATTCAGGACAAATGCTTCTCGTGGTTTTGATATCCTTCATACTTTTGCCTTCTAACATCTACGCTTTCGAAGTGCTTAAGAGCCATTGATGATAATAAGGTTTCCAAACGTTTCCTAAGGTGATTGAGGGGAAAGAGTGTCCATTAACGAGAACACGCGAAATGCTTTGCGAGAAATGGGCTTGAACGCCTACGAAATTGATGCTTACATAGTGTTGCTGGAAGGTGGGCAAATGACGGCTATGGAGATAAGCCAGGAAGCTAAAGTGCCCTACAGCAAAATGTATGAGGTTCTCAACTCGCTTAAAGAAAAGGGCTGGATTAAAAGTAGCGAAAGTCGTCCATTCAAATATTACCCAGTGCCACCGCTCGAAGCAACAAGGTTCACGAAGCTGCGGTTGGAAGACAAATACTTGAACTGGGAAAACACTGTTGCCGAAGCGCTTCAGCCCTTGTACGAAAAACGCGAACTCGTTGAGCGACCAGACATGCTGATCTTGCGTGGTCAACAAGCCGTCTTAACTAAACTTGAAGAAGTCCTCAAAAAAGCCACAATGGAAATCGTGATTGCAGCACCAGAATTCGCTAAACCAGTAATCGCCATGGCTGAGCCCTTGCTGGGCAGCGGGGGCTTGAAGAAAACGGTCAAGGTTAAACTTATGGCGGCTGGAAAAAAGGAAGACTGGCTCTTCATAAAAAAATACCCTGGCTTAAACGAGCTGCGAATTAGAGACCACATGTTCGGCGGCGGCATAATCGCTGACGGCAAAGAAGCCATGCTACTCCTAGGCGAGGACAAACCAAGCCTAGTCATATGGAGCAACCACGTGGGCTTAGTCGGTTTTGCTCGAGAGTACTTCCAGTTCCTATGGGACTCATCAGCAACCGCTTAAAAAAAGCCGTTCCATTTTCGACGCAAAAAGAACCTAAACTGCTTACCGTGCCACAAAGTGCTTCATAGAAGGGAGGCTAAAGTTCATATCGCGCAATAGGACACAAACGCTCAACTTTAACAAAAAAGAAGAAAGGGAGAACTTGAGTTATAAGATTACTATTTTCCCATGACTTTTTTAGCGGCAATCTCAATATCTTCAGATTTAATTGTTTTTCTTCCAGCATGCATCGCAAAATCCAATGCTTCTTTAGCAATCTTAACGCCAATTTCCTCAAGTACCTTGGCAAGTTCCTTTGCTGCTGCTTCACTTACTCTGTCAGCGCCAGCTTTCTTACATAACCGGTGCATGGGAGCTACAGCTATTTCTAATTCAGTCATAACGACTACTCCGTAGCTTCTTTTTCTTTTTAAAGCAATATTTAACCTTTGTTATCGCTTTTTCCTCTAAATTACCGTTAACATCAAACTTGCCATGCTAAACAAAGAAAATTATAAAAACAATCAACCATGAATATAGCGCTGAGAAAAATGAAACTAATAGACGCCCATATTCACCTCTCCGACGCAGAATACGCCGGTCACATTGATGAACTGATAGCGGACGCAAAAAACGCAGGCATAACAGCGCTTGTAACAAATTCAATGGATCTAAAAACATGCCAAAACGACATTAAACTATCAGAAAAATACCCAGAGTTAGTTTACCCCGCTTTAGGGATTCACCCATGGAACGTAAACGTTCTCAAAGAAAACGAACTTGAAGAAACTATCGATTTCATTCAAAAACAAAAAAACATTGTTAAAGCAATAGGCGAAATCGGCTTAGACTACAAGTATGAAACCATATGGGAAAAGCAAACGATGGTTTTCGATAAAATGCTTCACCTCGCCGAAACGCTTGACCTTCCCGTAATTATTCATTCACGCGGAACAACAGACAAAATAGTAGACATGCTTCCCTCATACACTCTCAAGCGAGTGCTGCTGCACTGGTTCAGTCACCCAATGAGCGCACTATACAAGGCAATAGACAATGGCTACTTTATCACTGAAGGACCACCTGTAACTTACTCTAACGGCATCCGCGAAGTCGTAGAAAAAGTGCCACTGACAAACTTGTTAACAGAAACCGATGGCCCAGTAACATATTGGAAGCAACCCTACAATGGACAATTAACCAAGCCATCGTTCATACGCAATGTAGTTGAAGCAGTGGCTGAAATCAAGAAAATGCAAGTTGATGAAGTTGCCGAACAAATAGCCAAAAACTTTGAAGTTTTCTTTAACGTAAAACTAAACTAACCGTTTACTTCACCCTTAAAAGTTTACTTTACGATTCATCGGTCAGTTAATTCGCGCTATAAGGCGTAAACTTAAATTAAGCCTATCATCTATTGAGAGTTGCTCCTACGCTTCCAAGCGTCGAAGAACTAAAAACCGTTAATATCGAGGAATCTATACTTGGGAAAAGTAAAGACTGAACAGATTAAACGAGTCGGCAAAGAACTACTGGCGCGTTTTCCAGATAAATTTACCAGCAACTTTGACGAGAACAAGCGTTTAGTTGACTCTTTAACGCAAGGAACAACCACACGAGTAAGAAATCAGATTGCTGGATACATAACCCGTAAAATATCATTAGCTCAAGCCAACTCTTCAACTGAACCTGATGTTAGCGAAGGAGAAGCATCAGAATAAACAAGTAATTTTAGGAAAAGAACCCTCCATGATGGATGATTACAGGAAAGGGTGGGCATTAAGGTACCTTCGTGAGGCAAAAGCCGAATTGGAAGCAGCGCGAAAAATACCTTATATGGCACCTGGTTTAGTTTTGGAAGCAATCAGAAAAGCAAGAAACGCCATATACTACAGTCTAGGCGAACCTGCCTTCATAGAAATACTCATACGAGAAGAAGTCATGAAAAACCCAACAACAAATGATTCACTTTTACGGTTTCTAATAGAAATCGAAACCATCATACAACAAATATCACAACTAGAAGAAGTAAACGGCGAAGCAATGATGAAGCAGGCAGATTCAATCGTTGAAATAGCAACCGACATCGTCGAAACATTAACAGAAGAAAGATTCCAAAACTTTTAAGCTCACAATCAAAAAAGTGCAAAACAATTTTAACATAGAATAATTCTATAAATATAATGAGCGCAGAAAACAAATGACACTGACAATAAAATTCATCGGTGCACTACGCCACTTATCAGGCAAAACACAATTAACCATCAACTTCCAAGAGGGAATGTCACTAAAAGAATTAGTAACAAAAATCAGCCAACAAATGCCAAAGTTAGAAAAAACCTTCAGTGACCAACAACTCAACGATTCACGATCAAATGCGCTGATACTCATAAATGGCAGAGAAATCAGCGTTTTAAACGGTTTGGAAACTAAATTGAACGATGGAGACGAAATCGTCTTTGTCCCAGTTGTTCACGGCGGTTAACCCTAAATGATAACTTTGACTAGTGACTTTGGGCTAAAAGACCCTTACGTGGCAGAAATGAAAGGGGTGATTTTAACCATAAACCCAAAAGCCACACTAATCGACATAACACATGATATTGAAAAATTTAACATTCGAATGGCCGCTTTCATGTTGGCTTCGGCTGCACCATACTTTCCAGAAGGCACCGTTCACTTGGCAGTTGTGGACCCAGGCGTCGGCACCCAAAGACGCGCTATATTAATACAGACTAAGAAGGGTTTTTTTGTTGGTCCTGATAACGGCATTTTGATTTTAGCCGCCCAAAGCCAAGGCATAGAACACGTATACCAACTTACAAATCCCAAGTTTATGCTGCCTAAAATTTCCAGCACATTTCACGGCAGAGACATTTTTGCGCCTGCAGCAGCCCACTTAGAGAAAGGAGTACAACCCATAGAATTTGGACCAGAAATAAACGACCCGATCAAACCTGAATTCGCCAAAGTCAAACGAGGAAACGACTCTCTAATCGGCGAAGTCATGCACATCGACGGCTTTGGCAACATAATCACAAACATAAACGAGAAATTGGTCCAAAACTACGCTAAAAAAGTCAACGTAGAATTGCCCAGCATTTCGCTAAAACTTACGTTCGGCAAAGCCTATGCCCAAGCGAAACCTAAAGAGCCCATAGTCCTAATTGGAAGCCATGGTTTTATGGAAATAGCCCTAAATCAAGGCAGCGCAGCGGAAAAATTTCATGCGAAAGCTGGAGATAAAATCGCAGTTACAGTTGCTTAACTGGCAAAGCGGCAAAGTGCTAGTTTCTCAAACTATCTACAACTTTTTCTATCACATCAACGGGATTCTCTAATTCTGCAAGTTCGCTATGCACATCAAATCTCTTACCAAGATATTTCTTCGCATACCCCAGCACTCCTCGCTCTGTTGTGGCGAATAGTGGAAAACCTTTCTTAGCCAGATACCGGTTAACGTAAGTTTTAGCCATTTCAGAAATAGCTATGCTGGGAACACCTTGAAGGGCTGCTTCCCTTGCAATAGTTCCTCCGTAGCTAACGACTAAATCAGCATTTGCAACCAAACTTGCTGAATCCACAAAGGCTTCCTTAACTCCGAACGTTTTGCCCTGTTGGTTATATCTTTGGATAAAATGCACATTTCCCAGTGTGGCAAGTTTTTCTGCGATGGTTTCTGCAAGGTCTTGCTTTCCCCCTGCATAGGCTGCTTTGGCTTCCACCTGCCTAATAACTATCAAAGGCTTCTTTAAACCATCAATTTTTGAAGGCTTAAAATCTTTAATCCAAGCAACTTCATCTACTCCTTTGAACGGAACAATATTTTTGGCGCAACAATCTTTCAGAAAATGCTTAGGCAAAGCCTCTGAGACTACGACTGTGTGCGCAAAGGGTATTGTTAGCCTATTGACGGCTGTAGCGTAAGGTGTATCCGCAGTCAAAATTATTGGGATTCCTAAACCAAAAGCGGTTCGGCAAAGCTCAACTGATTGATGAGCTATTGCAATGTCTGGAGGATTATCCTTGAAGAGCTTGGAAAACTGCATTATGCGTTCGGCGCTCTCTTCCAACCTTGAGAAAAGCGTTGATGGGTTGTATTTGCCTATGACGATAGGTTTTTCTCCGAGGATTCGCGCCAGTGGTATAGTGTCTGGATGCTCGCGCGTAGTAAAAACAAATTCGTGTCCTGATTTCCTGAGACGCTGCGCAATAGCGGCACCATACCTGACGTGTTTGCCTGTGCAGGCGTCATACCATATTCTCATTTGTTCACCTTGCGTCTTGCCTGTATGAAAGCGTCGCGCTTGGCTTCATATTCTTCTAAAGGCATTACCACTTTTGCTGGAACGCCAGTTGACACTGTTCTTGGCGGCACATTTTTGGTGACGACGCTTCCTCCGCCAATCACAGCTTTCTCTCCTATGGTCACGTTGGGCAGTATGGTGACGCCTCCGCCGATAACAGCGTTGTCTTTGATGATTGGTGGCGTCATGAAAGTGCTTTTTGGGTACTTGTCATTTAGAAGAGTGCTGTTTGGAGCGATAAACACGTTATCGCCTAGTACGCAACCGTTTGAGATGGTTACGTGTGCTTGTATGTTGCAGTTTTTGCCTAAAGTCACGTTTTTCCCTATGTCGCAGAAGCTTCCTATGGTGGTTCCGTCGCCGATTTTTGTGTTGTCTCCTATCACCACGTAATTCCAAATGGCAACGTTTGCACCTATTTCCACGTTGGCTCCTGTAATTATGCCCGTGCCTCTCTTTGAATTCAGCATAAACTGTCCTGTTGGGCTCCAGATTTAAATACTTTAACATTAACTTGACTTTCCAGTGATGGTGGCAAGCATTTGACCCAAGAGACAGTGTTGATTGTTGGTTTAGGTGAGATTGGATATACTCTTTTTGCGTTGTTGAAAGAGGAGAAAAAAGGTTTCACTGTTTACGGCTTGGATTTAGATGAAACAAAAATGCGCCAGCTTAACCAAAGCAGAAAAAAGTTTCCAAGCCAAATAGACACCATGCATGTTTGTCTACCATGCAGTAACCAACAAAACTTTGCAGACGTAGTCGCCGGCTACGTTGAAGAGTTTAAGCCCAAACTCGTAATTATTAACAGCACTGTTCCTCCAGGAACCACAATGAAAGTAGCTCAAAGATGCAAGTGTCTCGTTGCACATTCGCCAGCGCGTGGCGTGCATAAAAGTGCTGAGCATATGAAGTGGGAAATGAGGCGTTGGACTAAATATGTTGGCGGCGCAAGTCCAGCTGCGGCACAGGCCGCTCGTGGCCATTTTGAGAAATTGAACCTAAAAGTAAAAGTTTTGAAAAGTTGCACGGAAACGGAGTTGGCTAAGCTTTTTGAGACCACCTATCGCGCGTGGATGATTGCTTGTTTCCAAGAGATGCATCGAATCTCCAGAGCTTTCGGCGCTGATTTTAATGAAACCGTTGATTTTCTTGAGGATACTCATCGTTTGAGGTTTGATAGGCCTGTTATGTTTCCAGGTGTGATTGGCGGGCACTGTTTGATACCCAACACTGAATTGCTACTGCAAGCTTATGACTCGGAGTTTTTGCGGTTGATTTTGGAGTCCAATGAGAAACGTAAAAAAGAAGTTAAAGACAAAACTGTTAAAGCAGAAGTTGAGAAAGTCAGAAAACACGCTGAAGTGCTTCAAGAAGAGTTGATGAAAAAACTGAAAAACCAGTAATGAAGCGCTACTCTTTTCTTGATTTTGTTTCGAGTCTTGAAGCTTGTAGAAGACCTTTCATGTAATAAAATCTAATCAGCGGATGAATGTACAGGACTGTCGGTTCTCTGGTTTGAAATGCCATAAACAATCCAGTAAAAGGGGACATACAAAAGCGGCGGATAACACCAAGCCTTGTTACTGGTGGCCGTTTATTTGTTTCAGTTTCTATTCTTCGCCATATTTCGTACAGTTGCGTTCCGTACCAGTATTGATGATTCAGTTCTTGCTCTAACCCCTTTCGCAGATGGAGAGATTGCACATTATAATCAACAACCCAGTGGTAGCCAGCTTGATCAATTTTGTAAGCTAAAATAGTTTCAACACCAGCGTTTACACGCATTCTTGGAAAACCTCCAAGCGCCTTGATTATTTTTGTTTTGTAAATCGTGTTGTCCAAGGTTTTACCCAGAGTAAAAGCAGCCATGTACCTAGATCTAAGCCAAGAAGCCAAACTCGCTTCACCGCGATACTTCTTCGCCACGTACTGTTGCAGTTTTCTAACACCCTCTGGCTTGTCTGCAAAACGCATCCCAGAAGCAGCAGCAACTTTGGAATTATCAAGCAGAGATGGGATTTTGTCCCACCAATCACGAGCCAACAACAAGTCCTGTTCAAAACTTATGAAAAATTCAGAGGTGACATTTTCTAACGCGATGTTTGCGCCATCACTTATTCCACAGCCTTTGTTCGGAATAACAGTCCACCCAAAAGACGCCGCGATATGTTGGGTGTCATCATTACTTTCATCGTCTACTACCAATTTTTCATTGATAAATTCTCTTGGTATTACTTCGTTAATCCTTTTCAATACTAAAGGCAGAGTTTCGCCACCGTTCTTAGTCCACATCACCAAATCAACTCTGTCAACCAAGTCCATTCCCAAGATAGGATTTCAACTGGCATATTTAAAGATGGATTGGCTATTTATATCACCGGGGCAAAACAACGAAAACATGGATTAGAGATTAGCTCGCATGTGTATTCCTAAATTCCCGTTATTGAGTGTGCAAAGTTGCCGCGCTTTATGAACAATGCTCCTTGCACCCTGAAGTACGTCGTCGCCTATTCATAGAGAAGCAAAACCACAGCACCGAGCCACCCAAACGAATTTGGGAACAGGGGCATGTGCACCCCACAATTATAATTACAATAGTTAGAGCCCCAATATCGACGTTTTGGGCTTTTCTATTCTAAATCATGCTCATGCCAAGAATCTTAACTATTACTTATTTTTGTCTAAAGGCCAATAGTGCTTTTTCAAAGATTTTTTCCATTTGTTGAGCATATTTTTCCCATGACAGATGGCTTTTTACATATTCATAAGCATGTTCCCCAAGTTTTTTGCGCAGGTCGGCATTGTTTATTAACAGTTCTACCTGTTTTGTTATCTCTTCTGGTTTTGAATGGTCAAAGACTATGCCGTTTACTTTGGATTGAATAATTTCTGATGCTCCACATTTGTTGGAGACTATGACGGGTTTTGAGGCAGCCATTGCCTCGATTACCGCTAAGCCCCATGTTATCTGTGCTTGAAAAAGGAACACATCACACGCAGCGTAAACCTTTGCAAGCTCTTCGTCATCGTTAGTGTGCAGAAATAGCACTTTGTCTTTTACGCCAAGTTTTTCGCTTAATCTTACTAGCTCTTCTTTTCGACCGCCACCGTCAAGGATCAGCTTGATTCGATCATAGTTCTTAGAAAGATGATAAAGTACTCTTATAGAATCAGCTTGGCCTTTATTGAGTTGGAAGTTGCCGACCTGTAGCAAGACAAAGTCTTTACCCAACCCGTATTTCTCTCTGATGCTTGTTCCTGAAGCGTTATGAAAAAGTTCAATATCTATACCACTTCTCACAACCGTCGATGATCTGTGGTAAGCTCTATTTACGTATCCCTGAGCAATTTTCGACAAAACTAAAATCTCATCGATGTACTTTGAAGCAGTTTTATCCAGTATTTCATAAATTGGCCAGTTAATCTTGCGTAAGCCTTTTCTAAATTCGGAAATAAAAAACCAATCTGGCGGTTCGTTGCACATCCACACAACGGGGACATTTAATCTTTTTTTCGCGAAAAAAGCTGCCCATTCAGACGGAAAGTTATGATTATTGATTATGTCGAATCCTTTAGGTATTTTCCTTCCTATGTTAACCATGGATGGAAGTTGGTATGGAATGGTGTAAAATTGTCGTCCCATGGCTCTTCGCATCCAAATTCGTAAAGACGAAGATTCTGCAGCTTCAGTATCGTTCGCACTTTGCAGGGTCTCAGAAGGAATAAACCATTTTGGCATCTTATTTTCTAGAGGATGCGGAATCACGTTTACCGTGAGTTTTTCTATCATATCAGGATAACATTTTTCCTTGTTAACTGCACTTGTAAAAATCTCCACTTCATGCCCGAACCTTTGAAGTTCAAAAGCTAATTTCAAGATTTGCCTTTGTCCGCCACCACGTCCTACCAACGGAGTGTGAATCATAGCGACCTTCATAGGTTCTGCATTCCAATTACGCTTAGAGCATTATTTAGTCCTTATAAATTTGTCTCTTCAAATAAATTAGGAATTATTGCAGAATATCCCCGAGAGTAGCGGATAAGAGGCGTTTCTGCACGATTATCAGTCTATCACTAAAACCTTAGAAACTACCGTCATTTACCTTCATATGTGTCGACATCCAGTTTCTGAAATACATAACAGTCTTGTCAATTAGTTTGGCAATTTTTTTCGAAAATGGTTCAACAAACTTTCTTGCATAAATCAAGTTTCTTTTGGCAGCTATTTGTCTCCGCTTTTTCGAAAATAAGAAATTACTCTGTCAATTCCCTCGGCAAGAGATACCGTTGGCTTCCAACCAAGTTCTTTCCTTATTTTCGTAGAATCCAGAACTATTGATGTCTGGTCGGAAATTAACGGCCTATAGGGGTAGCCAGGCGGATATGAACCGAAAACAAGGTTCTTCTCGTCAAATCCTACCTTGTTAGCGATCATAATAGCAAGCTCCTTGTTGCTCACACCAATACCAGTTCCAACATTGTAAACTTGACCATTAGCGTTTGCATTTGTCATTGATAGCATATAACTGTTCACGTGGTCATCGACGTACATGTAATCCCTTACCGAACCAGGAGAGCCTATGTATACTTTCTGGCCCTTCAACATTTGAGTAACTATATATTCTACTATGAAGCTTGTGTAGAATTTCCTGCCGTA
>JBEKHJ010000063.1:0-10038 GCA_050012335.1 Bathyarchaeia archaeon
TGTCTATTGAAATTGCCACGAAATCTACATTTCGCAGGGAATCGATTTTTTTTACAGCCATGCTTCCGTTATCATAAACGGTTGTGACGAAAAATTTTGAGGCATAATCAATTATCTCGCCAATGTCCTCCCTAAGCAGCGGGTCTCCGCCTGAGAATACAAGTTCAACTATGCCGAGTTTTCTTAGAATATCTAATCCTTTTTTTATGTCATCTGTTGCGAGTTCTCTTTGGTCTTGTTCCTTCCAGACATTGCAACCTCTGCATCGGTAGTTACATTTTCTTGTGACTAACCATTGAGCATGATGAGGCTTGCCGGGAGCAAGTGAACGTGCTGCTATGGATGCCACTTTCTTTATGCCTGTCGCCAAATAAATGTCACTAGCCGCTTCATTGATATTACAGTTAATCAGATTGGAACTATAAAAACCATTATCCACACTTAAACACCATTACTTTTTTTGGTTTGCGATAGCGCCGTTCGAAATTTATTTCATGGCTCTTTGGAATTGTTGCCAGTCCTTTCAGTCGCGGATTTTTACTCTATGATTCTCACCAGATAGGTTTAACAGGGTTCGGCTTCACCATCCCAGAAATTTTCGTTCTGTTAGTGAAGTTCGGCGTGGTAAAAACCAAAATCATTGCGTTTTTTTTACCAATTCAAAGTTCAATTTAATCATGAATTATTCTCTTAATCTAATAGCCATAAGATTTTTATTGTTACCAAAAAATACGATTAAAAAATTTTAGAAAACTATTTTAAATTATCGAATTATAGAGTTAGCGGTTGGTTTCCTGGTTTGGCTCACAAGCACGAAGCAACTACTCTGGGGTCTAAATTTTTCACTTTCCCAAACCTGCTTACCATCGCTAGACTAATCCTGATAGCGCCAATCGTTCTGGCAATATTAACCAATAACATGATTCCAGCCGCCTTATTGGTTGCGCTCTCTTTTGGTACAGATGTTGCTGATGGCAAAATAGCCAGGTACCTAAAACAAGAAAGCGCGCTTGGCAGAATGCTTGATTTTACTGCCGACAGACTCAACCTAATCTGTCTGTTAAGCAGCCTTTTCATAGTTGGTGTCTTTCCATGGTGGGCTTTAGCCTTAATCATAGGACGTGAAGCAGTTATGATCACCTATAATTTGTATCTTAAAATCAAGGGCTTACCGTTTGTACCTCCCACCCCATACGGGAAAGCCACCTACGTAATCTTCTTCATCATGGAGTTCTCGTATATTCTTAATCTTTACCCTTTGAACCTTGGCAGCCTCATCGCCGCCTTCGTGTTGATGCCTCTTTCCCTTGCCAGTTCCCTTCAGAAATTCTTCAAAACAATAAGAGAAGCGTGATTTACTGGACTTACTGTATGAATTTCTGAGTGCTTTCTGGTTTATACTTCCAGCCTATTTTGCAAGTCTAAGTCCCGTTTGGTTCAAACTGCGCGGAAAAACTCCATTAGATCTTGGAAAAACATTTCGAGGCAAACCTGTCCTTGGGCCATCCAAAACCATTAAGGGCTTTTTAGGCGGCGCTTTGTGTGGCACCATTCTTGGTGCAGTTCAACAGTTTGTTTTCGACAAACCCAACGGCTTACTATTGGGTTTATTATTGGGGTTCGGGGCCATGACAGGCGACGCTGTAAAATCCTTCTTCAAAAGGCAGCGTGATATGCCTCCCGGTAGTTCTTGGTTCCCGTTTGACCAGTTGGATTTTTTAATTGGCGCCCTCATTTTCGCTTCAGTGGTTGAAACACCTACTCTTTTTGGCGTAATTGTACTTCTCGTTCTGACGCCGCCACTTCACTTGATGTCAAATATTGTGCATCATAGAATCGGCATAAAAGAGGTTCCACACTGATGGTTAGTGCCGAGTTAAAGAGTGAATTCAAACGAAAAATTTTTCACGCAGGCATAAACGGAACAATTGGTCCTCTCGTCATACTCGGCATAAAAGACCCGCAATTAGCTAGGGCAGTCGGGCTAACGATATACGCTGTATTTCTAACCCTTTTCCTTTTACTCGAGTACTCGCTGAGAAAAGGGAAGAACTGGAATGTTCCGTTCGCCTCAAAAGCTTATGATATAATAAAAAATGAATACGAAATTCAAAGCAGAACCATGAATAGCGCCATTTTGCTAATAGTATCAGGCATGTTGAATATGGCATTTTTGGATTTACGCGCAACCTTAGTCGGCATACTGGTGATTTCTTATGCAGATCCAGCTGCCTCCATAGCAGGCAAAGCTTACCCAAATCATTCAATCAGTTACAACAAAAGAAAACACTATGAGGGCACCATAGCTTTCATGCTTGTTGGTTTTTTTGTGACGGCTTTAACGTTAAGTTTAGTTCCAATGAGTTTAACCAAAATTTTAGTTGTCTCAGCTACGATTGCCTTAGTGTCTGGCATCTTTGAATCGTTACCAATGACATACTACTTAGATAACTTTACAGTTCCCATAGTAGCAGGCTTGCTTGCGCAGCTTTTCATCAGCATATAGCAGGTTTCATTGGCGAGGGTTGTACATAACAGTGATTTTCTCATTTGTTTAATGAAGATCTGCTTGTTCTTTCGCTTTTCGCAGAGGTTATATTACAGTCGAGTACATAGAGCAGAGTGATTCGCCTATTCCTTGGAGACCGGTGACCTGACCTTGACGTTCGAGCAGGATTACTTTAGCAACAGGAAGTATTCGCTTAAGGAGGAACATGTTAAACGGCATGTGTTAGAAGTTTTACAGTGGGCCTTGAAAACCGCAGACTGCAATCTTTTGGATGGTCAGGGCAAAAGGGCTCTTGATGTAGGCTGCGCTTACGGCTACACCTCTAAGGTGCTAGCGGAATTAGGCTATGAAACCTTCGGCGTTAACATCTCAAAGTGGGGCATTAACCAAGCAAAAAACCTCAGCGGCGAACAGTTTCTAGTGTGCGATGCCCAATCAAATATGCCTTTCAAAAACGCAACTTTTGATTTAATAACATGCTTCGATGTCTTGGAACACCTGCCTTGTCCAGAAAAAGCGCTTGTGAGCATGTTTGATGCTTGCAGGGGCATGATTGTCTGCACCACCCCGAATAAGACAGTTGAGAAGCCGGTCCGAAAACTCATGCGGGATTATGATGAAACTCATATTAATGTTAAATCTCCATCTGAATGGCAAAAATGCATCAGTGGTAATTTGGACTATTCAATGCTGAAGGTTGAAACGTTTTATGATTTGGCTGTAAAGTCCGGGGGCAAGTTGTTTTTTAAGTCGTTTAACATTCCCAACTATGGGTTGACAGTTAGGATAGTGGTTAAGAAGTAACGTGATTGTAATGGTGGGCTCTGTTGACGTTGTGATGTTGACTAAGAACAGCGAGAGGCTTCTGCAAGAATGCTTGGAGTCTGTTTACCGAAACGTTCCTGTTGGGCAACTGATAGTGGTAGACGGCTACTCAGAAGATAAAACCATAGCTATACTAAACCAGTTCAACGAAAAATACCACAACGTGAAAATCATTTTTGATAAAGGCACCCGCGCGACCGCTCGCCAAAAAGGCATAAGCCGCGTAAGCACGGACTGGTTCATGTTTGTTGACAGCGACGTTGTACTCTGTAACGACTGGTTCAAAAAAGCCCAAAAATACCTCGGCGAAGACGTGGGCGCAGTCTGGGGAATAGAGGTTTGGTCAACAATCCAAAAACAGAAAACCCTTAAACTATTCCTGCTTATCACACGGAAAATTTTTGAGGTCCGGGGCGGAACACATGACACTCTTATCCGCACTGACTTAGTTCAAGACATAAAAATACCGCAAAGCCTGCATGTTTTCGAAGACGCGTACATCAAAGACTGGATAGCCAGTAAAGGATACCGTGTGGTTGCTTGTTATGACCCATTTTGCGTTCATTACAGACCACAAAACGTTTGGACCGTTCGCGGCAGCCTAGGCTTGGTTGCTGAAGCGTTCAGGTTTGGGCATCCACGGTTGATTGGCAAGTTGCTGGTGGCATACGGCTTCTACGCTGCCTACTCAATTTATCAGCTGATTGGACAAGGCAGACCCTGAGCGGAAAAAAGTGTTTTTGAGACTTAGATTTTTAAGCTGTAGACGCGTTAAGTGCTTATTAAGAACTCTAAATGTTGAGGACCATGGATGCAGCAAGTTGATGTAGTGTTGCTGACAAAAAACAGCGAGCACCTGCTAAGCAAATGCCTTACATCAATCTACCAGAATGTGCCTGTGAAAAACCTAATTGTAATTGATGGTTTCTCAACAGACCGTACCCTGCAAATCCTCGACAAATTTAACGAAAAATATGGCAATATTTCTCTGTTTCAGATGAAGGGTTCAAGGGCTAAAGCACGCACAGAAGGCATACGCCGCGTAAGCACGGACTGGTTCATGTTTGTTGACAGCGACGTGTTGCTCTGCAAAGACTGGTACAAAAAAGCTCAGGCAGACTTGGCAAGCGGTGTCGGAGCGGTTTGGGGCTTAAACATTGACGTCATCCCCAACGTAAAAGATAAACGCATACTAAAACTGCAAAGCCTGATTGCTAGGCAATGCTTTTACCTGCGAGGCGGAATGCATGACACATTGATCTTGCGTAAAGCCGTTGAGGGTATTAGGATTCCTGAACAGTTGCACGCTTATGAAGACGCATTCATTGTACAATGGATTGAAAAACACGGTTACAAAGTGTCAGTTGGCAGTGACATTTACTGTTTGCATTATAAGCCGCCGACTAACTGGAACCTAAAAAATGGCTTTGCACAAGCAATCGTCGAGTTCAAATGCGGCTTGGTTTATTCGCACTTGTATAAGTACATGGTTTTTTACCCTGTCTTCCTGCTTTACTGGGTTCTGCAGCTTCCACTAAATGGGTTCAGAAACAATTTAACGCGATAAAGCCAGCCACAAATGGTCCGAGACTGGTCTTGGCAGCATCTCCGCCGTATCGTCCTTATGCATTAGTAAGCGTTTGTTGATGTTTGGGTTGAATTCGCCGATGATATCAGCGTAAATGTGTTCTTGGCATAAACTGTCAACTATTCTTTTTGCTGCTTCTGGCTGAGCGGCTATGAGCAATGCGCCTGAACTAATCAGTTGCAACGGGTCAATTTCATAGTACCGGCAGATTTTGGCAGTTTCAGGTTCAACCATGATTTTTTCCTCAAAAACGCGGACGCCTAAGCCTGCTGCGTCTGCCATTTCGTGGATGCCGTTTAGTATTCCGCCTTCGGTTGGGTCATGCATGGCGTGAACTCCGCCCGTTTTGTAAGCGGTTAAAGCGTCTTTTACTACGCTTATTTGGTTGTAGAAGCGTTTGGCGCTCTCAAGCATTGCGGGACTGAAGGCTTTTGATAGTTGTGCCTCGCGGTCTGAAGCTAAAATTGCGGTGCCTTCAATGCCAGCACTCTTTGTTAGAATCAGTTTGTCGCCTGGTTTGGCGCCTGCCGCAGTAACGTATTTGCCTTTTTCAGTTAAGCCCATGACGCAGCCCACCACAATAGGATTAGCTAAACCGGGCGTTGATTCGCAGTGTCCTCCAACAATAGCAATGCCCAGTTCCTTTGCAGCAGCGTTCATTTGGGTGCTTATGGTTTCAACGATTTTGCTGTCAGCGTTTTCTGGCAGAAGCAGGCATGAAAAGAAAAAGGCAGGTTCAACCCCGAAAGTCGCAACGTCATTCGCGTTAACGTTAATGGCTTCCCATCCGATGCGCTCAACGGCACCAGTGATTGGGTCCATGGAGACAATGACGTTTTTATTTCCAACATCTAATACTGCGCCATCAATTCCAGTTGCTGGACCTAAAACGACTTCGCTACGTTCGGCGCCAAGGTTTTTGAATACTACTTCTTTTAGGATGTCTAGGGGGATTTTTCCAGGCGGCAGTTTCATAGATAATCCTCTGTCAAACCATGCTTTTAAGCTGTGGGAAAACACGTAAAACCGCGTGCATGACAGGGATGGCTACTAATAAGCCGATTAGCATCTGTACAATGTTAAAGGGAACCTCAACCAGTGCCAAAGCGAAAGGATAGCCTAAAACAAGTTGTTCGTAGAGGAAGTATCCTAAAACCATCTCAAAGCCACCAATAACAATCGCTACTGTTGCGCTCAAAGTGATGCTTCGTGTCTTTTTGTTTAGTTTCTTGTTTAAGAAGCCAACAAGGAAACCTTCGATTGCTTTAATTGTAAAGGTTCCTGGAGCAAACTGTGCGGCTACAAGAATATCGGCTATTGTTGCTCCTGCACCTGCTGTTGCACCTACTAGTGGCCCTAAAAGTAATGCTGCTATGTAGATGAGTGTCTCGCCAAGGTTGAAGTATCCGCTGGTGGCTGGGATAGGAACCACAAATAAGAGGGTGGCTACTGCAACAAGGGCTGCCATAATTCCCGCCAGTGCAATTTTGAGGGTAGTTCCTTTTTGGTCGAGTTCAGGTTGCATATTTTTCGCCTTAGTATAGTTATAACTTTAGTATAGTTGCAGCTATACTATCTAATAAATGTTACCAAAACAACAACAATCAATCACATAAGCAGTTGGATCTCGTCAAAAGCCGCCAAAACCTTCTTACCGCGCTCAGTAATGCGGAAAAACTTCTTGCCATTCTCCTCATAACCAACCACCAACCCCCTATCCGCCAACTCATTAAGATGCTGATACACGGCGGCACGAGTCATTATCTGCCCCAGTTGCTTCCACAAATCATATCCATACGTGTCCTTTTCGCTTAGGATTTTGAGGATTTTTTGCTTTGTACTTACTGCGAGTCCCAAGCCTGCCGCTTTCTGTTTTTTCGTCAACGCCTGCAAAACATCGGTCGCTTTAAGCCCACTCCCAGTGATAAGACAGACAACGCTGGCATCGTTGGGGATTTGTTCAACTTTAAGTTTCTGTAGCGCTGCCACGGCGGCTGAGCTTGCTGGTTCAGCGAAAACTCCTTCCAGTTTAGCAACTAGAAGCTCAGAAGCTAAAATCTCCGGGTCTGAAACTGTTAAGGCTAAGCCGTTTGATTCTTGGATTGCTTTGATTGCTAATTCGCTTTGTAATGGTTCGCCTACGAGAATAGCTAGGGCACGTGTGGATAGGCTACAAGATTTTGAAGATGATGGTTTTGTCAATTTGTTAACTATGACAGCGCAGCCTTCAGTCTGAACTCCTACCATTCGCGGTAACGAGTCGGTCAGCCCTAGCTGTTTGAGTTCTTTGAAGCCTTTCCAAAGAGAATAGATGGTTCCACCGCTTCCCATCGAAACGATAACCCAGTCAGGAACCGCAAACTGCTCATAAATTTCATACGAAATGGTTTTTTGTGCTTCAACCACCAGCGGGTTGAGTTCGGCGGTGGCTTGGTACCAGCCTGTTTCCTTGGCTAAGGCAGCTGCTTTGCGGATTGAATCGTCCACAATGTCGCCTGATTCCTCGATTACGGCGTCGTAAGCAATCATCTGCGCTAGTTTTCCGACATCAACAATTTTGGGGACTAAGACATGGCAAATCAGTCCTGCTTTTGCGGCGTAGGCAGCCAAAGAAGCTCCCATGTTTCCGTTAGTGGCGCAAACTAGTGCTTCAAAACCTTGATCAATCGCGTTTGATGTCAAGAAAGCTGCTGCACGATCCCTGTAGGAGTTTGTAGGGTTGCGGGTTTCATCCTTCAAATAGAGGTCTTTCAATCCGACTGCTTTGGCGAGTCTTTCAGCTTTGTGTAGTGGTGTTCCGCCCTCTCCCAAACTGACCATGTGCTTAACCGGCGGAAGCATCTGTTTGTATCTCCAGAATCTTTGCGGTCCTGAAAACTTCAACTTTCCAGCCTCAGGCAAGTCTGCTGCGAATTCCAGTGTACCGCCGCATTTTTCACAGTTACTCCTTAACGGATAAACCGAAAACTCAGCGCCGCAGCGAATGCATCGAAGCATCAAGATTTATTCCCTACTAACTGCATGTTGGAAGAGCCTTTTATGTTATGCCATTTGCCGATTGGTTCTGTTTCTTTCGAAACAAGCATTTTTGGAGAGGAAAATCTAAATGGGAGTTCACCGCAAAATAATGACGATTGTAAGTGATAATTCATGAGCGTAAAAGAAGACCCAATAAAACTACACAAAGATGCCAATGCGTTAATGGAAAATGGCAAGTACACTGAAGCGAAGGACATTTTTGTCAAAACAGCTGAACTCTACTACAAAGGGCAGAACTATTTCGGCTCAGCAGAAATGTACTATAAGGCTGGCGAATGCGCCTTTGCCCTCAAAGACTACACGAAAAGCCTAGAGCTCTTCATGAAGTCCGCAGAAATCTCTTTTAACAAGGGATTCGACAGGTACGGCGTCAGCGCCCTAGATTATGCACGAGACTGCCAAAAAGCCTTAGGCAACACGAAGGAAGTCGAAGAGCTAACCAAAAAAATCAAAGAAGTCAAAGAAAAACTCGAAGCTTCCTTCTAATCCCGCCTCTCCTTAACGTATTCTTTTTTATTCCCTTTTCTTAAAAACAAGCAGTTAAAAAATCCATAATAAAGCCAAGCGGTTCGCCAGAATAATCCATGTCAGGGACGACAAAGGCCCAGAGGACGCGGATACCATCGAGAAAATTAGGGAAATATATGAAAGGCAGTTCCGAATAAAAGGCAAATATAAGACTGAATAACAACACTCACTCTGGAGAATGGTTAAGGTGGATGCGGCAGAAAAGGAAGCGTTCGCTAAAGATTTCTACAGTCGTCAGGTTATAATGAAAGAACTGGGTGAAAAAGGACAGCTGCGCTTGGCTAAGTCTAAAGTTGCAGTTGTCGGTGCAGGTGGATTGGGCACGGTTTCTTCACTTTATCTTGCTTTGGCTGGCGTGGGCTACATTCGTTTAATTGACCAAGACACAGTTGAGGCGCAGAATCTTCACCGCCAAATCCTATACACAATGGCTGATTTGCATTATCCGAAAGCTGAGGTGGCAGCAAAACGTTTGCAAGAGCTTAATCCACTTGTCAAGGCTGAAGCGGTTCCAGAAAATGTGAATGCCAGCAATGTCGAGCGGCTTTTGGCTGGTGTGGACTGCGTTGTGGACGGGTTAGATAACATGGTGACTCGTTACCTTGTTAATCGTGCATGCGTAAAATTGAAGGTTCCATACGTTTTCGGCGCAGCCATCGGCATTGAAGGAAATCTTTCCGTTTTTGCTCCGCCTGAAACCGGATGCTTAGAATGTTTGATGCCTAACCTTTCCGACCAAGACTTGCTGACCTGTAGTACTCGCGGTGTAATCGGAACTACACCAGGAGTAATTGGTGCCTTGCAAGCTATGGAAACCATAAAACTCCTAGTTGGAATCGGCTCAACTTTGAAGGGCAAACTGTTAGTCTGCGACTTCAGCGACATGGATTTCACCAGCATAGATATTTCAAAAAGCACCCGCTGTCCTGTGTGCCACGGTGCGCTGTCTTCGGTTGCTGGTGGTGAGCGGCTTGTTTGGCTTTGCGGAAAAGACACAGCTAACATTAACCCTGAAAAACCGTTAAAGCTGAACCTTGATGAAGTATACCCAGCCGTAAATAAGCGGTTTAATGTACGTTTGAAGTCGCGTTTAGCTCTCATGTTCAATTACAAGGGATATGAAGTTAGCTTATTTAACGGTGGACGCATGCTAATAAAAAACGTTGCAAGCGAAGAAGAAGCCCTAAAAGCGTACAGGGAAATAATCCTCGCATTAAATGCTTCTTAGCAGGTTTGCTAAAGCCGCTCTTCAAGTGCTACAGCATTAAATGAAAGCCCATGCTCAACTCAGCCCAGAGCACCGCTGATGCAATAGCAACTTGCGCGATGGACAACACAGCACCAACCCTTAGGTATTCTTTAAGGGTGATGTTGACGCCTTTCCGCCGCATCGTTTCCAGCCACATCACAATAGCCAGCGACCCCAACGGGAAAAAGTGTGGACCCAAGTTGTTCCCGATGATGTTGCTGAAAATCAAGCCCGTCAAGGCTGTTCCGCTCACGGCTGCTTGCTTGATGCTTAGCAAACCCAGAATCGTCATCGGCCAGT
>JBEKHJ010000064.1:0-9968 GCA_050012335.1 Bathyarchaeia archaeon
TACGGTTGGACGCCGAATCGTCGGCAATGGTTTAGGGTTCCTCCTCCTCTTCCCTTGTAACCTTCGCTTCAAAATCTTCTATGGTTACTGATGGGTCTTTGTCTGCGGCTAATTCGCCTCTCTCTCGCAATACCTGTCTTGCCAGTAGCCAGAAAATGACGGCTAATGCTCTTCTGCCTTTGTTGTTCGTGGGAATAACCAAGTCTACGCCTGCGAACTCGTTATCTGTGCTGCATAACGCGATGATTGGAATTCCAACTTTTGAGGCTTCTTTTACTGCTTGTGCGTCTGCTCTTGGGTCGGAAACAACTATGACTTCAGGGTCAATTCGGCCCGGATATTGCGGATTAGACAGTTGCCCAGGTATGAAGCGGCCAATTAGTGGCGTTGCACCTGTTAATTCGCAGAATTTTTTGACTGGTTCTTGAGCATACAGTCTCGTGGCTGCTACTGCTATTTTTGCGTGCTCGTAGCGTGAGAGGAATTTTGCGGTGACTTTTATTCGGTCGTCTGTTTTTTTAACATCCAAAACGAATAATCCGTCTGGTCTTACTCTGTAGATGAAGGGTTCCATGTCTAGGGTTTTCATTCTTGTTCCGATGTGGATGCCTGCGGAAAGCAGGGTGTCTCTTGGTAAGAGGAGTTGCTCTGCAGATGGGGTTTCCTGAGACTTCTCATCTGCTATGGGTTCGTCTTGGTTTTCTACTGGTTGATTCCCTTTTACTTCGTCTTCTGACATATTTTCCATCTTCTTTTTTAACGTATTTTTAAATCAGCCATTTTGGCTCTGTTCCCAAGGAAATGCTCGATTCTTATTAGCTCGTTGAGTTTGGCTATGCGTGCGCCTTCAACTACGCCTGTTTTGATTAAGGGGCACTTGTAAGCCACAGCCAAATGAGCTATGTGCCAATCGCATGTGTCTCCTGAACGATGTGACACAACTGGGTCGTAACCGTGTCGCTGTGCAGTTTCAATTGTTTGAGCTGCATCAGTTAATGTGCCTATCTGGTTAACTTTTATTATGATGGCGTTTCCAGCGTTAATCTTTATTCCATTATTTAACCTTTCAGTATTAGTTGTAAACAAATCATCGCCGCAAATCAAGCAGTTTTTGGCTTTGCGGGTTAACTCAGCGAAGCTTTCAAAATCTTCCTCATGGAACGGGTCTTCCACGTAAGCAAGGTGATACTTCTCAATTAATTCAAGCATAAACTCAAGCTGCTCGGCTGTGTCACGTTTTTTATCTTCATTACCGTAAACGTATTTTTCTTCTTTTAGCTTCCAAAGCGAGGAAGCCGCAACATCAATGCCGAAGCCGCATTCAAAATCCAACTCGTTACCAACCTCTTCACAAGCTTTAGTCATGACTTCGAACGCGTCAACCGTGTCTATGTTAGCAATCCATGCGCCTTCGTCGCTTTTTCCGCCATTAAACTGGCTGTTTTTCTTTTTCAAAGTGTCACCGATTTTCTTGTGGATTTGAGTGTTGGCTGTTTGAGCTTCAAGAAAAGTTTCAGCACCATACGGCAACGCTAGGTATTCTTGAATGTCAGGCGCTTTGCCCCTTGCATGTTGTCCACCGCTTATGCAGTTGCCAAGAGGATAAGGCAGGGTGTTTGCGGCGTTTCCGCCGAGAAACTGGAATAAAAGTAAACCATGAGAATTTGCCGCTGCTTCGGCATTTGCTATAGAGATTGCGAATGCGGTGTTTCCACCGATGTTTTTGAAGTCTGTGCTGCCATCGAGTTCGTGCAGCGTGCTGTCAATTTCTTCTTGAAAATCAGAGTTTAATCCTGCAAGTTCAGGAGCTATTAAATCATCAACTTTCTTTACGGCTTGCTCAACCCCGCCTTGCGGGTAATAAACCACTTCAGCTTTTCCGCGGCTTTTTCCTGCGGGAGCGGATGCTCTTCCGAAACCACCACTGGTGATTACGTCAACCTCTATTGTTTCTTCTCCTCGGTTGTTGAAGATTTTTCTGGCAATGAGGTCTTCGATAATTGATGACACGCGTTTAAACCTCAAGTGGCTATATTTTTGTCGCGCGCTTATTTTAGGTTTCGGAACACAAAACCATACACTCAAATGCTCGAAAAAAAATCAATAGCTCCTTGTATAAAGGATTAAACCCAAACAACGAAAATTTTAGAAGTTCAAATTATAGTTAGACAACTTTGCAGTACAACTTAGTTTTAGTAAAACCTTCCAAAATACTAATTTCGTCGTCGTAATGGCTTTACTTGTTGACTTTAACTATTAGCTGTCGACTAGATGAGCTGTGCCGTCTGGACAAAAAACTTTCTCGCCTAAGGAAACCTGGGCAAAACGACGTTTACACTCAAAAAGCTGTCTTTCGCATCCGTCACAATCACGAGATAGCATCTTAACACCTCACCTTTCAAAATATGAATTTATGATAATGGGGCACATCAAAGAATTAAGTATTTGCTTCTTCGCCATTACCAGGTACATTATAGCAGTATCTTGCAAGGTTGCTTTTTTCGTTGAATGCTTTTTTATTTACCGAATACGTCACACCTGGTACAAGCAGATTCTAAACCCAAAAAAAGGAGTTGAAAAAGTTGTCCATGGCGCCATTATCATCCTACTGCCGTTATGAAAACGACGTTTTTCCTATTCTTGGTCGAGGGAACCACTATCGCGCCGAATTTGGATTCTGGTCTGCTCACTTCTCGGTGGCTCCTATGGCACTGCACACCCATTGTCTTCTTGTCTTGCGAGACCCAAACCACACTTCCTATGGTTTCACATTCAGGACACTTCCTCGGGTCACCGACATTAACCATAAATTGAATCCCTCGTTTTCGCTACTTGTTCTTTGCGAGAACGTTCTCGCTTATTTTCTTTCTGAGCTGATGCTCCGCTCTTAATGTACACTGTGTTTTTTACCTCTTGTTGTTGTATTCGAAAAGAATCAGTGACTCAACAGGGTAGGGTTAGCCCAGAGAACAAAAGAAACTCTTCAGCTACATGAAGAAGCCTCACGCTTATAAACGCAAGCAAAAAATGCATTTCTAACCTGACTCCAAAACTTTTTCAGTGTCCGTACAAACATAAAATTTTGGGTTTGGGATAAAGGATTAAACCTCTCACCGCACTTTGTCTAAGTGTTTACTTCAAAAAAACACGCGCCCGTCACTAGCATAAAAATGCTTGTTTGAAAAACTGGCTGGCCTAAGGGAGTACTCTTTTTATGCTTAAATTACCTAGCTAAAAGCCTACCCCTATCTGCAATTTTGAGGTAATTTCCTTAGCAACAATGCGCCTACTCTACCTCTTTTTAGACTTAGTTTCACTAGCAAAAAAGTAGTCTACCCCTCCTTTCCCCTCAATTTTACTAAAGAAATTCATAAGCAAAATTGACCCGACCCTCCCTCCTGTACGCTGATTTACCGCTTACCTCTACCAGATTCAAGGAACCATAAACGTGTTTCAGCCACTGAACCTAAAACCGTTTAATAGCGGTGCTAGTGAACTTTAAAATTCATTTAGAAGTTTATCAAAAAGCGCTTTGCTTTTTGCGATTTCTTCTATGGGAGTTCTATGTTCCAGCTCCAGAGTTATCGGACCTTCATAGCCATATTCATGCAGTTTAGTAAGAAAAGATGTTAGTTCTTGGTTTTCCTGTGTGAAGGGTTTGTGGGATTTGTTGCTCATGTGAACGTTGCAGATGCGCATGCCATATTTTTCGAGGAGATTGGCTGTTTGTTTTGTTTCTAAGGCGTGGCAAAAATCGAAGGTTATTCCCATGTCGCCGTCGTCTATGATTGATAGGACTTCTTCAAGCTGGTTAACGTTTTTGCCAAAACCCGTCGACGTATAAGACAAGTTCTCCAAAGCTAACTTAATGTTCAAGCTTTTTGCGTACTCGTTGAGTTCATTGAATATTAGGGCTAAGCACCTGTCTCTGGCTTCTTGCGGTAATTTTTTTGAAATGTTTGAGTGAACGGTCATAATTGGCGCTGAAAGCCTTCGGGCAAACTCAAGCGAGATTTTGCCATAATAAACTGCTCGATGAACTTCAACTTCATCTTTTACATGCAGGGTTGCAGAGTGAAGCGTTAAGCACTTCAGTCCAGAAGCATCCAAGAGTTTTTTCGCGCCATAAACCGCAGTGTCGTTTTCTTTCCTTACGGTCTTCATGTTAAACTCGATGTTTTCAAAACCAAGCCTCTTAACAAGCGCAAAATTCTTCTCTAAGCCTAGCTTGCTAAAAATCCCATTAGACAAACTCAACTTCATCCGCAAAGCCTTCTGCCTGTTTTAACTTATCTCTACTATATTGAATTGATTTCTTTCAAAAATTATTACTTTCCATTTTGAAAGCTAAAATGTTGATATATACTCCATGTATGCAGGAAGCACGGGCAACGCTTTCTCTAAAATCATCACCATTTTTGAGACCTCGGCTATTTTCGCAATCTCAGTCTGTAGTGCGATAAGCTGGTCTATATCCTTTACCACAGAACAGATGGACAATTCAAATTGTCCGCTTGTCTTAAGAATTAATGTTATATCCGGAATCTTTGCTAACTTGTCAACAATAGAAGATAGACTGCTTTGAGTTAGAAAGGCTAAGTTAAAAATAGCCATGCCTCGATAGCCCAATTTTAATGGGTTAACTTGAATTGAAACGTTGATAACGCCATTCTGCTTAAGTCTTTCATATTTTCTAATTGCTGTGCTAGTTGCAATACCAAGTTCCTCAGCAATGTCGGCAAAAGGCATTCGCCCATCCTTAGCTAGCCTTTGAATTATTTGCCTATCGGTCTCATCCACGTCAATTGCATTGCCGCTTGACTTTTTAAGATGATAATTAGTTTTTTCGTTAACTGCCTCAGAGTTTGCTGTTATTTGCAGGTTTTCTGGTATGTTTCTTACTCCCAGCCAAACGTTTGTTATCAATTCGGACACTGTTGGAAGCTTTTTTATTGCTTCTTTAGCTTTGTTCAATTCGTCCATTGTTTTCAGCGTTGCCACAACATACACTGTAGAATTATTGTTTAGTTTTATGGGATTGAAAATATTGGGAATTTTTGTAACCTGGTTTACAACATAATCAATGTTTTCAGGATTCACTTTAAAAATAATGCTCCCGACGGTATTATACCCAAAAGTTGCGTAATCGAGCTGTATAGTGGCTCCAGTGACTATGCCTGCTTTTTTCATCACGTTAAAACGGTTACAAACCGTAGCTTTTGTTTCACCGCACTCGCTGGCTATTTGAGTGAAACTTTTTCTACCATCGTTTAACAATTCTTTCAGAATCGTTACGTCGGTGGATGTAATTTCCCTCGTTATTTATAACCCCCTCAAGTCAAATCCAGTTTTTTTAACTATTAAGTTTTTGCCTTTTTTTAATTTTAAAAATTGTCAATTTTTTGAAGGCTAATTGTTTATTTTTTTCTAATTTTAGCCTTAAATATGAAAAATATTTATAGTATTATAATAAATTAAGTTAACAAATACAAAAAGAGGCGAAAAAAGGGCTGAGAAGGCTCTGGTTAAAATTCACGATGTTAGCCATAGCAATCGTGATTAGCATTTGATTCGATACTCCTATAGCAATGTTCAGAGAAGGTTCCAGAGCCTCAGCAAACCCTAGCTGTTAAAAAGCATTTTATTAAAATAAAACGTATTTTTTATCAAGTTACGTAACAGTTATTTTTCACAATTCTCCTATACATAGTCTGACGGTGCCAAAACTGTGGAAGTTAAAGTTCGCTTCTTCACTAATCTAAGAGAAATCGTAAACAAAAGAGAAGAAACCCTAGCCTTCGCCGAGGGCGAGAAGGTTACTGTTGACTTGGTTCTTAAAGCGCTGGCTCAAAAATACGGAAAACCTTTCATGGAATATGTCTACAACGGCAAAACAGGTCAACCCAAAAATTTTCTCCAATTCCTCGTTAACGGAACCAGCACATCAACACTAAACGGATTAGAAACAGAACTTAAGGATGAGGACGTTTTAGCTATTCTTCCGCCTGTAGGCGGCGGTTAAAGACAAAATCGCTTTTGGCTACGTCATATTGCAATAGAAAACGCTAAAAAGAAATATGCAACAATAAGAAGCCATCTTATTCATTAAGGAGCAAGAATGGATGCCTCCAGCAGTAGTCAAAAGCGTTAAAGACCTGATTTATTGGCAGTACGCAAAAATCATTGCTGACTCTGCAGGTATCGGGAAAAAGGATTATGGTTTTGTAATGAACAAGTTCAAGCAGCTCAAGCAGGGCAGCATTTCATGGAACGAAATCAGAGAATACATCAAAGAGAGGGAATATTCAAACGAGTGCATTTTCTGCGGAGCAACCACAAGCTTGACACTTGAGCATCTGCTGCCACAAAAATATAATGGACCAAACGTTGAGAAAAACCTTGTTTGGATATGCAAAAGCTGCAACTCCCAAAAAGGCGCAAGAAGATTATACGAGCACTTTGCCATTCAAGCAGGTTTAGAAGCAGCCAAATACGAGGTGCCACGGATAGCCGAGGGCAAATACTTAAAATTCGCCTACGAAACCCTAAATGAAAACAACCTCTTAGAAACCAACGCCGCCCAATTAAGCAGCGTCATCTGTCCAAAGTGTGACATGAAACAACTATGCATAAGACAAGACACCGAAGGTAAACTGTCGCCTTTCTGCATCGACGGCATGCTAACCCTATGCTTTAAGTAAGGCCATTGATGGCAAAGCTAAAAAGGCAATTGCAGTAAATAGCAAGTACTTCAAAAAAATGTTTAAGGAGAATAAAAGAAGTGTTTAATGCCAAGGTATTTATTGAAAATTCATTGCAAGAAATCAAAAAAA
Organism: Bathyarchaeia archaeon; assembly: GCA_050012335.1. Taxonomy (GTDB): domain Archaea; phylum Thermoproteota; class Bathyarchaeia; order Bathyarchaeales; family Bathycorpusculaceae; genus Bathycorpusculum. The sequence goes on from JBEKHJ010000064.1 coordinate 6,834, forward strand.
CAGTTGGAGATAACAGAGTAATTTCAGCCTGTTCAGGCGGAGTTGACAGCACAACCGTAACCATGCTAGTCCATAAGGCAGTTGGAGAAAAGTTGGTTGCAGTTTTCATAGATGACGGCTTGCGAAGAGAAGGCGAACCAGAATTCGTAGTTAAAACCCTAAAAAATTTAAAAATTAAAACCAAATACATAGACGCCAAAGAAGAATTCTTCCAAGTTTTCAAAGGAAAAACAGACGCAGAAGAAAAGCGCAAAGCCTTCAGAGAAAAATTCTACAGCACTCTGGGCAAAGTAGCCAAAGAGGAAAAGATACAATTCATCGCACAAGGAACCATCAAAGCGGACATAATAGAGTCCGTTAAAGGAATAAAATCTCAACACAATGTCCTAGAACAAATAGGAATAAACCCCCAAATCTACGGTTACAAAATCATAGAACCCCTAAAAGAACTATTCAAGCCAGAAGTACGCATGGTAGCAAGACAACTAGGTTTACCTAAAGAAATCTCAGAAAGAATGCCCTTCCCAGGACCAGCACTATCACTAAGAGTTTTAGGCGAAGTGACACCAGAAAAAACAGCAATAGTCCGCAAAGCAACCCAAATAGTAGAACAAGAAACAAACGGCTTAAGTACATTCCAAAGCTTCGCAGTACTACACAATGACAAGGCAACAGGTATCAAAAATGAAAAAAGAGTCTATGGAAACATAATTACCGTACGAATCGTAAACTCAACAGACGCCATAACAGCCCAAGCCACACAAGTCCCTTATGACAAACTTATGAAAATTTCAAAGCGCATAACAGAAGAAATTCCAAGCGTTGTCAGATGCCTATACGACATAACCGACAAGCCGCCAGCAACAATAGAATTCGAATAACCACTCTTCTTAGACGCCACCCCAAAACAGCGTCTTCTTACGCATAAGCGCAATGTACTCTTTCAGCACTTCCTGCTCTTCCGCCGTTAAATCATCCGAATGCACCGTCAACAACGCTTTCGCATCAGCCTCAGGAACCTCCACAAACAAAACATCCTTCTCAAACACATGCCTACCCACAATCGGCTTATCCATCGAAATCGCCACCTGCATTCCCTGCTTAGCCTCAGGCACAGCTTTGCCCTGATCCTGAATCTGCTGAATTTCGCCTAAATCGCCGCCGTCCTCAGCACGCATAAGCCCATACTTCGCCTTCAAACGTCCACCCAACACTTCAACACCAAAAATCGCGGGCTTCGCACGACGGAAAATGCAACCGGGCAAAACCATAACTTTTCCAGGCTTAACCAAAGCTTCAAACTCCTGCTCGCTTTTCGCTTCACGCTTGTTTTTAGCCCACTCCAAATAATTGTCAATCAGATTGTAAATGATTGGTTCTTTAAAGATTGGAATATTATTAGCAGCAGCTTCCTCCTCTGCGTCAGGCAAAGTTTTAACCCCGAACGCCAAAATTGCTCCAACCAACGGCTCATGCGCCTTCACCACCGCCGCCTCAATCACGTCACGTTTACTAATGTCACCAACATCGGCAATACGCACTTGCACATTATTTGCCTTCAAAATCTCCGCCATAGCCTCCAAAGAACCCAGCGTATCTGCCTTAACAATAACGCCGTCAACCTCAATCGCGATTCGTATCCTGCCGATTTCTTCAGTGATAAGCTTAGCATACTTCGCAGGCGCCTCACCTGATGGCACAGCAAACAGTGGCGCCCCGGCCAACGCACCCTCCAAATTTGGCGCGACAACCTTAACACCAGCCGAAGCATAAACGCAATCAACCGAAGAAAACTTGTCCCGTGGATCCCTCATCTCATCCAACGGCTTAGGCACCAAAATCGCACGGACACGCGTCGTAATAGGACCTAGGCGTCCGCCAACTACAATCAAATCATCACAATGCAAAGTACCATCGTAAACAATCGTGTTCAAAGTCAAACCTAAACCAGGCTCCTCCTTAACCTCCAGCACCGCACCCTTAGCTGCACCATCAGTTGTCTGCAACCGCTTCTTAAGAAACTGCTGAGTTAAACCAACAAGAACCATCATCAACTCTGCCAGGCCTTCGCCAGTTTTAGCGCTAGTCGGCACCAAAGCCACGTTAACCGCGAAATCACGGATATGGTCAAAACGGTCAGTCTTAAAACCTAACCGGCTAAACTCACCCATAACCTGATACAAACGATTATCCAAATCCTCACGCACAAAACTCGACTGGGAAGCGTAAGACTTCAAAAAAGGCGTGGATTGCTGAGGATTCCAGCCTGGAACTCGATCAATTTTATTAACTGCAACGATAAAGGGGGTTTTGCGTGCTTTTAGGATTTCTATACATTCGAAGGTTTGAGCTTCAAAACCTTTCAGAATGTCTACGACGAGTATGGCTATGTCGGCGACGCTTCCGCCTCTGCGTCTTAGGTTCGTGAATGCTTCGTGCCCGGGGGTGTCTACGATTAGTAATCCGGGGATTTCTATGCCGGTTTTGAAGCTGGTTAGGTATGGCCCGATGAGTTGTTTGAGTGTTTCGACGGGGAAGAAGCTTGCGCCGATGTGCTGGGTCATTCCTCCTGCTTCGCGTGCTTGCACGCTGGTTTTTCGTAGTTTGTCAAGGAGCGAGGTTTTGCCTGTGTCAACGTGGCCTAAAACACATACTATAGGTTGGCGTGTGGGCATGTATGGTTCGCTTCCATTATAAATTGTCTATGTGTGTAATGGTTTTTTGGTTTATAAATGCTGGTGGAGCGTTTTTATTGTTGGCTTGGTTTTGGCGCCTCTATTAGCGGCTTGAGGTTTGGCTACTAATTGCCGCATGGATGGCTGAGAAAAGGAAAAAAGCGTTATTCTGGCGGTCTAACCAGAAGCAGAAAGAGGCCGATGATGAGCATGATTAAGCTTAGAATGCCGAAAAATAAACTGAATCCGCCGAGCACACTGGTGCTTGTAGCTGTGAAGTAGAGCATTATTGCGCCGATTATGATTAGGATTATTCCAAAGAATTTCTCGGCAAGGGATACCCAGAATGTGTCGCCTTCTTCGCTCATTGTTGTTTTCGCCCTGTTTCTCCGTGTTAATGGCTACATTAAACATGAGGGGTTATTTTAAATTATTTGTTGTTTGTGGCGGTTTTTGGTTT
>JBEKHJ010000065.1:0-9862 GCA_050012335.1 Bathyarchaeia archaeon
AAAGCTGAAGAAACTGTTCTGATTAGCTTAAAAAATGATTATTCTTCCAATAATATCTGCAGATAGTCTCAAATTATCACTATTCTCAAAAACAATCTCTAGATGGGTTTTGTTTGGTGCTGCGGGCTAGCTTCACGTCGTCGTTTAAACCGTCAATTCGCATCTGACACTGAGATCAAATTGGATTGCATTGTTGCAGGCGATTTTTCTGGTTTGCTTTGTGCTTCATTCAATTAATCTGTTGGTTAGAATGAGCCACAAGAACCTAAGTTAACCTTACTCTGGAATCAGCTTATTTTCTCAGTTTTAACAAATAACCTTTTTCTTTGGAAATTAAGTCCAATATTGAATGCATGACTTTAGCCTTTTCCTGTAGCTGCAGGTTTTTTGATTGTTCTCTTGCTTTGTGCAAAACGTCTTGCAACTCGTCAATTCTTAGAACTGTAGCTGCAATACAATAGTAACTCTTTGACCGCCCATCGTTGAAATCTCTCAGCATTTCCTTTAGAAGATGTTCCCTGATTTTTTGCTGTTCTTCAAACTCCTCTATACCGATTTGGCGAATAAACGAAATGTCGTCTTCAAGCTTTTGGTAGCATTTGAATGAATCACATTGTTTGCCTGCTTCGCGGTGTTTCCTCCATCTTTCGCAGGTGCTATTTTCTTTACATTCCCAACAGAACTCAATCCCTTGCTTTTTAACTGCACAGGTTATGAAGGGGCAACCAACAGCGATTCTTGCATGAGACTTGCATCCGGCACATCTGCTACTAGTCTGCGCGTTGTACATTGGGCAGAGTCTACATGATAGACCGCAGATGCCGATTTCAGGGTGTTGTATCTTCATCTGAGTTCTTAATATTATTAGTTGATTAGGGAACTTAAGATTATAGTTACTTCAAAAAACTAACTAACATAATAGGGCGATTCTATGTCGAATTCAGCAAAATAAGTTTAATACAAGCTTAAAGTGCTGCGGGCAGGATTCGAACCTGCGAACCCCTGCGGGAAAGGATTTTCATTAGATAAGAGTAAATCTCTTATATTTCTATAACTATAGTTATAGTGAGGAATTTGTTTGCCAACAACTGTTCAAGTAGACGAAAAAACCCTGCAGATGCTAAACAAAATCAAGAAAGAAATGAACGCAAACAGCCATGACCAGGTAATAAAGTCATTAATTCTGGAACGGAAAAAGATTCCCTGCTCAATGTTTGGGTCAAACCGCAAGCTAAAGCCTTTCACACGGGAAGATGAGGCTGAATTCCATGAACTCTAAGTACGTTATTGATGCTTATGCTTGGATAGAGTACTTTAGAGCCTCAGAATACGGGGAACTTGCAAAAAAATACATAGAGAACCCTGATTCAATAACTCCAACAATTGTTATTTCTGAAATAAGCAGGAAATTGCAAAAAGAAATAGAGCTTGGAAACGAGACCCCTGACGGAAGACTAAAGCGCCTAGAATTCATAAGCGCAACTAGTCACGTGGCAGAGTTAGATTTTGAACTTGCAGTTACAGCAGGAAAAACGGATTGTGAAATGAAAAAGAAAGCGAAAGGCTGGGGATTAGCAGACTCAATAGTTCTTTGCACAGCGAGAAGTGTTAAAGGAAAAGTAGTGACTGGCGATGAGCATTTCAGAGACCTAGAAGAAGTCATATTTATAAAAAAATAATTTAAAGAAAATAATTTTAGTTCCGCTTTTTTGAATATTTATCTGGTGTAGCGGGCAGGAGCTGGAACCTGCGAACCCCTACGAGAACGGATATCAGGCAGGAGTAGGGCAGAGTGCAGAAGGGCAAAACTTGAAAGCTAATTTTGTATGCCATAAGATTAATTGCATGCAACTCATTTTGCGGTTAATTTGGTTTTTGCGTGCCGTTTTATGCTTTAGGTTTTAGGAGTTTTGAGTTGGTGACTCCGTTTGCTGCACTGCAGAGTTTTTGGTCTGCAGTATACAGTGTGCCGTTCATTTTTTGTGCCGCGGCAATGTAGAGCGAGTCGTAGATAGTTATGTTTTGAGTCAAAGCGACGTGGAGTGCTTCTGATGTGAGTTCACGCGTTGGAATAGCATTCAGGCTATCATATATTCTTGTGAGGTCTTCTAACGCTGGGTTTGCTTCTTCCGGTTTCAAGTCTTTTAGAATGTTTGTGTGTTTCCATATAACGTTTAGACCTTCAGCCAAAGCTAAGTCTACCGTGTGGAGAGTGTACCCTTTTTTCAAGAAGTTGGCAACTGAGACTCTGGCTTCTTTGGAGCCTGGTTCATTCATGACGAGTTTCACGAGTATGTTAGAGTCCAGTATTAAGCTCGGCGTTCGCGGTCCTCCCTGATGAGTATGGTTGAGTCTGTTTTTGTTTTTCGCTTTTCTGCCCTCAACTCTATTTCTTGGAGCGTTTTCATCAGCTCGATTTGCCTAACTCTTTCTTCAATGAAACCTCTGACCTCTTGGCTCCATTCCGCTGGGTTTTTTCCCATTTTTTCTTTAAGCTCACGAGATATGCGTATCGTAAACGTTGTGGACATATTGTTTCACTAATTTGTCAACAATATATTTTTGAACTTAAAAACATTTTTGTTTACAGATTGTGCACAACAGCTGACCCAGAGCACATCCAGATTCACGCGACAAGAAAGGTTCTGGTGCTGCGGGCAGGATTCGAACCTGCGAACCCCTACGGGAAAGGATATCCCATCTGGGCGCTCAAGTCAAAGCGTCGATCTTGAGTCCTTCACCTTTGACCTGGCTTGGTTACCGCAGCACAGTGCAGCTAAAATTGTTTGGATTCTGTCTTATTAATCATTTCCCACTCCCTGACTGCGATGGATACCGCAAAAGTAAAAACGCTGCTTCAACGATACATAAAGGAACACGCATGTTAACCCAGCACAAAATAATCCTTGGCAACAGCCAACAAATGCCCGAACTCGCCGACGGCTGCGTCCAATTAATGGTGACTTCGCCGCCTTACCCCATGATAAAAATGTGGGACGCTCTTTTCGCCTAGGCAGACCCAAAAATAGCCAGTCTATCTTTCTCTTGTATTCATACGACTACGAACGTTCTCTCACTCACCCACGCACCCACCATGCCTAATATCTGTCAGTCCCCTGTCTCTGTTTCTAAGCCCATAACACACACTCAAACAAACAACAAAATCGATAAATATACCCTAATATACACCACCCTTAAACGCCCAAAACCCAAAACTGCTTTTCTATTTTGTGCAACCACTTCATTATTGAAAGCCCACTTTGTATCATTTCTCCTAAAAGGTTATTTGCTATAGTTATGATGTAGCTTTAATGTTTTGAATTAATTTTAGTGCCACGTCAATGATTTCAGGGATCTTTTGCTTATCAAGGTCTTCTATAGTACCCAAGTAATCCATGATATTATGTGCCTTTCCATTTGCGGCTGTCCTGAATGGTTTAATTAATTCAAGGAGCTTTGATAATAAATCACGCTGTTCATTTTTAAAATCAGGCATTTTGGACTCCAGATTTTCTAACAAAATACTGAAATCGAGTGCACGACCTTTCTTTATATAGTAACGTAGTTCAATATCTTTGGGATATTTCGTGTATAAAGCTTCATAAACCAAATTTTCAATTAATTTTCTTGAAAGTACCATTGTTGCGTTTGGGAGTGAATTAAGATAACAGATGTTTATTTCCTCTTCCAGTTTACCGTAGAAAGTTAATCCAGTTGGATAATGACCACTAAAATCTAGTAATTCCTTTCTATCCTTATTCGCCTTTAACCTTTCTTGTGCCTTTTTTATGTAAGCTGAGTCCTTTTTGGGGCCTGGTTGTCTCTTGCCTTCTATTTCGCCTCTTAATTCTGAAAAAACAGCGATTGATGTGTGTATAAACTCAAGCATATCTTGAAACGGTTTGTTTTTAATTAGATTTTCTCTCGTTGTCGTTTCAGTAATTTCTGGATTATCTTTGCTACTTATTTCTACAGAAGCTATGATCTGGTTTTTAGCGGGATTAACGGTTGGGTCTGTCCTTAGCGAATCTAGCCCCGTCCAATCATCGTCAGGATTGCCAAAACCGCTAAGTCTGATGCCATCCCGATAAAGTTTGATTCCGCCATAATCATCGATAATATTTAGCATATCTTGGAAGTCATTGAATGTAGCACCCAAAGATTGCATTCTTTTCTTTTCTCGATAATAGAACCATAGTTTAAAGTCAATAGGCCCACAACAAAAATCGGTTATCTTCTCTGACTTTTCTTTCTTGGCACCTTTTATGCTTGTTAGAGAATATTTAACTTCGCCCGTCTTGGCTAAAGATGCTTGAAAATGAAGAATGGCTTTATTAAGAAACTCGCTGTCAATAGTTCCGCTTAGCTCCGCGAACTCATCGGTTTCTACGTTTATCTTAAAATTAGGCGTACTTACTGCAGGCGGAGCTAACGCTTTGAGAAATGATTGTAAGGATTTAACCTGTTGCTCACTCCATCGCTTTCTGAGGTCAGTTAGACGTATTTGGAGCCCATGTAAAGCCGGGTCTTTTTTGAATTTATAAAAAGAATTTTTAACCTCTTGTATATCCATCCCTATCTTATATTCGTCCCAATTGAACATTATTTCGTAGCCATCCGAAGAGCCCAAAGGATATGAAGTTAATACTGTTTTTTTTGACAGATTTTCAACCGCAAATCTTCCCACACCTTTTTGTCCAAGTCGATGCCGCTTAAACTTGGGGCTAATAGGCTCTCTTGTTTTGATACTTGTTGCAATACGCATCCATCGGCTTTTAAGATCCTCTTCACTCATACCATTTCCATCATCAGCAATCGTGATCGTGGAGGCACCGGTTCTAATGTTCTTTAAACTAAGCTTAACATTCTCGGCATCATCATCGTAAGAATTTTTCACTAACTCTACTACAGCCAAAACCTCGTCAGATACGGATTCTTCGCCCAATCGATGAACAATGCCCGCTTCAACGGTAAAATGTAATGGTTCCAATTGAACTTTATCTTGTTCGTTGATAGATGCAAACATATGAAACACTCTTAATCCTCAATTAACAAGCGGTTGAGAATATAAAATTTTAATGCTTTTTTTACTATGTGAGTCATTTGATTGGTTATTTTCGTTTGCAGGTTTTAGCGTATGCTTTCAATTCGAGGCGAAAAACTGACACAATCTAATTCAAGATAATGGTCAAGTAATCTGAGATAAAACAAGAGCCTAACTTGTTGACACTAACTAGTCAATCTTTTACTCTTGGACTTTTCCATCTAGGCAATACACATGCCAAAACGCTTATAACTAGAATTAGATATTATAGCAAACATGCTTGAAGTGCTTACAAAAGAAACCGAACAGGCACACATAGATACTATGCATAGGATTTACTTTAAAAATTCACAGAAAATGAGGGAAGTTAAAGATGACGAAGTTCATGCTGTCATAACCTCACCACCGTACTGGAACATCAAGGATTACGGAAATCCAAAACAAATAGGCTACCACGATAGTCTAACGGAATATATGCGCAAACTTGGCAGAGTATGGTCTGAGTGTATAAGAGTCCTTGCACCTGGCTGTAGGCTATGCATAAACATAGGCGACCAGTATCTTAGAGCAGATGAAAAAACACTCTACCAAATTATACCACTTCACGCATACTTAGTCAATAGCATAATGAACAAACATAAAAATGAAATCTTGTACCTTGGAAGCATAATCTGGAAAAAAATACCTACCACTAAAACAAGTGGAGGTGCAAGCGTAATGGGTTCATATGGCTACCCAAGAAACGGTTATGTAAGCTACAATTATGAATACATCGCAATTTTTAAGAAAAAGGGTGTCGCTCCAAAGCCCTCACCTGAGATAAAACAGCAAGCGCACATGGAGCTGTATGAATGGCGAGAACTGTTCAATGGAATATGGAATTTTAAAGGTGCAAGACAAATAGGGCATATAGCAATATTTCCGGATGAATTACCAAAAAGACTAATTCGAATGTTCACATACAAAGGTGATACTGTGCTTGACCCATTCCTTGGAAGTGGCACAACCACCCGCGTAGCTTTGGAACAAGAACGCAATAGTATCGGTTATGAAATTGGTTTTGGTTCAAATATTGAGGATACTAAAAAAATCATTAAAGCTAAGGTTCATTTTGATGACATACCCATTGGCATGAGGAGCAAAATCTTTCCAACATTGTCTTAGGATATAATACTGCTTGACCAAGGTGGGGCATTCCAATACAAGAAAATTGGGGGTTAGCAGATTGCCCTCTATTTACCGTGAATGTTTTACAGGCTTGACATTGGTAGCAAATTGCCTTTTCCAGTAAATTATTTTAAAAGTCTTCAAGTTTGACTAACTTCGCTTTTCCGTATTTTCCTTGAAAATTGCTAAATACTGTAACCATCCTATTTGTCGTTTGGTGTATTCGTTCTTGCAAGTATTCCATATAGTCACCAAGTTCTTGTTGGTTTTCAATGTAAAAGTAACCTCTACTGCTTGCTGCAATAGGCATTCCTTCTTCTAAGATTAGTTTTGTAATTAAGCCTCTAGTAGTGGCAAATGTATCATTTTCGGGGATTTGTAGTATCTTGCTAATTTTACTTGCTCTAATTGCCTTTGCCTTTCCTTTATGCTCTAAAATGATTTTTCTAATTGCATCTAGCCTTTGTTCTTCTAAGCTCATATTTTACCCATCAAGTTACAAAAAAACAAAGCATCGCTGAGCGCTTATTAGTTTTTGCATTATTCTTGATATAGGAAAATTCACGAGTTACAGTAAAAAGTTTTAGAATATTATAAAGTCAAACAACTTCTTGATAGATTTCGCTTTCGACTCTATCTTACGGATCTCTCCAGTATTCGGTTTGTTTTTAGATGTCTGTTCGGTTTCTTTGGAATTCTGCGCCACGGTAGCCATCGAAAATGGGGCAAAGAAGCGTTCTTGGACTCTGGAGAGGCGTTAATGTGATGGGAAAAGTTGTGCCAAAACGGTGTCCGAACTGTGGCTCAACAAACATACATATTCAAGAAATAGAATCTACCAGCGATTTGTCGGAACTGTATGACGCGTATTGCCAAGATTGTAAATGGAGCGGCGACATCTCACCCGACCTCCCTCTTCAGTAAAAGCAAGCATACTTTTTGACTAAAGGTGAATGTTGCTTCGGCACCTCATAGTCGCATGGTGAATGTTGTTTCGGTGCCATTTAACATTTCTGCACAACTAAACACGCAGCAATAGTTGTGACTATAATCTAGCCTAAAAAACAGAGCCTTCTGCTATGTAAGTTTGTTATGGACATATTGTTTTAGTGAAAAAGCGTATTTCTCGGTTTTTATGCTAAGAATAGCCGAGCGGTAAATGTTTTGCAGGTTACAGTTTATTCTTTGCCATGTTTTAGGTTTTGCTTCATGCAACGCATCCATGAAAAGATTTTTCTAAGCAGTGACTCTATGAAAGTTTAGTAGACCTCAATTTAGGCGCAATATGGATAACAAAGTTTATTAGCAAGCTATGTAGCATGTGTTTGTGCTCTTAGAAAAGTTAGGAGAACCCTTTTTCAATTTGGATGATGATCCAGTATAAAAGGAGTCGAAAGTTTGAAAGGAACAAGCTTAACAAATCACAAATATCGGCACCTAAAATTTATGGAGAAGGAGAACTGATAAATTGACCGTTATACAAAAAGAAGATATCCATAATTTATTGAAAACTTTTTTCAATGAAAAAGGCCTAGTGCAACAACACCTTGACAGTTACAATGAATTCATTGATCATGGCCTACAAGAAGTAGTTGATGAAGTTGCCGAAATCCCCATTGAAGTTCCAGAAAACCCATACAAAGTGAAACTTGGACAAATCTGGGTAATTGACCCCCAATCAAGAATAACCGGGCCATATGTAACTGAAGTGGACGGAACAAAGCATGAAATTTACCCAATGGAAGGCCGACTGCGTAATTTAGCGTACTCGGCGCCTATAGCTTTGGAAATGACGCCTGTCATCGATGGAAGGGAGCAGGACACTGAACTTGTTTTTATTGGAAACATTCCTGTTATGCTTAAATCAAAACTATGCTTCCTATCCCAGCTTTCAAAGGAAGAACTTATTGTTGCTGGAGAAGACCCTGATGACCAAGGTGGATACTTTGTTGTTAACGGTTCTGAACGAGTCATCGTTGCCATGGAAGACTTGGCACCTAACCGTGTAATAGTAGACATTGACGAGAAAGGAACCTCGCCAGTTTATCAAGCAAAAATTTTCTCAACCACCGTCGGCTTCAGAGCAAGAATTGAACTTAAACTCAAATCAGACGACGCCATCTACGTCACCATGCCCGGAGTGCCAACAGAAATCCCATTTGTCGTCATAATGCGCGCGCTAAGCTTAGAAAAAGACAAAGACATTGCAGAAGCCGTCTCACTTGACAGCGAAATGCAAAGCCAATTAGCTGCTTCATTTGAAAAAGCCATAGGTGTAGACAAACCTGCTGACGCGATACTATTCATTGGCAACCGTGTAGCCCACGGGCAAGTTGAAGAGTACCGCATACTAAAAGCCGAGACAGCCCTTGATAAGAACTTCTTGCCACACTTAGGCAGAAGCGAAAAAAACCGAAAAGAAAAAGCAATTTTCCTAGGCGAAATGGCCTACAGAGCCATACAGTTGAAAACGGGCAAAAGGCAACCCGACGACAAAGATCATTTCAAGAACAAACGCTTGCGTCTTGGTGGTCCACTTCTCGCAGACCTCTTCCGCGTCTCATTTAGAAACTTAACAAGAGACATAAAATACCAGCTTGAACGCATAGGCGTTAAAGGACCAATCATAACCGTATCAGCAGCAGTTCGCCCGGGCATAATCACTGAACGTTTCCAGCATGCGTTGGCAACTGGCAACTGGGGAAGAGGCAGAGTCGGCATAACTCAGCTTTTAGACCGAACAAACTATATCTCTACCCTAAGCCACTTGCGTAGGCTTCAGTCGCCTTTAAGCAGAAGCCAACCTAACTTCGAAGCCAGAGACTTACACCCAACCCATTGGGGACGCTTGTGTCCTAACGAGACTCCGGAAGGCTCTAACTGTGGCTTAGTAAAAAACTTAGCACTATCAGCTTCCATCGCAGTTGGCGTAAATCCTGATAGAGTTAAGCAATTACTTTTTGAAATGGGCACTGTTCCAGCATCAGAAGCCAGCCGCGATTTACGTATTTCAGGAGCCAAAGTTTTCGTTGACGGAAACATCATAGGCTACGGCAATAACCCGCTGGAAATGGTGAAGTCTTTCCGAGAGAAAAGAAGAGCTGGAGAAATCTCAACCGAAGTGAACATAACATACTTCTCAAAGCAGCAAACTGAAACCGAAGAAGTGCATGCTAACTGCGACGAAGGCAGAGTCAGGCGCCCACTCATAATTGTTGAGAATGGGGCTCCAAAACTTCAGCCTAAACATTTTGAAAAGATCGGTTTAGGCGAGTGGACTTGGGAAGACATAGTCAAAAACGGTTTAGTTGAGTATTTGGACGCTGAAGAAGAAGAAAACGCATACATCGCCTTATCATTTGACGCCATTAACCCTCAAAACACTCATGTCGAAATAGCCACTTACACGATTCTTGGAATTTGCGCTTCAACAATCCCGTATCCAGAACACAACCAGTCGCCTCGTAACTCATACCAAGCGGCTATGGCTAAACAAGCTCTAGGCGTATACAGCATCAACTTCCATCACCGAGTCGACTCACGCTCACACATACTGCACTACCCGCAAGTGCCAATGGTTGAAACGGAACTAATGGAAGTCATGGGTTACAAGCAACGCCCCACAGGACAAAACTGCGTCGTCGCCGTGCT
>JBEKHJ010000066.1:0-9636 GCA_050012335.1 Bathyarchaeia archaeon
GGCCAAAACATAATTTTCATGCCAAGCAACAAAACAGGCGAAGTTAAATCAATAGAAATGCACCACACCAACATTCCAGTAGCTGAACCAGGCGACAACATCGGCATGAACGTAAGAGGCATCGCAAAAACCGACATCCACCGCGGAGACGTAGCAGGACCAGTTGACAATCCGCCAACAGTAGCTAAAGAATTCATCGGCCAAATCATCGTGATTTACCACCCAACCGCCATCGCAGCAGGATACACACCAGTACTCCACTATCACACAGGACAAATCGCATGCAGATTCACCGAACTCGTAAAGAAAATCGACCCACGCTCAGGCCAAGTAACCGAAGAGAAACCAAGCTTTCTAAAAACAGGCGACGCAGCTTGGGTAAAAATGGAGCCACTACACCCCATAGCCATAGAGACTTACCAAGACTTTCCAGAGCTCGGACGCTTCGCAATCAGAGACATGGGCACAACAGTAGCTGCAGGCGTCGTGAAAGAAATCACGAAAAAGGGACCGTAAACCCTTCCATTTTATTTTTTGTTTAATTAAACAAAGGCATCTTTTTAACTCTAATTTGCTGCTACTCCAGTTGTAACTGGATTAGAATATTCAGTTTTTATCTTGTTTCATTTAAATGAAAAAGACTATTGTTGTAGTGTTGCGACAGTCACAAGTGCATAAATCCCATGTTGGAGAGTGGCTTAACTTAAGGTGAGGATTAATGGATTATCAATATGAGAAATCCGGGGTCTTTAAAAAGAATTTTGATAGGGCTAAAGGGGAACGATTAGCTGAAAAGCTTAGGTATATTTCATTGAAAGATGTGCCTCTAGAAGATAGGCGTAAAGAAGCAAAAAAACCATTATTCCTAGCAAGATATGAATAAATCGCAATTATAAGAGCTAACGCTTAGTTTAACTTTTTCTTCTCTGTTCGTTTTTTACTGGAAAGTTTGGAAATTTCCCAACTAACTGTTTGATTATATTTTTTTTAATTAATGATTCTGGGAAGCGCAAGTAAAATAAACATGCAGTTATGGTTACGTATTACGAGTTGACTTTATGTCTGGAACTGAAACGTTGCTTCCTTACTTGAATGATAAAAAGAAGAACGGTGAAGAACCCACCATAATAGTGGACAGCCGAGAAGCAAGTAGCGCAGAAAAGATTGTTAAAGGCTTAATTGAAAGAGGAGTCAACGTAAAAACTGAGTTATTGGAGAAAGGCGACTACATTCTCTCTGACCAGTGTGCGGTGGAACGTAAAACTGTTCAAGATTTTGTTTATACGCTAACTAGGCGGTACCTTTTCGAGCAGCTTTTCAAGCTTAAAGATGCTTATCCGAAATCGCTTATCGTACTTGAGGGTTACCTGCCCATAATCTACAAGTTTAGCCACATACAGCCAAGCGCAATTTGGGGCGCTATGTTTAATTTAGCCAAAAACGGAGTTGCATTAGTTAACACTGCATCGTATAAAGAAACCATTGATTTCCTTTATGTAGCGGCTCGGCAGGAGCAAATTGTTGAGAAAAGAAGCCCAGTGGTGCATGCCTTCAAAAAATGCGAAACGCTATCTGATGCTCAAGTTTATTTTATTGCTAGTTTGCCTAATGTTGGAAGGGAAAAGGCGACTGCCATACTGGATTCTTATCAAACACCGTTAAACGCATTAATCAATGTTGATGATTGGTCGAAGGGTGTGCATGGTCTTGGGCCGGTGATAACTAATAAAGTGAAAGAGGTTTTAAGTACACCTTACAAGGATAAAACATGCTCAGATACTTAGTTGCCTTTACTCAGCAAAAGATTAAATGCTAATTACAGCAATCAGAGTTGCGGTAGGTATGAATACAGTAAAAATAGCGTTAACCTTACTTACAATAGCAATTACAGTTGGTCCTCTTGTGTATGTTGTTTTCATTTATAGAGATAACCTGGTTGGCTTAGTGCTGCCTCCCCAATTTGCTAATTTAGGCCAAAATTTAGGTCAAAACATGTCTAACGGAAATTTATCATCGTCGCAGTTTAACATAACAGGGTCAGATTTTCAAATGCCGCAGTTGGTAAGTGCTCCACAGTATAACCCTGATACCGGAGAATTTAGTTTATCATTGAATGTAACTAACCCGTTGACAAACGAACTTTCGATTGATCAATTATCAGTACAGATCCAATCTAAGGACAATAACGCTTTAGTCGGCAACATATCAATACCTCAACCAATCAATATCCAACCTGGTGAAAGCTCGATAATTAACGTCACTGGAATAATGCCTCAAGATATGTTCAATCAAATTAGTGGACAAAACACGGGAAACATAGATGTAAACAATATTATACTGAAAAATTTGAACGTAGTTGTTGGCGGAATCAAAATCCACTTTGACGAGATTGATCCCTCGTCTATTCAATCGCTAGGTGGATTATAATGGAACGGCGCATTAACTGGTTCGGACTTGCCGCAGGAATCATCACACTAGTAGTGGTAGTAGTTTCCCTGTTTCTTCCTTGGTGGCAGTTAACGATTGGAGATAAACTCATACAAGTTAATGCTTCTCCTATGAACACTAATTTTGGTTTGCTTAGTCTTCAGTTCACAATACCCTTAATCTGGGCGTGGAACCTTGCAAGCATATTAACATTCGTCGCCGCAGGACTGGTAATGCTGCTTTACTCAGTTATCCCAACAAAATCTTATTCTAAAGAACTTCTTGGCTTCTCATACAAAAAACCGATATACGCGCTGATATCCTTCGTTGCAGGCTTACTAGTTTTAGTAGCCATAGCTAGCTTTCTCGGTGTTAGCATTCCAGTCATGGGCTCATCAAACGTTGCATTACCTACACAATTCATGCCTATGGGTGCTAGCATTAGCGTTTTAGTTTCAGGAAGTTTTCAATTGCCCTTCTGGCTGGCAATAGTAGCAGCCGCATTGTGCATAGCCGCAAGATTGTACCATAGGCGAGTCGCTAAAGTCCCAAAAACAGGGCCAGAAACAGCAGCTTCGCCGACTGAGACTATGTCAACTAGTGTATCGGCTTAAGCCACTCTTTCTTTTCAACAACAAATGTTGCCTGACCGTTAAAGTTTAAAGCCTAAGCCAACATTATTTTATGAACCCGCAAAAAATAGCTGCCAAGCCAATCTGGAGGGGGCTGTCGGCTAGCTTGGTCTAGGCTTGTAGCCTCGGGCGCTATAGACGAGAGTTCAAATCTCTCCAGCCCCACCATTCATTGATTGCAATTTTGGCAGTTCGGAGCTATCAGGAAAAAATTAGCAATTTTACTATTACAACCGCTATTGAAATTGCGGCAACCAGAAATATTATTTTTCCTTTTGATTTAAATAGCGAGTTTGTTGCTGCTTCGCCTTCTTGGAATTCGTATTCTCTTATTTCTTTGGTTTTAGAATTTATCTGCACTTTAGCCGATAACTTTTGAAACATCATTTCGACAACGTATAATTCTCCATCAAGAGCAACTTTCATTGGCAACCAATTTCCCTTGTACCCTAACCTTTTCAGGAAGTCAACTGTCATGGCTGTTGCATTTTCGGCGTCGAACCGTGAGACCTCTGCTGGAATAGTCGACATGAATCTTCCTCTGAGGAATTGGCGCTTCAACATTTTAGGATTTATGAATTTAGAAACCATATTTCCAATCAATAGAGGCTCCACTTCGAAAAAGCCTACTCTCCCAGTGCTATACTAGAAGAAAAGCGGTAGTTTATGGCGACGGTATGCTTGGTAATTGCGGTTGGGTTTCATTAAATAATTGATCAGTCTGGTTCAGAAGGTTGTTTTCAATATTTTTTATTCTGCCAAGCTGAGGCATATTATCAGTATTAGTAGCTTGTTCCACTATATTTACAGCGTAATTAACAACTACGCAAGCAAGCACCACAGCTGCTGTTACCAAAAGTAAACTGGTTACTGTTGTTTCCAAAGACTTCTCCTTCCCGAAACCTATTTTGTTGGAAAAACTTATAATACGTTATTCTTACTCTCTAATTATTTCCTTTTGAGAATATGTCCAAAAAAAGACTAAATGATTGTTATTTGTGTTACTTTAGCTCTTCCAAGTAAGATTCAAGCAATCAGCAAATTTTTGGTTTTTCATTAATTTACTTATTTGCCGCTTGTTTATCTGCCGGTTGCGCAGGAGAAGCCGCAGGTGCTACTGCTGGAGCTTCAGGTTTTTCTGGCGGCGATTGACTTTGGGGTATGCTTGATAGTATCTGGATTTTTTCTGCCATTGGATGAAGAAGGTCCGGCGGCGGATATGGCGTATTTAGGTTGGCTGATAACATGTAGATTGAATTGAAGACGTGCTGGTAGATGGTGAAGAGTATTTGGGGAATTTTTGTTTTAGGGTTAACTTCTAGTTTTTTCTTGATATCGTCTGGTTTGCCGGCCAGAGTTACGGAGCCTGTGGTGTTGTATTTAACAACGTTTGGCTTGGTAGAAATCGACAATTCGAAGTTGAGTGTTACTTGGTTAGTGCCTTTTTTTTGTTCTTCCAGCTTTGCGTTCACAT
Source organism: Bathyarchaeia archaeon (assembly GCA_050012335.1). GTDB lineage: Archaea > Thermoproteota > Bathyarchaeia > Bathyarchaeales > Bathycorpusculaceae > Bathycorpusculum. The sequence continues at coordinate 4,534 of JBEKHJ010000066.1, forward strand.
CAAAAAACAATTCTTCTGTTGAGAGATATTCGCCAGTTCGTTCAGCCTGTAAACTATTGAGACTGATGGAAACGATGACTCCGGAGACAGAATACTGTGGATTTACGGCTGATTCCTCTCTTACATCATTTCAGTTAGTTTTAATATTTAACTTTTGTATGTAACCAGCATAGCTGACCACCATTAGAATGGTAAGTTAGGGTTTATGGTGTGTCACAGCTATAGAATGCTGGCACTGAAAGCTCTGTCATGAACTTGAAGGCTTCATCTCCTTTAGTGTTTGCTTTGGGTTTTAACACAATTTTTTTCGGAATGTCCTCTTCAATGTAAACTATGTAGTTGACGGTTGTTCCTAATCCTAAACGTGCAAGTTGTTGGACGGTTGCCTTAAATTTCTCGTTTTCCTGAATTTTAGTGTTTATTTTTTCAATGGCTTCAAACAAGATTTCTGTTTGTCCTTGTTCAGTAAATGAAATTGGGATGTCGCCTGATTGAACCCAGCATGAGGCTTCTTCTTTTCCTTTGGCACCTTTTTTTCCTTTTTCTGCTGTTTCTGGAGGTTTCTTTGATTGACTGCGCAGGTTTTTTTGTAGTGCTGCTGATTTTTGGTACCATTCTTCGCTTTTGTGGGCACTTTCGAAGTCTCGCAGTAATGTGCCTAGCCATTGGCTGTAATCTTCAAATAATGATCGATACTGTAGAGTTTGGTTTGCTAGGAATTCTGTTAATTCTTTTAGTGAGGTGAAGGTGCGAATCTCTGTTCCCAAATTTTTCACTCCGTTTTCACATTTTCCATTGACTGTTAGCTTTAGATGTAGGATAAGAAGGTCATTTTTGAGATAATAGGATTTGTCTATGGCAGAAATTACATACTCTTTTCAAAGTCGGCCTGAGAAAGTCTGGGTTAACCTCATCTCATGGTTGGGTTGATGGAAGAGGCTCTTGTGGTTTTATGGCAAATTTTGCGAGAAGCAGTAATTTGAGCTAACCCCCTCGCCCTCTGTTTTGAATCGTTCAAGCTAATTGTTGCCCGCGATTCAACGTTTGCTAATAGCTCAATTGGTTTGCTTTTCACTTTATACTTGCCCTTTTCCACGTGAACCTCTTCCATGGTTGGATTTTTTTGGTTGCAAAGGTCTTGACTTTAGTTTGTCTGTACAGCTTAAAAGTATTGTGTAGTAATACATAAGATTCTCAAATAGTATAACAAATGTTAGTGTTTTTAACGAGTTCTAGCTTTCTCATAAGCATTTGCTATAGCTTCACTTGTCAGGACACCCACCACTTTTGTAGGCGTTTCCCTGTCAACAACAGGCAGTAGGTCAATTTTTTCTTTAGTCATAAGCTTGTATGCTTCAAGAACTGCTTCATCCGGATAGGTTGAAATGTTCTTCAGGGGCATCTGCTCAACCTTCAAGTTATTACGCTGCTCTGGCGTAACCTTGATTATTTCATTCCAAATCACAACGCCTTGAAATACGCCATCTCTCTCGACAAGTGCATCGTGGTATCTGGCCTTGAACATGACTTCTAAGGCTTCAGTTATGGTTTGGTCAGGGTGAACTGCGCCCACCTCAGATTGCATGACATCTTTCACTCGAACACTCGCTAAAGTCGTGGAAACTATTGTTTGCTCTGCTTCTTCACTGGCACCTATGTAAACGAAGACGCCGATTACTATTAACCAAAAATTAAATAAAACTCCCACCACAGCCATCAAAATGCCAAATATTCTGCCAATGTAAGCGGCGTATTTTGTAGCATCAGAAAACTTCATTCGTTCAGCCAGCAAAGCCCTGAAAACTCTGCCGCCGTCCATGGGAAAGGCTGGGATTAAGTTGAATGCGCCGAGTAGAAGGTTTAGGAATCCTAAGTCAAGCAGCAGTTTTCCCGAATAAGGTATTGAAGACGGAACTACAGGTATTTGTAACGGTATAAACTGGTTTACGCCCAGAAAGGCGGCTCCAAGTATTAAGCTTGTGACGGGTCCAGCGATTGCCATCCGCCACTCTATTGAGGGGTTTTCGGGAATTTCCTCTATTTCTGACACGCCGCCGATTGGATAAAGAATAATTTTACGAACCTTAATCCCGTAGCGTCTTGCAACAACTGAGTGGGCAAGCTCATGGAAAACCACGAAAATAAACAGAAATATTATGAGAGCAAAAGAGTAGATTTGAGGATAAAAAAGAATAAACACCGCTACTATCAACAGGATAAAGGTAAGGTGCAGCTCAATGGGAATGCCCCATACAGAGCCTATTTTAAAAGATAACTTCATAACCAAGATGAAGGCAAAGTTTGCTTTTTAAATTTTCGATAAAAACAAAAGGCTATTTTGTTTGCGAATGACTGGCGTTTAGTCGCTGGCTATTTGATGCTGTAGTTGGTTCCGTATGTACTGTCCTTGATGGTAAAATTTGCGTTTTTCCTAAACTTACTCTTAAATATAACTATATAAATTCTATTTGTAAGGTCGTAATCATGGTAGAGCAAAAGTTAAAGGTAACTTTGCTTACAGGTCGCACGATAGAGCAAGGCGTCGGCAAAGAGAAAGGTAAAAGCTCAAAAGAATATTTTGATGCCTGTTCAATGTGCTATATGGACGCAGAAGAGATGAAGAAACTCGGCGTGAAAAATAACACTAATATTTTAGTGACAACTGCTGACGGCTCGGTTGTCCTTAAAGCCGTAAAATACCCTCGCGCCGCCACCCCGGGCTTAATTTACATTCCCTATGGACCATGGGCAAACGCTGTCTGCAGCGACAAAACTACCAGCATTGGCATGCCCTCATTCAAGGGAACTCCAGCTGAAGTTGAACCAGCCCCCAGTAAACAAGTTCTGAGCTTGGAGGAACTTCTTAAAAGCGAATTTGGGAGGTAAAAAAAGTGTCAATAGTTAAATCTGTAACATGTCCAATATGCGGCTGCTTATGTGACGACATCGAATTAACAGTTGAAAACAATGAGGTAACCAAGGTTAAGAACGGCTGCGCCCTCTGTGAATCCAAGTTTCTCGGTTACAAAGGCGAACACCGAATCCATACGCCACTCATCAGAAAGGATGGCAAGTTGGTTCCAGTCTCAATGGACGAAGCCGTGCATAAAGCTGCGGAAATTCTTGCTAACTCCAATTATCCAATACTGTACGGTTGGAGCTCAACTAGCTGTGAAGCCCAACGCGTCGGCGTAGAATTAACCGAAGAAGTCGGCGGCGTTCTAGACAACACATCCGTTGTATGCCACGGTCCATCTATCTTGGGGCTTCAAGAAGTAGGAATTCCAACGTGCACTTTGGGGCAGATTAGGCACCGTGCAGACCTCATAATTTATTGGGGATGTGACCCTTGGAGTGCACACCCAAGGCACCTTGAAAGGTACACCAGTTTCACGGAAGGCAGGTTTGAGAAAAGCGAATGGAAAGCATACATGCAAAAGCTAAAGGCTCAGGCTGGTCAAAAGAAAATTCAAAGCGCCATTAGAGGCGGTTTCGTAAAAGGTCAACGGTCAAAGCCTCAAGCTTGTTATATTGGTGGTGTTCCTCCTGCAATGGCAAAGGGCGGGCGCAAACTAATAGTAATCGATGTTCGGAAAAGCATGTCGGCTGAAATGGCTGATTACTTCATTCAAGTTGAGCCTAACAAGGATTATGAATTGATGCAAGCGTTAAGAGCGTTGATTCAAGACCAAGAGCTTGATGTTGACCAAGTCGCCGGTGTTCCAGTAGAATACCTCAAAGAAGTAGCTGATGCGTTGGTAAACTGTGAGTTCGGCGTTATCTTCTTTGGCATGGGCTTAACGCAGACCGCTGGCAAATTCAGAAACGTAGAAGTCGCCATATCGCTGGTTCGCGATTTGAACATGCGGACAAAATTCTTGATCATGCCCATGAGAGGGCACTTCAATGTTACCGGCGCGAACGTGGTTTCTGCTTGGCAGAGCGGCTACCCATACGGCGTTGACTTCTCAATGGGTTACCCACGGTATAACCCTGGAGAAACCACCTGCATGGATGTTCTCTTGCGTGGAGAAAACGACGCTTCATTGGTTATTGCGTCTGATCCAGCTGCAAACTTTCCTAAGAGAGCCGTTAAAAACATGGTTAAGCACCCATTGATAGTTATTGACCCGCACATGAACGCTACAGCCATGCTTGGCGACATCGTGTTTCCAGCTGCGTTTGTCGGCATAGAAGTTGAAGGAACAGCTTACCGCATGGATAACGTGCCACTTCCGCTTAAGAAAGTTGTTGAACCTCCGGGGGGAATACTTTCTGACGAGGAAATCCTGAAGAAAATTCTTGAAGAAGTCAGAGTAATAAAATCTCAAAAGATTGAGCAAAAGGTGGAGGCTACTTGAAAATGGCTGAATTGTTGATTAAAAACGGCTTCGTCTTTGACCCCTTAAACGGAATTAACGGCGAAAAAATGGATATAGCTATTAAAAACGGCAAAATCGTCGAAAAAGTAAGTGAGCATAAAGGTAAAACGATTGACGCTACAGGCTTAACTGTAATGCCTGGCGGCGTGGACATTCACACTCACATTGCAGGCGGCGAAGTTAACACTGGCAGGATAGTCCGCCCTGAAGACCACGTTAAAGACGTCGTGCGCAAAACGGCGTTGACAAGGTCAGGTGTGGGCTACTCGGTTCCGTCAACTTTCATTACTGGTTACCGCTACTCAAAGATGGGTTACACTACCGTGATGAACCCGTCTATGGCGCCTCTGGAAGCTAAACACACCCATGAAGAATTAAACGACATACCCCTCTTAGACAAAGCCACTTACCCGTTGATTGGCGACTGGTGGTTTGTCCTTGAATACCTGCAGAAAGGCGACTTGGAAGGATGCGCAAGACACGTCGCTTGGATGATGGATACAACAAAAGGCTATGCCATAAAAATTGTCAACCCAGGCGGACTAGAATCATGGGGTTTCGGACACAATGTTCACAGCATTGACGATCAAGTTGCAAACTTCTGCATTACCCCTAGAGAAATCATTTGTGGCTTAGCAAAGGTTAACAAAATGCTCAACCTGCCTCATTCCATTCACCTTCACACTAACAATCTTGGATTACCAGGCAACTACGTTACTAC
>JBEKHJ010000067.1:0-9620 GCA_050012335.1 Bathyarchaeia archaeon
AACCTCTCCTGTGTCAGGGTCAATTGTTTCCACAATAAAGTGGTCTTCCCAAATATGCATTCCCTTATGCTCAGAGCATTCGATGGAAACGCCTGGACCGCACAGTTCGGTTAACCCGTAAACATCAAAAGCCTCAATTCCTAACTCTTTCTCGATTCTTTCTCTAATCTTGTCTGACCATGGTTCTGCCCCGAACATTCCGCTTTTAAGTTTGAGGTCTTTTCTTGGGTCAACGCCCTCCTGAGCCATGGTTTCAGCAAGATAAACCGCGAAACTTGGCGTGCAGGCTAAGATTGTTGCGCCCAAGTCCTTCATGAGCTTTATTTGGCGCTGTGTCATTCCGCCGCTCGCAGGAATGATTTTGGCTCCGACTTTTTGAGCACCATAGTGAAAACCTAATCCGCCAGTGAATAAACCATAGCCATAAGCGATGTGTATGACATCTTGCTGTCTTCCGCCCGTGGTGTAGATGGATCTTGCCATTAGTTCCTGCCAAATATCCATGTCATTTTGGGTGTAAGCGCTGATTATTGGGTTTCCAGTTGTGCCGCTTGAAGCATGAATCTCTACTATTTCGTCAGATTTAGCGGCAACCATGCCGAATGGATAGTTATCTCTTAAATCGGTTTTTACTGTGAAAGGAATTTTCTGAAGGTCATCAAGTGAGCGTATTTTTTCAGGTTTCAATCCAACGCTGTCAAATTTTTTCTTGTAAAAAATGCTGTTTTCATAACAGTGTTTTATCTGCTCTTTTAGTTTTTTAAGTTGATGCCTTTTTAGTTCTTCAGTGGGCATGGTTTCGATTTTTTCGTTCCAGTATTTGCCGTTCATCACTTTTTTCCCTCTCTCTTAAAGGCCTAGATACACTTCTTTTATGTGACTATTAGATAAAAGTTCCCTACTCCTTCCTTCTAAAACGATTCTTCCTTCCTCGAGAACATAGCCTCTATCTGCGACATTCAATGAATCGTGAATGTTCTGTTCAACCAGCAAGACGGTTACGCCTTCTTCGTTGATTGTGCGTATAGTGTCTAACACTTTTTCCACGATGATTGGTGCCAGTCCCAATGAAGGCTCGTCTAGAATTAACAGTTGAGGATTAGACATTAAACTTCGGCAAATAACAAGCATTTGCTGTTCGCCGCCGCTGAGCGTTTGAGCTAACGCTTTTTCCCTCTTTTTTAGGACAGGAAAAATCTGGTAAACCTTCTCCTTAGTTTCCTTAATCTTGGCTTTGTCTTTTATTGTGTAGGCGCCCAAAAGCAGGTTTTCCTCGATGGTCATGCGGGGGAAGATTTCTCTGCCTTCAGGAATCATTGTAATTCCTTTCTTGACTATCTCGTATGGGGGCAGTTTCTCAATGTTTTCGCCTTTAAACTTGATTGTTCCGTTTTTTGGATGCAAGAAACCCATGATTGTTTTTACAAGGGTTGTTTTTCCAGCTCCGTTAGGTCCGATGATGCTGACTATTTCTTTCTCTTCCACTTTGAAGGTTACGTCGCGGAGTATTTGCACCATGCCATACGACGCGGATAAGTTTTGGGTTTCTAACACGTTTTACTCCTCACAAAGCGTAAACCTTTTGCCCAAGTAAACTTTCACTACATTTTCATCATTTACTACTTGTTTTGGTGTTCCTTCGCAGATTTTCTCGCCATGGTGCAAGACAATCACATGATCGCATAAACCCATTATTACTCTCATTACATGTTCAACGATGAGAACGGTTACCCCTTGCTTGTTAATGAGTTTGATTAGTTCGATGGCTTCGTCACATTCTGCTGGAGTTAAACCCGTGAGTAATTCATCTAAAAGAAGCAGTTTAGGACTTGTTGCTAAAGCTTTGGCAAGTTGGACACGCCGTAACTCAACAACGTTTAGGTTTTTTGCTGGTACATCAAATTTTTCTTTGCTTAAATCCACGAAATCCAATAGTTCTTTTGCTTTAGGCAATGCTTCTATTTTGCCTGTGGATTTGTTCTCGTTAAAGAGTACGCTGGTTAACACATTTTCCACGGCGGTCATTTCTGGGAAGGATTGAACCGTTTGAGATGTCTTAGTTATGCCTTTAGCGCAAATTTTGTAAGGAGGAAGTTTCGTGATGTCTTCGTCTAAAAAAAATATTTTTCCAGAATCTGGCTTGTACACGCCACTGATAAGGTTCAAAAGTGTAGATTTACCCGACCCGTTGGGTCCAACAAGCCCAGCTATCTCATTGCTGTTTACTGTGAAATCTACTTTTTTTAATGCTTGAAGTCCGCCAAACTGCTTTGAGACTTCTGTGCACTTTAGCAAATTAGCCGTTCTCCGATTAGCAAGGAATTATTCAAAGTGCAAATATAAAGTTTGGTAAAAATACTGTTTCATTCATAAGTTTTCAACAGGAGAATTCTTGGCTAATGTTTAGTCCAACCAACCAATTTAATTTTATTTAGCGTGTCCCAATCGAAAACTTAAATAAAAATAGGAAAAAGTGTTTAAAAAAACAAATGAAATTTTAGCGAATACTCTTATTCGCCCCAATCTTCGCCTTCAATAGTTAACTCTTGAAGATCTACGCATCCACCTCCACCAGTTATTTTTTTAACTTCAAGTTCAAGTCCACAACTAGGACAACTCAGTACTTCTCCTTTTTCTATGTCGCAGGGAACATTTAATTCTGAATCACAGTCTGGACATTTAGCTTTGTTATCCTTATTTTGAAAATTTGAATTTACGGGATTAATCATTATTTTTTTCACTTTTTTAGGGATAACTCTTTCTAAGGATAAGGATATCTATTAAATATTGCGACTTTTATGTCACAAATTGTAGCATTTGTGTTCCATTTGGTACAATCAGTGCTTAAACTCAGGCAGAAAAACTTAAACCAATTTCCGGAAACACTCTGAAAAACCATCAATTTCTCCTTCAAAATACTTTGGTTAAAGTTAAATATCGTTTGAAACAATTGAGGTATGGGTGTCGTGTTTGCCTATAACTCAAGTAAGCGTCTTTCTTGATAATCATCCGGGTTCCCTTTTTGATGTTATGTCGCGGCTCGATCAAAACAAAATGAAAGTTTTCGCGTTATCAATTGCTGAGGCAGGAGAGTTTGGTTTAGTGCGGTTGATAACTGAAGAGCCTGAGAAAGCTGCTAAGTTCTTGGAAGATGCCGACTTTAATCTTGCTAAGTCCAAGAAGAACACGGAAGTAACTGCGATCTTCATAACTGCGCAGGAAACGCTGTCAAAGATAACCAAGATTTTAGGCGACGGAGGCATAAACATAGAATACGCTTATTCATCAGCTGTTCACGCTGACGGCAAAGTTGCGTTGATACTGCGCCCTAGCAGCATCGAGAAGGCAGAGCAAATGTTAACCGCTAATGGCGTTGCTATTCTTTCGCTTGATGAAATCAAAAAGTATTTCCAGTAACCTTAGTTTTAAGCGCTGTTCCCCAGCTATGTAATCTTTAAACGTTAGTTTTTGCTTTTTAAAATACTGAAGCTTATCCGAAAATAAGGATTATGGAACAATAAACTTTAATTTATGCTGTTGCACGACCCATAACGCAGAGGTTAAATTGAGAAATGGTTACATTAAACCTTGACAAGATTTTCAACCCTCAAAATGTAGCTATCATTGGGGCCAGCGACGTTGAAGGTTCAGTAGGCTACGCGATAGTTAAAAATTTTACCCAGTTAGGCTACGCTGGCAAAGTTTACTTTGTGAATATTCGAAAGCCCGAGATTTTTGGGGTTAAAACTTACAAAGCAGTCGATCAGATTCCTGAACCTGTTGATTTAGCTATGATTGCTACGCCTGCCAAAACCGTTCCTGACGTTATGGAGGAATGTGGAAAGGCACATGTGAAAGGCGTAATTATTGTTTCTGCCGGCTTCAAGGAGACAGGTCCTGAAGGGAAGGCTTTGGAAGAGAAAATTCTTGAAGTCGCCAAAAAATATGGCATTCGCGTTATTGGTCCAAACTGCATTGGCATAATCCGTCCCAGAATAAATCTCAATGCCACCTTTTTGGATAAGACGCCTAAATCAGGCAACATTGCTTTTCTGTCTCAAAGTGGCGCTTTAGGCTCAGCTATCTTGGACTGGGCTATTCATGAAAACATCGGCTTCAGCAACTTTGTTTCAGTTGGGTCAATGATTGATGTTGACTTTGGCGATTTGATTGATTATTTTGGTTCTGACCCAAAAACTAAGAGTATACTAATGTATATAGAAGGAATAACTGAAGCCCGCAAGTTCATGAGTGCAGCAAGACACTTTGCAAGAACCAAACCCATAATCGTTGTTAAATCAGGCAAATTTGCTGAGAGTGCAAAGGCCGTTGCTTCTCACACTGGTTCACTTTCAGGAGAAGATGACATTTACGACGCAGCTTTTAAACGAGCAGGCATAGTTCGGGTTGAAGAAATAGCTGATTTGTTTAATGCGGCGGAGGTTTTAGGAACCCAACCGTTGCCGAAAGGGCCAAGACTTGCCGTAATAACTAACGCTGGCGGGCCTGGAGTAATGGCTACTGACGCTTTGATTGCTAAAGGCGGCAAATTGGCTAAACTGAGCGAGAAAACAATGGGCATGCTTAACGGTGTTTTGCCTCCTTTCTGGAGCAAAGGCAACCCGATTGACGTTCTTGGAGATGCTAGAGCTGACCGCTATAAAGCCGCGGTTGAAGCTTGCCTTAACGATGATACTATCGATGGAATACTAATTATTTTTACTCAGCAAGCAGGTTCAGAACCAGTGGAAATAGCAAAAGGCATCGTTGAACTTATTCGTAGCAAAGCCTACCAAAACAAAACAATCCTCACCTCTTTCATGGGTTTTGATGCGGTGCAAGAGGCAAACAATATTTTTAACGCCAACAACATTCCAACTTACTCTACGCCTGAACAAGCAACCAAAACCTACATGTACATGTACACTTACCAGCGCAATCTCGGGCTTCTTTATGAAACTCCTGAAGAGTTACCGGTTGATGCTTCACAACCTAAACGTCCCATTATGGCTATACTGAGAAACGCAGGGTTCGAAAACCGTGAAGTATTAACTGAAGATGAAGCAAAAAAAGTGCTCAAATACTACAATTTTCCAGTTGTAAAAACTGGCGTTGCCAACAATGTTGATGAAGCCGTTGCGTTGGCGCAGGAAATGGGCTACCCTGTAGTTTTAAAGATTATTTCACCTCAAATTGTCCACAAAAGTGATGCAGGCGGAGTTATCTTAAACATAAATTCGGCAGGTGAGGTACGTGAAGCCTTTGACATTTTAATTCAAAGAGCAACTGCCTACAACCCGAATGCCCAAATAATCGGCGTTACAGTCCAACCTATGATTGAGAAAAAAGGCCACGAAATAATAATCGGCGGAAAAACCGACCCTGTCTTTGGACCAGTGATCCTGTTCGGGATGGGCGGTGTAGGTGTGGAACTTTTCAAGGATTATTCGATCGGGCTACCACCGTTAAATACGACGCTAATACATCGCATGATGGAGGAAACCAAGGTTTACCAGCTTTTGAAAGGATATCGTAACACGCCGCCCGTTGACCTTAAACGGCTCGATGAAACTATGCTGCTCTTTTCTCAGTTACTTATCGATTTTCCGCAGATAAAAGAGATCGACATCAATCCGCTATTGATAAATGAGAAAGAAGCTTGCATCCTTGATGCACGAATAGTAATTGACAAAGATAAAGTTTGCAAGAAATTTGAACCTCACGAGCATATGGTGATTAGTCCTTACCCCAAAAAATACGAGATGCTGTGGTCTCTTAAAAACGGCCAAGAAGTGCTGCTGCGACCCATAAAACCTGAAGACGAGCCCTTGTGGCTGGAGATGTTCCAAAGCTTCTCCGAGGAATCTATCCGCTATCGGTTCTTCCAGATACTTAAAGATACACCACATGAAGTTCGAGTACGCTACTGCAACATTGACTACGACCGAGAAATAGCCATTGTTGCTGAAGTAGTGGAAAATGGACAACGGAAAATATTGGGAGTAAGCCGCCTTAGCATAGAACCAAACGGAAAAAGCGGTGAAATGGCTTTCATTGTAACTGACTACTGGCAAGGTTTAGGCTTAGGCACTAAAATGGTGGATTACACGCTTGACATTGCAAAGGAAATGGGCGTTGAAAGCGTCTATGCGATAATGCTGCTGGATAATTACAGAGCTTTAAGCCTGACAAAGAAAATGGGTTTCAACCTTGAATACTTAAGCGACGGCACAGTAAAAGGCGTTTTAGACCTCAAAAACGAGGATGCGGATGTCCAATGTCTCCGACCACAGATTTCACAGAAAGCTGCAGCAGAAGAACAGCAGATGACACAAGTTCCAGAAGAAAACAAAAGTGAAGTTCAAGAGCAGCCAGAGGTTGCTTCGGGTTAACTGTAACCTAACCTAAGTTTTTTCTAACATTCTCATTTGCGGCGATTAAAAAAGAAGGAAGACTTGCGTCTGCTTGAGCGCTATACGAAATGAACTTTTATGCGGTGTACCGAGCAGGAAATGCATGGGTCATAGGCTCGGACGAGCATTATTTTTAAGATAAATTTCTCTGAATTGCTCCTGATAACTTTTTATATTAGTACTTCAGTAGTGCCCAATGAACATGATTCCCATAAACTTAATGGAGGATCAAATGCTTGTCTGAGATAGATAATAGGCGTTTATTGCTGGAAAAAGTGCTGAAAGAACATAATTTTCAAGAAAGCGCTCTTCTAGAAATACTGCATCATGCCCAAGAAATTTACGGGTACCTAGATAAAGATTTGCTTATGGATATTTCTGGTTCACTAAACATTCCCCCAAGCCATGTCTACGGGGTAGCGACTTTCTATAGTTACTTTAAACTTAAAAAACCAGGCGAACACATCGTAACCGGATGCTTAGGCACCGCCTGCTATGTGAAAGGTGTTGAACAAATCATTCAGGCAATCGAAGCAGAGTTCGATCTTAAACGCGGCGGGTCCACACCAGACGGAAAGCTTTCACTGCTTGTAACTCGCTGTATTGGTGCGTGTGCAATGGCGCCAAGCATTGTTGTGGACGACGAAGTGATCGGTAAAGCCACAAAAGAAGTGGTAATAGCAAAAATTAAAAGTGTACTTGGAGGGGTTAAAGCTGAAACTTGATGATCTTCAAAGAGTAGCTGAGCATGAAGTAGATTTTCAACGAGCCTACAAATACCGCATAAATGTGTGCTGCTCAAGTGGCTGTGTACCCTTCGGCGCTTTAAAGGTGCTGAAAGCATTTGAAGATGCGGTTAAAGAATTCGGCGTTGACAAAGAATGCAAAGTTGCACGTACAGGCTGCATAGGCACATGCTCAGTTGGTCCAGCAGTGCTGATTGAACCTGGAGACTATCTTTACCAGAGCGTTACTCCTGAAAAAGTTCGAGAGATAGTGCGCGACCACATAGTTTTAGGGTTACCCGTCAAAGAAATGCTCTACAAAAACCAAGCATACCTCCAAAAGCAGCATAGGCTTGTTTTGAGAAATGCCGGCAAAATTGATCCTTCAAGAATTGAAGATTACATTTCTGCAGGCGGCTACTCTGCCTTAGCTAAATGCCTTGCAACCATGACTCCGCAAGGTGTAATTTATGAAGTTAGAACCAGTGGTCTCAGAGGTCGAGGCGGCGCTGGCTTTTCAACTGGGCAAAAATGGGGTCTCGTAGCAAGGGCACAAAACTTTCCAAAGTACATAGTCGCCAACTTGGATGAAGGAGATCCGGGAGTCTTTGCTAACCGAACTTTAGCAGAAGCTGATCCGCACGCTATAATCGAGGGCATGCTTATAGCTGCTTACGCCGTGGGAGCACAAAAAGGTTACATATACATTAGATCCGAGTACCCGCTGGCTATCCAAACTTTGCAGAAAGCCATAGCTCAAGCAAAAGCAATGTCCTTACTTGGCGATAACATTCTTGAAATGGGGTCCTTCAAGTTTGACCTTGAACTACGCTTCGGTGCGGGCGCGTTCGTTGCTGGAGAAGAAACAGCCATACTTGCCTCGGTTGAAGGTCAGAGAGCAATGCCTCGTCCACGCCCACCATATCCATCGAATTCTGGTTTATGGAAGAAACCCACACTTATCCAGAACGTTGAAACCCTAGCCAACATCCCGCTTATCGTGCAGAACGGTGGCTTATGGTTCACAAAGATTGGAACGCCTAAATGCACTGGAACAAAATGCTTCTCTTTAACTGGTCAAATCAACAATCCAGGACTCATTGAAGTACCTATGGGAATCTCTCTAAGAGAGGTTGTTTTTGATATTGGCGGAGGAGTCCCTGATGGAAGAAAATTCAAAGCAGTCTTGGTCGGTGGCCCATCAGGCGGTTGTCTACCAGACACTTTACTTGAACTCCCAATAGACTATGACTCATTAACAAAAGTCGGCGCAATCATGGGTTCAGGAGGCATCGTTGTCCTTGATGACCAATCCTGCATGGTGGATACAGCAAAGTTCTTCACAGAATTCTGTGTTGATGAATCCTGTGGAAAATGCACTCCTTGCAGAGCAGGGCTTGCACGAATAAAAGAAATATTCGATGGAATCACGCAAGGCACTGGCAAAATGGATGATATTGCAACTTTAGAAAAATCAGGCGTTTTCATAAGAGATGCAAGCCTTTGCGGTCTGGGGCAAACAGCACCGAACCCTGTCCTGACAACTTTGCGATACTTCAAAGACGAGTACCTTGAGCATATTGTTGAGAAAAAATGCAAGGCAGGTAAATGTTTCAAAAATGGGAAGGAGGCTTAAAACTTGAGCATTGGAACTGTTAAATTAGAAATAGATGGTGTTGAAGTTACCGTTCCAGAAGGCACAATGATACTCAAAGCTGCCAAAGACATCGGCATCATTATTCCCACGCTCTGCAACCTAGAAGGCTTAACCGCCTATGGCGGCTGCCGCCTTTGCCTCGTCGAGATTAGCGGTTCACCTAAGCTTTTCCCAGCTTGTATAACTCCTGTGAGCACTGGAATGGCAGTTACCACTAACTCAGAAAAACTAAAAGAATACCGCAAAATGGCTGTGCAAATGCTTCTTGCCGAGAGAACCCACATCTGCTCAGTCTGCGTAGCCGACGAACACTGTGAACTGCAAGACATGGCCAACCAGCTTGGCGTTGACCATGTCATGTTTGAGCGAAACTGGAGCCGCGACGAAATTGATTCCACTCATGACTTCTTAGTTATTGATCGGAACAGGTGCATTTTGTGTACACGGTGCATACGTATCTGTGATCAAATTGAAGGTGTTCACACGCTTGACCTGAAGTTGCGAGGTAAAGATTCCCAAGTAATCATGGATCTTGATGAGCATTGGGCTAATTCTTGTTCTTGCACTTTATGCCGCAAATGCGCTAAAGTTTGTCCTGTAGGAGCCATCTATATTGAAGGAGAACCCATCGCGCACACCAAGCGTAAAGACATTGCCGAGTTTATCTTGACAAGGAGGAACCGCAAATGACCCCACCCGCAAAAGTTAGAGTCGCCACCATTTGGCTTAGCGGCTGCTCAGGCTGCCACATGTCATTCCTAGACCAAGATGAGCGACTTATTGATTTAGCCCAAAAAATACAGCTAGTTTACAGCCCAATCGCTG
>JBEKHJ010000068.1:0-9431 GCA_050012335.1 Bathyarchaeia archaeon
CGTTGATGTCGTGGTTGATGGCGCTTCTAAGGGAGCGGTTACCTCGTACACGATAAGCAATGTCCAGGAGACTCACACTGTCACTGCAAGCTTTGCGATTGACTCCTTTGCGATAACTGTTACTCAGACTGCTAACGGCCAGATTGCTCCTGATACGACCACTGTTAACTATGGCGCTACTCCAAGCTTCACTATTACGCCAAATGCTGGTTACCACATCGCGAGCATAACTGCTAATGGTGCGTCGGTGACTGTTACTTCGCCTTCGGGTCAATCTTACCAGTTTAGCGCTGTCTCAGCTGACGGCTCTTTGACTGCGACTTTCGCGATTAACACGTACACTATTACGGTTACTAGCGCTCACGGTAATCCGACTGCCTCAGCTTCAGTTAACTATGGAGGTTCATTTACCGCTTTGGTGACAAGCCCTGAATCTGCAGGTGCGGGCCACCAGTGGGTTTGCACAGGCTACAGCATAGATGGAGGATCAATAATTTCAGGAACAACTTACACTTTCACAAACGTAAACGCCGCGCACTCTATAACTTTCAACTGGCAAGAACAGTATTACTTAACCGTTAACAACAATGGTCACGGAACCGCTAACGGTCAAGGATGGTATTCAGCTGGCACAACCGTACAAGCCACAATCAGTCCGCTCACACTCTCAGATACAACGGGCACACAATACGTCTTCGCAGGCTGGGCAGGAGATGCCTCAGGCTCAAGTTCAACTTCAAACCCGATCCTCATGAATAGCGCCAAAACAGCCACTGCGAATTGGACAACTCAGTATCAAATAACATTCATCACAAACCCGATCGGAGGCGGAACAACAACACCTAGCGGCACAAGCACATGGATATCCGCCGGAAACCTCACAATATCAGCCAATTTAAATGCCAACTACGCCTTTATCTCATGGACAACAACTGGGTCCATAACAATAGCCTCACCACCATCAAGCTCAACAACAGCAACAATCAGCGGACCAGGCACAATAACTGCTAACTTCAACAGCAATCCAACAGCTACTCCAACTCCAACGCCTGCACCTACACCGACAGCTACTCCAACTCCAACGCCTGAACCTACTCCAAGCACCTCGATAATCGCAATTGACACTACAAATAACAATGCATACTCCATTGCAATCAGCGGAAACGTAACTGCACAACAAATCTCCAACATGACAATCACGCCATACCAATCCAACGCAACAACTACGGTAACCTTCACAATAACTGGAACAAGCGGAACAGTAGGCTTCGGCAACATGACTATTCCAAAAACCGCTATACCCTACGGGACAAGCCCAGTCGTGTACATAGACGGTCAGCAGGCTCCAAACCAGGGCTACAGCCAAGATGCCGATAACTTCTACGTATGGTACACAACGCACTTCAGCACTCACCAAGTGGAAATATCGTTCACAGCGGGCACAACCACACAGCCTCAGGTGACAACCCTATGGTATGCCTTAGTCGTAATCGTAGTGGTCGCTGCAACAACTATGGTTGCCATAGTGAGCAGACGAAAGCACACAAGAAACAACAAAGCCACCCAATAAGCAAGAAACAACACCCACCTTTTCCCTCCAATTTTCAGCGCTCATGGCATCAAAAACGGAAAATAATCGAAAGCCAACCAAAAACAGCCACAAGCACTCGGAACCCTGCGATGTAGCTCACAAATCATAATTACCACCCCACAGCATCAATCATGCTCCATTTTTCATAAACAATAAAACCCCACAAAGCGATTACTACCCGTGGGGGCAAACCACATCAAACTAAACAGAAAAATCATTGCCACTTTCCATGGCTTAGGCTTAAGCTGCCTATGCTGCGCAGTATTCATTCAGGTCTTGATGTTAATTAACGTATTTCAGAGAGGCTACTTCATAGGAATTGAATACAACCCAGTTATCCTGTTTTCTGAACTTACCCTATCGTTCTTCGGTACCATTTACTTCGCATACATAGATCAACTTATCATACGCGCGCTCATCAAGAAGCATATCAATACTAAACATACTCAAACCCTTAAATGGAAAACCCCAAGCGCAAGCAAAATTAGATTCATAAAAGTGCGGGCCAAAACTTATCTGAAGCATCAGCATTAGCCACGAGGCATTTTAAAGTCAAACTTATTCTTTGGAAACATCGTCCGCTTTAGCCTGATTAAAGGCATGCTTTTTTTCCGGCGAAACTTTCAACCCATGATACTCATAAAGAATCCTAAGCGCATCCCTGATGGCTTCGTTACGGCTGTTGTAAACGCCTTTTTCAATTAACAAGTTTAACAAATCAAGATACCTTTTCGTAAGCCGAATCGTAATCCGCTCTCTCTTGTTTCCATCAGACATTACCTGTCACCTTTTAAACGCTGATTTATGGACAATTTGGTTAAATGCAAGAAGCTTAATCCATATAAGTTCTTGTCAGACAAACGTCAACTGTTTATCTGCCAAAAAAGAAAGCAAGCGACCGCTAGCAACGAAACGATGAGAGAAGCATTTAACATTCGCTTAGTTCTAGGCGCTATAACCGCTTCAGTTTAGCCTCTTGCACGCAATTATTTAATGTTAAAACGTATATATATCCAATGCGCCAATTTAGCGGACCAAGCTGCAGCTTTCAGCAACACAATAAAAACTACACAGCAAGTTGCCCCATGAGCACGCGGTACCCGCTTTCTCTTGCAAGAACCGTACAGTTCCCAAAGGTTTCGTTGAAAACAGAAGGCAACGTTTTAGCGCCGATTTTAGATCGAATAACCATTTGGAAAGTGCCTTTATCCGCCATGACTTTTGGCGCTTCTTTCACCATGGCTTTCACCGTTTCCATACCTGCACTTACAGGCGGATTCGAAAGAACACAACTAAACACTAAACCTTCCACAGGCTCATACAAGTAACCATAACGTACTTCAGCATTAGCCACTTTGTTTAATTCAACATTTTTCCTTGCCAAACGCACAGCCCTCATGTTCACATCCGTCATGACCACGTTTAGCTTCGGATTAAGAGAGGTTGCAACTATCCCAACAGCACCATACCCACAACCAATATCAAGAACATAGCCTGTTTTCGGCAAAACCATCGACTCGATTAACAGCCTAGTGCCCGGATCAACTCGTCTCTTCGAAAAAACGCTTGAAGCAGTCAAAAACTCGAAGCTTTTCCCGCACAGAGTGGTTCGAACTAAACCGAACTTCGCCTCAGACTTGGGAGCAGAAACAAAATAATGGTCTGTGCTACGGTTGTCTTGGTTCATGCGCCACTACCAGTTTTCCAAACCCTCGGGTAAGTGCCCCTCGGCATCAACACTCGCTGCAGACCAGCAACAGTGCCATGCTTCAAATCTAACATCTCCTCAGTAGAGGCAAGCGCCTTCGCCAACGCCACCGCTTCGCCCTTCAACGTGAAAATACCCAGAATCGAACCTTTCTCAATTCCACTCCCAACCGACAACACACCCGGAGCCGTCAAATTCGCACCATGACACAATGCATCAACAGCCGAGTCACGAACAACAATTTTCGGAAGCAAAACCAACGCATTCTCCATAGGCTCAATGAACTTGTGCAGGATTGCTTCATCCTTTTTCTCTTCCCACTCACCAAACCAGTAAGCCACGTCATGCAAGGTAACTTTTGTAGCGCTAGTTTCGGTAAATGATCCTGAGCGAGTTCTCCGTAGCTCTTGCATGTGAGCGCCGGCGCCTAAGATTTCGCCAATGTCAAAGCAGAGTTTGCGTATATATGTTCCGGCTTCGCAGCCAACTTTGAAGAGAACATTGCGTCCATCTAATTCAAGGTAGTCCATGTAGTAAATGCGCCTAGTCCTTAACTGCCGTTTAACTGAAGAGCGCAAGGGTGGACGCTGATAAATCTCATCCTCAAACTCCTTAAGAACCGGTTTAATTTGTTCTTCTTTAACATCTCCGTGAAGTTTCATTACGCAAACGTATTCTTTGCCGCTGTAGAGAAACGCCTGAACAACTTTCGTAGCATCCTCTAAGGTGATGGGTAAAATGCCGGTCACTTTGGGATTTCTCTGGCTTGTTGCTTAAGCCTCTAGAGTTCCGCCGTGGCCGATGGTGTTCAGGTGCATGATTTTTTTTACCCATGCGGCAACTTCGTGGCTTGTTGGACCAGCTGGTTTGTCGAGGTTTATTGTGCCGTATTGGATGTATTCTTTGGCTGGTCTTTCAGAGGGCAAGTGCCCGTATTTTGGGTTGGTTGTGCCCTCTGCTTTCGTCAACAGTTCACTTTTGATTTCCCATGGAGGGATTGTTCTAGGCATATAGGTGTTTTCTCTCCTAACTTGTTGTAAGAAAAAGATGTTTGAGGTAATTAAAGTTTAAAATTACTCGGTTTTTACGGTTTGGGTCATTTCTTGCAATTTGCCTTTAGCCTCTAAGACTTGGGCAACTTCCTCGTCTGATGCGCCTCGTTTAACTTCAATCTTGTCTTGAAGAGGCATAATATGGTTTATGTTTACTCGTCTCCGCTTGATTCCTGTAA
This sequence comes from Bathyarchaeia archaeon, assembly GCA_050012335.1. Classification (GTDB taxonomy): domain Archaea; phylum Thermoproteota; class Bathyarchaeia; order Bathyarchaeales; family Bathycorpusculaceae; genus Bathycorpusculum. The sequence goes on from JBEKHJ010000068.1 coordinate 4,531, forward strand.
TTTTTTTTGGACCTGTTACTAAAACGAAACTTTTATCCATTACATCTATTACGACGCATTTTTTGCCGTTCTCTCGACCAACTTGTTTTACGCATATCCTGCCAACTTCTATAGCGGGCATCCTTTTTCAGTCTCCTTAAAAACAAAATACAACAATCCCCGCATATAAGCATAACATAATTTCAAGCAAAAAATTAGCGAATCCTGTGTTAAGAGTGATTTATAAGTAGAAAAAAATAAGCCAAGTTGGGTCTAAACCCCACAGCAACCTCAGACTGACCGTTAGCACTTGCCCAAAAGTTCTCCTTGATGTTATCTCAGACAACCCTTTGACAGTTACTTAAAGACCAGCACAGATGCCACCGTAGAGCGTGTTCCTCAACTGGCAAATATTACTTCACTCACCATAAATATACAGTTATGTTGGCACAAAAGGTTCAAACAAAGAAACAGCAAGCAAGGCGGATGCAAAAAACTTAAACAATACCCTGTTGTCACTTACGTTGCGGTGCCGGGGTATCCGAGCCAGGTCTAAATAGGCGGCCAGATAATTTGATTGCCTAAGATATGGAGGAGGACTTAAGATCCTCTGGCGCAGGCCTTCGTGGGTTCAAGTCCCACCCCCGGCACCACTATGTTAAAAAATACCGGGGTTTATCCTAGCGATGAAAGTCGCTTGGCTTCCTAATTTTTAAAGAATTAGAAAAAACGATTATTCGAGTTTTTATTCTCGGTTGCCATAACTTCTATTCATGCAGTCTTGGCAATAATTTCGCTTGAACCTTCTTATTCGCCGGGGCTGGAAGAGTTTTCCGCATGAACTACATTTTATTTGATTAACTGTTTTCGGGTCAAGCAGCTTTAGTCTTCGTTCAATTTCAGTTTTAACTTCCAAATTGTTTTCATTCACTAAAGCATGCGTTAACAGCATTTTAGCTTGCTCTTCACATTTTTCTCCAAAAAGCTTTGCGAAAACACTGTTCTTTTTCTGGTCAACGCTTATCTGAGAAGGCAACATGCAGATAAAATTCGACGGATAACCCTTAGACTTGTCTAAGTCAATCACGGCAAAGCGATAGCGCCTGCCCAAATAATTGCCCTCGATGTCATCTTGAGTAAATATCTGTAACTTAAACTTCATCGTAAACCAACACATAGTAAAGGACAAGCCAAACTAATATCTATAATCTCCCGTTAAACCCAAATTTCATCTATAATGCCCACTAATTTAATCACAAGCAGCGAATTTGCAAGAGGAAAAATAATGCATGACTGGTCGGCGGTAAAAGCTTTCCCTATAGCAACTAATTGCACTTATTCTCTCAGCGGTTGGGATAAAGTCAGTTAATTTGGCCAAGGCGAATCCGTATTTACGGTTTAAGTCCCCCCTCGCACCAATGACCACACTTTCGAAGTGAATTTGTTATAGTTTGGATTATGGCTCTTTAATCGTGGAAAGAGAGTTAACCATTGAACGTAAACTCAAATACTTTTAAAAATTGCATTGCAGGTTTCTGATGTGGTCGTTATCGAAGGAGTTTTGGATTAGGATTGAAGCTTTTTCTGTTTCTGATAGATTTGTGATTTGTGACTATTGCTTTTGCAATAGTTATGACTATGCTGAATGTTTGATTGGCACCGAAACAACATTCAGGTATTAGTTAAAATGGTGCCGAAACAACATTCACCAATAGTCAAAAAATTTGCTAAAGCATGATATGAGCGCCTCTTGGACCTAGTGCATTTAATGCTCGCGAAATACCTTCGAGCATTTTAGAAAGTTTTTTTGTCACAAGCTGTCAACAGATTGATTGTGTGTTTTGTGCTTAGTCTTATATGCTTATCACTTAGTTGAATAATTAACTTGGCAGGTCTAAGGAAAACGGAAGAATGCTAAAATCTTTGAGCATCGGTGGCAAGTACGTAGTTTCGAGGTTTTGGACACATAGCCCAATCATCCTCACTCACTCCGTGACGTCAGCGTGCAACTGTAGATGCAGAATATGCAACATTTGGAAGAAGAAACCAAACACCAATGAGTTGACCGCTCGTGAAATTTTCCGGATGTTAGACGAAGCAAAGCGATTGAATTTTGTGGCTTACGTTGCATGGGGCGGGGAGCCCTTGTTGCGGCCTGACATTGTTGACATTTTGAGCCATGCTCACCACCTAGGATTTTACACGAGCATTATCACGAATGGAACTTTACTCAAAGGGAAGGCTGAGGAAATCGCAAAGGTCGTTGACTTAACCTGGGTTTCTCTCGACTATGATTCCGAATATCACAGTGAAATTCGGGGTTTTGCAGGAAACTTTGGAAAAACGATGGAAGGCATTCGAGAACTCAAGTTGGCAGGCGGGAGAGTTGCAGTAAACTGCGTGCTAAGCAGACTCAATATAGACGCAGTTGGGAAAATGGGGGAATTGGCAAAAAAGCATCAGCTTAAACTAGCTTTTGACCCAATGGAAGTATTTCCGGGAAGCAACGAAGAGTACGGTTTAGCGCCTAGCCAACGTAAAAAAATGTTCTCTGAAGTCGCTGAACTCAAAGAAAAGGGATACCCCATTCTTAACTCATACGAATACGCAAGAAATCAGGCAAACTTAACCTACTCTTGTGCCCAACCCTTCATTTTCTTGGACGTATCCGAGGACGGAAAGATCAGACCGTTCTGGTGTCAAAGGAGCAACAAGACGCTGGGAGACCTGAGAAAGCAAAGCCTGAACGAAATAATACATTCCTCTCCTGTCAAAGATTTCGCCAAAATCTCGCAAGGATGCTGTATTTGCACACACGCCACTGCCTTTGAAACCTCGATTTTCTATTCCGCGCAACGTTTCCTTTCAAACGTCTATCGCCTGAAAAACCCCTATTTGAGATTCATCGTAGATTTTGCTCTAACGTGAACAATGAAACTTGTTACCTTTTTAACGCAAAATGCCCCTTCTAAAAATGGCGGTCAAACTTAATTTTAGTTTTTGGAAATATCAAAGTCATCTCTTACAGTAGTGGTCGTAAAAAAGCAAATTAGGATGAAACTGAGAAGTTGCGAGTAATATCTCCACTGCGGTTGGGTTCAAGTTCCACTCTTCGGCTAGGGTTTGTCTATTCAATTTGAATCATTATTTTTAACTCGCCATCTTGGCCAGAAGAATACGCTTGCAAAAAGCACAATGAACGAAATGAAAATCAACATAAACAACGTGTCGTAGGCCTGTCCAACCGTGGTTTTCCAAAGGAAACACTGGAAGTAATCGTTAGAGTAAGCACCAGGACCGTTCCAACTCCATCCCTGGCCCTTGGGGCTAGACTCCCACCAAACTGGACCTGAGACGATAAGGTCAAGTTGCCAGAGGCTAAAGAAAAGCAAACCCATAGCTGTCATTATGCCGCCAATGTTAAGAAGGGCACGCGTGGTTACGAGATAGTTCCAAAAGTTTCTCGAGCGCTTTGAAAATTTTTCTTTTTTCTTAAAAGGCAAATTTCCAACATTTCCGTTAAGAGTGTTGGCCCGTTTGCTACTCAAGTAACCCATTGCAGAAATTCGAGCAGTCTCGAACATGCCATAAACAAAAACGCCTGTGCCTGCTAGTAGCATTCCAAAGCCAGCATAATTCATCAGTGTGCTTTTTGCGTAGGAACTAGCTATTATAGAACCATTAATGATTAGCATTGAGCCAATGCCGATTGCCCATATGCTGCCCAATATAACTCTTGGTTTGCCTTCGCTTGCGCCTTTTCCGTTTGGGTACAAGCGGTTTTTTAGGATTGCTACAGCCGTTCCTGATATGCCTAGGCTGAAGATTGCTATTCCTGTTAGTAGCATTCCAAAGCCTGTGTAGTTCATTATTGTTTCTTTCTCGTAAGAGCCAGCTACTGTGGAACCGACAACAGTTAGAATTATTCCGATGCCAATCAATAATATGCTGTAAAATAGAAACCTTGGTTTATCGACCTTAACGCTTGATTGTGTTTCAGGTTTATTTAAGTGAGTTTGCAGGGTTGCTAACGCTGTTCCGAATATGCCGAGGACAAAAAAGCATATTCCCGTTAATAGTATTCCGAAGCCTGCGCAGTTTATTATTGTGTTTTTTGCATAGGCGCTGCCCAGTATGGAGCCAGTCACAGCCAGAACTATGCCGATGCCGATTGTCCATATGCTAAGAAAAAGGACCTTCGGTTTGTTAACTTTAATACTTCCTGGCGCTTCTTGGCTTAAACGAGTTTTTATGGTTGCTGTGGCTGTTGCAAATATGCCCAAAACGAAGGTGGCTATTCCTGCAAGTAGCATGAAGAAGCCTGTATAATTTGTTATTGTGTCTTTCGCGTAAGAACTAGATATTATGGAGCCAATGATAGCTAGAACTAATCCAATGGTAATTGCCTTTGTCTTGCCAGAGAGGGATTCTTGACTTTTCTCCTTAGTACTTGCTGATGTTTCCATTTCCTCACCATGCTTATTATTCTAGATGCCAGCCAAGCCCAATCCATAGGTATTGTTTTTCGTGGATTTAACATTTTAGTGTGTATTCTATATTGAAACGGAACGTTTTCCCAGTTGAAGAACACCCGTCTTGGCTGCTCAAAACTCCCACAAATCCTAAAAGGCCAAAAAAATACCACTTAAAATAATTTTGCAACAAGCTATTACTTTTCTTGCCGTTTTGATGCGCCTGTGAAGCTGGCAAAGATTTCTTTGTAATCAAATGCGGCAACCAATTCTTTGAAGTTAACAACGATAAGAGACAGTAAAGTGAAGAAGGGTATGAGAGAGTAATAGTAAAGGGGTGTGGTGACGCCAGAGGCAAAAACCATGCCTATGAACCCAGAGCCCATGCCCGGATAAAGAAGCATCAGATTTGATAAGACCAACGCACTGATTGCACTTGCCGTTGCAGCT
>JBEKHJ010000069.1:0-9131 GCA_050012335.1 Bathyarchaeia archaeon
TGGCTTCTTGACTATTTCGCTTGCTGGATATACGAAGTCTGGGAAAAGCTCCTTGTTTAATGCTTTAACAGAAGAAACCGTTCAAGTTGACAAAGCATTATTCACTACTCTTTCAACCACTACGCGGATGATAGAGTTTTCGAACCGTAGGTTTCTTTTAACGGACACTGTTGGCTTCATTGACCGTTTACCTTTATCTTTGATTGAAGCATTTCATTCCACTTTGGAAGAAACCATTTTTTCAGACCTAATAATACTGATGTTAGACTTAAGCGAGCCAATGGAAAAAATTGAGAAGAAACTCGATGTTTGTAATGAAACAATCGACCGTCTTGGAGCATCAGGGATACCGACTATAACCGCTCTAAACAAGATTGACTTAATTAACGAAGCTGAAATAAATCAGAAACTCGAAGCCCTCAAAGATAAAATTAAGACTCCGATTCTCTTGTCAGCAAAGTGCAGAACAAACCTTGATCTGCTGAGAGAGGAAATACTGAGAATCCTTGAAAAATATGTTCAAGCGCAGTTTTCAGTTCCGCTAACCAACAGCGCCATGCCATTTATTTCCTGGGTTCATGGAAAAACAGAAGTCAAAAAAGAAGATTTCACCAATGATTCAATTCAAGTGATCTTTGAGGCTACGCCAGAGTTAACTGAGCAAGTGAGAAGAAAAGTGGAAGAGTTAAATGGCAAATTCACAACCAACCCAAAAACCAAATGACCTCCCCAAGATTGTGGTCTTAAGATGGGGGCACAGACCACAGCGGGACGTGCGGTTAACTACCCATGTCGCTTTAACTGCAAGGGCACTATGCGCTTCAGGCTTCATACTTTCAGACGTAGAAGACCCCAAAATAGAAGAAACCATAATGAAAGTCACCAAGAATTGGGGTGGAACATTCTCTTTTGAAATGGGAACCTCATGGAAAAAGGCTGTTCGTGACTGGAAGGCTAAAGACGGCATTGTCACCCATTTAACGGCTTATGGAGAGAACATTCAAACAAGCGACGTTCTAAGCAGAATTAAAAAGCTGAATAAAGACGTTTTAGTTATTGTTGGAAGCCAGAAGGTTCCAGGCGAATTTTATTCAAGCGATGTATCGGATTTTAACGTTTCTATTGGGAATCAACCCCATTCAGAGTGTGCTGCGCTTGCAATATTTTTAGACAGATTTTTTGAGGGTAAAGAGTTGGCCGAGACTTTTGACAAAGCAAAAATGAGGATTGTTCCTTCCATGAGGGAAAAAAAAGTCAAAAGTGAGTGGAGCTGGGCAAACAACCCCTAAAAAAACGCCAGCCCCCGCCAAAACCCCCATAACAATAAACAAAAACAAGCGCAAACAACCCTAACAAGTGGTCATGCAAAACACGAAACTGAAAAATCATTCAAATCAATAAAAGAGAAATCTATTTAGAACAAAAATATAAGCAGAAAATGATTGAAATATAACTGATGATACCTCAATTTCCTATTGCTCTAAGAATAAATGTTGAAATTGATAGAATTAGCTCAGTGCCATGGACTATAATACATGAGAAGTCTGGGTTATTTTCTAACCATTTTTATGAATACATGAGAGGAATCGGTTGGAATGCTTTTAAGCGAGTTTGTGAGATTGAAGAAAAAGCTGTTAATTATATAGACTCAATGACGACAACTATCGAAGAATTTGAAGAGTTGGCAGAAAAACTATTCAATGAACCTAAATGGAATGAACTCAAATACCTCGCAGGATTGGATTTGGGCATTGCAAATGTCGTATTTGCATTATATGCATTCGGTTGCTTTCCAATAACTAGTTGCAGAGGTCATCCACCGCCTCGTGGAGAGAGGCATCCACTTGTGGTTTTCTTTCCGAGACCGGAACTTACGTCGATAATTGTTGGTGTTGCTGCTGGAGCGGGTGTTGGCATGCTTAACGTAGAGACTGACAATAAAGAAGGGCTCATTGTTTTTGGTCGTAGCATTGTCGATATGGAAAAATTTGCCAATGGGCTTCACAATGTATTCCCTGCCGCTTCAATGATGAAACCTAAAAAAAAGACCCTCAAAACTAATTATGCGTTGCCCGAAAATCCAAAATCGCTAACTACTCAGGCCAATTTAGATCTTTGGTTATCAATGATTTAGGTTTTCATCTGTGAGAATAAAAACTGAGCTTGCTCAAAAAATAGGATAGTTAATCATTTTTTGTTTCATTCCAAGTTTGGTCATAGATTTGAAATAACTCTTTCGTGTTTAATTCTGACGTATCAAGATTCTTCACTCGTTTGTTTAAGTTTTGAACAAACTTTCGGAAAATTTTTCGGGTAATTTTTTGGCCCTCCTTTACTAGCGTCAACAACCAGTCGTCGATTCTCAGCTCATCTCGTACTGTTCGTGAATCGTAAAAATAAACCCATTCAGACCAGTTAACTTGATCTGCAAACTCGATGGGCACTATCGATAACCTATAACAATATTCAAAATGTTGTCTCGTTCGTCCTCTTCCAGCTCGTTTTATTCTTTTTGTAGCGTAGATATTTTCTATTGCTTCCCAGAGCCAGCGCCTTTCGCGCCTACCTACTATTCCCTCTTCCTCGCAGAGGGCACGCAATTTTTTGCCTAATGTGTGCCATAGAAGAACATCACCTTTTCCTATTGATTCATCTTTTGGAATATTCTTTTCTAATAATTCCAAATCGACTAACTCTTTCTCAATGACCGAAATTTTTTCTCTTAATCGCTTATCAAGAGCTTCTGCCTGATTCTGTAACTCAGGTGTCAAAAAGGCTGAAGTAGATCTGATAATTTTGATTTTTCCTTGAGGGTCCTTTTTAGTTATGATTGCAAATCCCATGTTTAACCACCAAAATACTCTGAAAGTATCTTATCTGTAATAGGATAAGCTAATTCTCGCAAAACATCATCAGGCTCCATTTCATTTAAATTTTCAATATTTGCCGTCTCAGCTAACTTCTTCAGTACTTCGGTTTGATTTCTGTGCAGAAGTACGTAAATAGTCTGGCGAGCCATTTCTTTGAATAGATAGTTTCGTTGCTCGATTTCATCTTTTCTTGAGACGTCAAGATATGCAGGATGTGTACTGTTGATGCTAATCTGCCACCTTTGAAGCCCTGCTTCCACTGGTTCAGCAATAGACATAGGCTTTGAGGGGCCACCTGGCGCATATACTGGGTCTTCGAAAAATCCATAGCGAGGGTCCATATTCAAAAAGAAAGCAACATTGTTTTCAGCTAATCTTTCTCCTTTTTCCCAAATTTCTGTTTCTTCCGATGCTGTTGCGTGACAGCGCAAAAATATCTTACCTTTTCCAATCTCAGAATACGTTTCTTGGCGAACCGTGATTTCCGGGACTATGTATTGATTTTTTTCGAATGGGGAGAGAGTCATTTCGTTCTCCGAAATAGTTTCTATTCGCTCTCTTTCATCAGCCCAAATTGTTCCGACTTTAAGTTTTATTTTCATAATAAGCGGCGAAAGATTTTCAACATCGTATGAGACATTATTAATCTTCTGATTATAGTCTACTCTGCGGGAGTTGCTCCTTGGCCACTCAGCAGAAACAAAAATTATTTTGGCTTTCTCCTCAATCGATTCAGGGGTCATATCTATATAGATATAAAACGTTTTTTCACACAATCTTTTGTCTTTTTCATCAGAAACGCGAGCTATGCAGGCGATTTTCTTACCTCGAGGATATTTTTCTCTTCTCAGGTTAAGCGTGAGGGCATTAGTTTCATATTGACCTTGCTGTTGCAAAATCACTTTTGTCTTTGGCGCAAGATTCTCAATGATTCCTTTATCGCTTTCGTAAGTAAAAACTTCAATCCATACAGTCTTCGGTTTTCTCGAAAGATTTTTCAGCCTGTATTTAAATCCTGAGATAATAGTATCTAATTCCACATAGTTGGAATTGTTTGGGAAAGAAAGGTCCTTAACGGAGATTGTGATTTCGGCTTTGGGAACAGCACCTGTTCCGAAACCTGGAACCCCTAGGTTGTTTAGTATATTGTCCAGATCTGCCTTGGCTTCATTTAAAATTCTTTGTGCGCGTTCGTTTTCCTCTCTTTGCGAGGCCCTAAATCCCAATTGCTGCATGAATAAGTCTAGATGTTCTTGTACTGTCTTTTTTAATTCTCTATACGCAGGACTATGTCGAGATGCAAAACCATAATGTGTTGTGTTTTCTGTCTGAGCTATGAGATCCTCAAAATCTGGATTTAACTGCACATAACCAAAGAATCTATCGCTTATTTGATCAGGTATTCCCCCAAGTTGGAGTGTACCCACCTTCATTCCTCGCCTGTTGATACTGATTCCAGTTAACTCAGGCCGAAGTGAATGATTTACTGGTGGTAAAAGTAGATGAAGATGTTTTATTTTATAACTCTGCTCGCCAATTTGGACTTCTAAATTTTGTCTGTAATAAACCTTCCAGCCATTCTCATTGTAAAGTGGTAAAGAACCAAACTCTCGAGGGATTGTGGCAACTTGTGTTTTTCCGTTTTCATCCGCTACAACAATCCTTGCATTATATTTCTTAATTATTTCCCACCATGTTTCCTCTATAGCTTGCGTGAAAGTGCCATTATGAATCGCGTCGACTACTTCTTGAATAGGGTTAACTATAGTGATTCTTGTGCCTGGTTGGTCAAGCGGTTGAATGGTGTCGTCTGTATACCGCCTCAACCCCTCTTTTGCACAATCGTTTTCTTTTACTTTTTTGAACTGCTCATAATTGCGGCCTATAATGCGTCGTCTTCCGAATCTGTATTGGTTGTCGACAGTGAGAGTATCGTAGAAGATTAGATTCTGGACCGAGGCCAAATTGAACAATAGTTTTCCTCGCCCAAATAATCCCGGTCCCATTCCGCCTCCAGAATCAAACATGCACTCAAAACGTGCCAACTTTTCTGAATCCGGTATATTAGTTGGCATTTGACCTGCTGTGTAATCGAATATTTTGCCCACTAATCCGGTCGTGCCGTGATCAGTCATTGTTAACAAAAGTTCTCCATCTGACTTCTTGATGAGCCTGAACTCGAACGACCAACCCTGACCGTGATCAGATATTCTTGCCCCCCACCCATTTTGAATGGCGTCCTTTTGAAGTCCGTGAGGAATACCGAGCGCTGGCGGCGTTTCATAGTCTCGCTTGACTTGACTGAGAAAACTTGACCAATTAACAGAAGGAGAATATAAAATATCTTCGCTCATTGATTTACCTCCGAAAGCTCTATGCTGAGGACATTTTTACCGCGGTCGGTTAGCCCGTACTTCACTTCAAGCCCCGCTTTAGTTTTCTTTACTAAGCCGAGCTCAACAATACGGCTAAGAAGTCCCGCGCGCATTGTATTTATGCAAGCTTCGCTCCACTTCTCATCTTTTTCTTCGTATTTTGAATAGAAAAGGGCCATTTTAGCATTAAGTTGGCTTCTAGAAGATACCCCTTCATTTAATTGTCGCAACATTACCTTCATGTGGAGTGCTTCGTCTTGCAGGTTCTTGACTATGTGTTTTATCAGAAACATAGCTTCTTCTTCTGATAATGGAGAACTTTTCATTTCCTGATCCAGAACAGGATTGGATAACCTTGCAAATTCTATGCCTTGTTGTGTTAGTCCGACTTTGAGGACGCCCGAATCATTAATAATATTAATGAGTTTTAAATTTGGTAACATGCCGTCAAGTTTACTATCATTTGTTCGTACATATCCGAGGAATTGATTCGCATATCTTTTCTGGCTTTTCTCTGTAGCTTCAGGAAAGCTTGTCGCGTATTTCTCTCCGGCTTTACGTCCTAACCTCTTATCCTCTTTTAAAAGAATAGTGCCTAGTGTCTGAGCTACACCGCTTGCAACTTCTTTGAATGTTGCAAATGTTGGCAGACTTTCTTGACTTTGGAAAGCGAGAATTCTGAGGGCAGGTTTTAATGGTAAGAACCTGTAGAATTGTCCCCAAAGAAGACCTCCCATTAGAGCTGAATCTTCTGGAGGGCTTAGTATTTTTGGTGTTACATTGGTCGGTGCTACAATAGCTTGAAGCGGCCATTTTGATTTCTCAAGAAATGTATTCTTAAAGGATGCTGGTAGCGGTTTTGAGACTGAGGCATCGAGAGGTTTCTCTTTTTGTAAAATGTTTGGCCACCTTGTCTCCTCATTTTCTTCAGCCAAGAGCTGATTTTCAAGAGACACCGCAACAAAATGCTCAAAAGATTGATAAAGACCTGCTTGAACTTTTGCTCTTATTCGTTGATCCAAATCGAGAGGCACACTGATAATTATTTTAGGCATTTTTTCGTTCCCCCAAATATACCCCAAATATATCCCGAATATATTTGAATTATATGTGTTTATACTTAGATAAAAGCATTGCTTGAAAAAATATTTACAATATATTGGCATTGGAATTAAAATGGTCAAGCATAAATAGGCATAAAACTAGCTATTTCTTCAAACCATTTTCAGTATGGACGCTTTCCGGACTGAGAAAAATACCTTGAATAATGCGAAAAGAGTTTTAAGCGACTACCCTACAGTACTAAAATTAATTGTGCCTGACGAAAAAAGGTAGTGCGACTGCCCTGCTCTCTTCAGCTTACTCTAAAGACGATTCAGCATTAACTAGCTATAAGCGTAAAATGTTAGTTAGCCAGAAGAAAGTGACTATGAATTGATGGCAAGCGAACGAACTGTAATTGAGCGTCGAGCCCAATTTTCTGTTTATCTAATTGCTTGGTTCAAAAAAAATCACAAAAATTACCCGTGGAGGAAGACAAAAGAGCCATATAAAATTTTCATAGCCGAAATAATGTTAAGGAAGACTAATGCCGAAAAAGTATTAACAATTTTTGAGCCTTTTGTAAGAAGGTATCCTGAATTCAATAGCCTCGCTAGAGCATCCCCCAAAGAACTAGAGGAAAACCTGCGACCTTTAGGTCTGTATAGGCTTAGAGCAGAACAGCTTAAGCGATCAGCCGAAACTATTGTTAGCAAGTTTGATGGTCAACTGCCAAATTCAAAAAAAGAATTATTAGAATTGCCTGGCGTAGGCAACTATATTGCAAATGCAATACTTTGCTTTGCATTTAACCAAAATGTGCCAATTTTGGACACGAATATCATACGAATAATAGCTAGAGCATTTTCTCAAAAGTCAAAAAGGAGACGTGCTCGAAATGACCCTGTTATTTGGCAGATGGTAGCTAAATTAATACCTGATGATGACGCGAGGAGTTTTAATTTAGCACTTCTTGATTTGGCCTCCATTGTTTGTACTCCAAAAAATCCAAGATGCTCAATCTGCCCTGTGGTATCACTTTGTAATTACGGGCGGGAAGTATTATGGGGTGAATAGCAACACGAGCGAAAAAGAAAGTTCCTTTGGCAAAAAATTGTCTTTTGCTGATTTATTCTGTGGAGCAGGCGGATTAAGTTTGGGCTTTAAAATGAGCGGGTTTTTTCAACCAGTAGTCGCTGTCGAAGCAAACTCCGTCGTTGCTCAAACTTACAAAAAAAATATCGGCGCTGACGTTCTTGTTCAGAAAGTTCAGGCTATCACGTCTGGAGATCTTTTAAAAAAGGCAAAAGAAAATGGTTATTCTTCCATACAAGCGGTTGTGGGCGGACCCCCGTGCAAACCTTTTACCTTTTCAAATAAGGGTAACACAAGCTGGGTTAAGATCAAGGAAGAAAATGAAGACTTTGATCATCCAGATTGGCTAAGGTATTGGGAGATAATAGAAGGTTTGGAACCTAAACCAAAGGCTGTTATTGTTGAAAATGTGATGGGCGTCAAGAAATATGACGAAGTTTTTGCTAAATTTATTGACAGGATTGGTAAGTATTACTCAACCACCTTTCGGAAACTTCATGCAAATCGTTTTGGTGTTCCGCAAAATAGAACTAGAATTTTTATTGCTGGAGTAAAGGATTATAATGGGGATCCAGAGAAAATTTTGCCTTTTAATCCTGAAACATTTAAGAAGGTAACTGTCAAGGATGCAATCCGCGATTTACCTGAACTATCCAATGCTCCGCCCTCCTCAAACCCAATCGAGTATCTAAAAGGAAGACCAAGTGAATATCAAAAATTGATGAGACAAAATTCTGACTTAGTCTATGACCATACTACTCATATCGTTCATCCCGTGATGGCTGAAAAGTTTGCTTGTATACCACAAGGGTATAACCTAAGAAAAGCATGGATTGAAGGCAAAATTCCTGAAGCACTAATGATGGCATGTTACTCAATCGGTGTACGTCAAAAAAAATTTTCGGAAAATACTTTGAAAAATATGCATTCAAATATTTACAGAAGATTAAAATGGGAAGACTCTTCGGTTACTATCACTCACGTCAGAAAGGCTGTTTTGATCCACCCACTACAAAATCGCCTGATTTCTGTTAGAGAAGCTGCTCGCATTCAAAGCTTTCCGGATACTTACCGCTTTTCAGGAAGCATTAGTCAGCAATATCAGCAAATTGCTGATGCCGTACCACCACTTCTTGCTAAAGCAATAGCCCTGCACCTAGGGCGTTTATTGCTTGAGAATCAAATGATAGGTCGCTAGATGTTCTGTTGCAATTTCGTTAAAATGAACCAAGTAATAATCAAAACATTAAATGATTGTTCGTAAGTTTTTTTATTCTATTTGGCAGATAATAAAACTCTGTCCCACAAGTTAACTGTAGAATTACCAAAAAAAGGTTTATAACCAAATTTCTTTTCCCACCAGCCAAGCCGCAAACCCAAAAGTCGCATCCCGCAAAAAGATTCAAACCCTGAACCAAAAAAGCAACCCAAAACACAAAAAGCCAAGCCTGAAAGTCGCAACTTTCACCAAACCAAAAGTCGCAACTTAAAAATTTCAAACAGCAAAAATAAAGATTGTTCCAAGAGAAAGAGGAAAAGAAATCAAAAGTGATGTTGAATTTCCTTAAAACACGTAAGAAGAGTTTTATTACAGCTAGTTTCAATATTATGTGTTAAAGGAATATTAGACTATGTTATCGACTATTGATGATGCAACCTTAATGAAAGTGGCTTTGGCGTTAGGTGAAGAAGACGCGGTTAAACTTATTGAACACCTCAAAGGCGTAGAAGAAATAACGGACGATGAAAT
>JBEKHJ010000070.1:0-9120 GCA_050012335.1 Bathyarchaeia archaeon
TTTAGGTGATGTATTTTGTCTGTACATTTGTTTGCGTATTTTGTCGGTGTCCATCCAGTTTTCGAAGCAGATGTTTTTTCTCAGGAGAAGTTCTTCAGCGACTCGAAACTGCGCTATTACGCTGGTGTCTTTGGTAATTAGAAAGATGGCTTCGTCTTTTAGGCTGCAACGGTATTTAACTATTAGATTTTGACATGTGGTTTTTCCTTTTTCTCTGGCTACAACCATGGCTTGGTAAAGTTCTGCAAGGTAGATACCTTGTTTTACGGAAAGAAACGCGAGGTACTCCATTATCGTTGACTTTTTTTGGTTCAAATTTTCTCCTTCTAATGTTGTTTGCCAGAAATTGTCTTGAAAAAGTAAGTTCTTCTCGGCGCAGGTTCTACTCTTTCTTGAATAATCCCGACAATCATAAATTAATGCAGTGTTGACTATATAGGCTAGTCACCCAAAAAAGGGCGTTTCTCCATGCAGTTTCTATTTTTAGAAGCCCTGTGGAGCGTGGCTGGGTGTCGGTTAGAAATGGCTTGCTCGTGTGAACTGTAAAGAATAAGTCAAAACGCTCCCAAGTTAACTTACTATAGCCGTTGTTTTGATGTCGGAAACCATTCAATCAAAAACCTTTTCAACGCTAATCCTGTATATGAAAAGGCAGTGGAGAACAACAGCGTTTCTCCGTTGGAACGCATCCCGATGGTGCCAAGGTTGAAAGCCGCAATTATGGCTGAGCCAGTTCTGGTTGGCAGAGAACGCGAACTTGAAGAGCTGATGCACTATCTGGATTCGGCTTTCGACGGAAAGGGAACCACCGTTTTTGTGTCAGGCGAAGCAGGCAGCGGAAAAACAAGGCTGGCACATGAATTTCTAAACCTAGCAAAGCAGAAGGGCGTTGGAGTGATGGCTGGTTGGTGCCTGAGCGATGCCGCAGCTCCGTACTTCCCGTTTGTAGAAGCCTTCAACACCTACTTCGCCTCATTCGAGCAAGAAGAACCCGCGAGCTTGCAGAAGCCTGGAGCACCATTGAGCCTTTCAGGAGCCGCCCAAATAGTGAGCGAGGAACGCGGAGTAACCGCGTGGCTCACTGGACCAAAAGCAGCTGAAAAACCCGGCAAGCCGCAAGTCATTTCTCCACAGGTTTGGAAGGACCAAGTTTTCGCGGGAGTCGCCAAAACCCTCCACGTGATATCCGCTCAGGAACCCATAATCCTGTTCATCGAGGACATCCACTGGGCTGATTCAGCTTCTCTGGCGCTGCTTCACTATATCGCGCGCGCCATAAGTTCAGAGAAAATTCTTGTCCTAGCAACCTTCAGAAGCGAAGAACTCACCGCAGACGCCGAAGGGCACCCGCATCCGCTTGCTGAAGCCTTGCGCATGATGAGGCGGGAAGACCTATTCACAGAAATTAAACTAGTAAACCTTATTCCAACCGACGTCTTAAAAATTGCTGAAAGCATGGTCGGCGGCTCCGTGAACTTGGCGCTTGCTGACAAACTATCCAAAGAAAGCCAAGGCAACGCTCTTTTTGTCGTTGAATCACTCAGAATGCTTGCTGAACGCAAAAGCCTATTCCAAGAGAACAACCAGTGGCGGCTTGCAGTCGACGAATTGGGTATCCCCTCAAAAATCAAGGATATAATCCTGCGCAGATTGGCGATACTGAAGTACAATCAGAGAAGGGTACTGGATGCGGCTTCGGTGATTGGCGAAAAATTCGATGTGGAACTTCTCAGCGCTGTGCTCGGGCAAGACAGCCTGGAAATCCTTGAAACACTAAACATCGTTGCCCAGTCAACTTCCCTCGTCTGCGTCGAAGGCAACTTTTACAGGTTTGACCACGCAAAATCGCGGGAAGCACTGTACGAAGAGATTCCGCTTCCCCTTAAACGAGGATACCATGCCCGAATCGCAGAACGAATGGAAAAAGCAAGCAAGGACGGAAAGCTGCCGTTTGCAGATTTGGCATACCACTATGCCCAAGCGGGAAATAGTGAAAAAGCGCTGAATTATGCTTTGGAAGCGGGCAAGGATGCGTTGGAGAAGTTTAGCAACTCACAAGCCATCAACCATTTCACATACGCGCTACAAACCGTAGGAGAAGACCCCAAACGCATCCAAGAACGGACAATCGCTCTGGAGGGGCTTGGCGACGCGTACACCGCCAGCAACATGTTCATGGACGCTATGAACACGTTCCAACAGCTAAGCAATGTTTCGAGTGGTGTTGTGAAATTGCGAGCACTCAGGAAGGCCACGTATGCAGCTTGGCATCAAGGAAGCGTTGACCTCGGAATAGAATTAGTAGAAAAAGCGGAAGAATACATGCTGCTTGACCGATTGGAAGCCGGACGCATTTACTCTCAGAAAGCAGCGCTTTACGGCTCAAGAGGTCAAGTTGGGGTTCCCTCCCATGAAAGCAATGAAAAGGCTCTCCGGATTTTTGAGGAAGAGTACTCACTTCCCGATGTGGCTCAGAAACTCGCCGATGTAGGATTTACATACGCTCTACAAGGAGAGTTGGAAAAAGGATTGGCTAATGAATTGCTTGCCGTTGCGTTTTTTAGTGAGATTGGCGATTTGCGCCAGCAAATGTCAACATATGTCATGGTAGGCTTTGCCCTTGCTCTATGTGGTCTCTTTTCGGAATCGCAAGAAATTCTGGAAAGGGCTATTGAAATTGAAAAAAAGATGAAGCTTGGGGACTTTCACAGTCTGGCGCATATATATTGGCGTTGGGCTATTTCGCTCGATAATCAAGGCAATCTTGAGCAAGCATTATCAAAGAGTTTGAAGGCCCTTGAATATGCGGAGAAAACTGATTCAGCCTCGGTCCGAGGAATGGTCTACGGGCGCCTAGTAATAGAATACGTGAAGAAAGAAGACCCAGAGTCGGCTGAAAAATATTTTGAGAAACTCATGACACTTCCACCTAAATCACTTCAAAGTGGGTTTGCACAGCTTTCGATGGTCAAGGGCTTTTACTTCGCAAGCAAAAAAAACTGGCAAGAGTCCATGCGACATTTCAAGGAACAATATGAATTTGCGAAGACTTGGCAGGGGTCAAGCGGAAAATTGAGCCCCTTTATTCAGGCAGAAGTAAAACGCGCGTATGCTTGGGCTCTCTCCAAACAGGGACTAGTGGAGGAAGCAGCGGCAACGGAAGAAGAGACATCCAAAATCCTTGCAGATGCCCAGAAACGATTTGAACACGCAAACGTGCAAACGAGTTTAATGGCCAACATAAGAATCACAGTGGGACAACCCTTCGAAGTTCGGCTAGATTTAGTTAACGTGTCAAGAAGCAACGCCTCAATCACCGGAATTCAGGATATGTTGCCCAAGGAATTCCAAGTTACCGCTTCTCAGCCAGAAATTCTCAGAGACGGCTCTTCGATTCAGTTGAAAGAGAATAAGCTTAATCCTCTAACCGTTAGAACCATCAAGCTGACTCTGAAGGCGACTAAGACAGGCACATATGAACTCAATCCCGAAGCTGTTTACATCGATGACTTGGGGCAAACCAAAACAGCCGCGCCCAGACCAATCACCATAACTGTGAAACCTTCGGAGCCCGCTTTTGAGGTTTTGCCTGGTCGCGTAACAACAGGCTCTGCTGAACTTGACCGTCTTCTCTTAGGAGGCATCCCCGCAAACTACGCAATTATGC
The DNA here is from genome assembly GCA_050012335.1 of Bathyarchaeia archaeon. Lineage (GTDB taxonomy): Archaea > Thermoproteota > Bathyarchaeia > Bathyarchaeales > Bathycorpusculaceae > Bathycorpusculum. Next base: position 3,668 of record JBEKHJ010000070.1, read on the forward strand.
TGGCGGCGCCTTCAATAGATGAGAGAGCACTAATTGTCAAAAGGTTTCTTGAAGCAGGAGCCAACGCAGGCGAAATAACCTTCTACGTCACCACTGAAGCTGGAAGCACGAAATCTCTGGCTGAAGAGCAACCGAACTTTTATCTTTTTGTCTGCAATATTCAAGCTGACGCCATGGTTCAGAGTCTGCCGAACGTTTTCAAGCTGAACGGCACAGAAAACCTAACCGAAATCGACATTGCCATGGCGAAAGCTTTCCGCATGATGAAGCCCTCAGCCGCTAGTCCTAAAAGAATATGTATAGAAATCGTCTCGGACGTTCTACTGCAGCACCACGCCGTGATAACGAGGAAGTGGCTGAGCGCGCTTCTGCCGAACTTGAAGTCGCATGGCTTCACAGTTTTAGCCGTGATAAACCCGCACATGCACTCGCAGGAGGAAGTGCAGGCGATATTGGGCTTGTTCGACGGAGAAATACGCATCTCCGAAAAAGAAACTGCGAAAGGCATCGATAAGGTCTTGCGGATACGCAGATTATTCAACCAGAAATACCTTGAAAACGAGCTGACTTTGACTGGCGAGAAGCTGGAAGACTAGCCCTGAAAAAATCGTTCAAGCCTTTCTAAAATATTGCGTTTTTCTCGAAAGACCGAAACTGTATGTGGCTGTATGAATCAACTCGAGATGTGCACTCTGCAATTTCTGCCGCTTGAAAAATGCTATATACTAGATGATTTAATATGGAACGAAACATGACTGCAGCGGCACCGGCTGTTGAACGACCTTCCCCGAAAATGATACTCGTTGTCGCGCTGCTTGTTGCTGTTTTCGTATCTGCCGTCATAGACATTGTGATTCCCATCAATGTTATGGACATAGCGGCAACATTCAGCATTCAAACTGGAACAATAGCTCAACTTGATTCAATTATCGCTATATCATCCGTAGCCACGGCGCTTTTGCTGGGTGCCTTTGGCGCTAGATTCAGATATAAACCGCTGGTAATGGTAGGCGTACTGTTTATTGCGTTCTGTGCCATAGGGCTTTTTTTGGCTCCTAACTTTCCGCTAGCTGAGCTTATTGTTCCTCTAAACGGAATTGGATCAGTCTTGATAATCGTTACAACTCAAACGTTTATCGGAAACTCTTTCCCATTAGACAAAAAGGCCAAAGTAATCGGCTGGGTCTCAGCGGCTGGAACACTTGCGCTTGCAGTTGGAAGTCCCATAGTTGGCTTTATGACAGGCATAGGCGGTTGGCGCTCTTCCCTCATATGGTTTATGCTACCAGCAGCAGTTGTTAGCCTGGTTCTTGTGTTCGTAGTCTTTCCATTTAATCTGCCTGAACCACAGTTGGATACCAAGAAGGAACCTTTCATGAGAGGCTTCAAGCAGGTCCTCACAAACAAATCAGCCGTCGCTTGCTTAGCCAGCGCCTTTCTTGGCAATGCTTTTTGGATGGGGGGCGCACTTTTCGGGGTAACTTATCTTAGGCAAGTATTCTCGGTATCACCAGGTTTCGCATCATTGATCGGTCCGCTTGTAGGCACAGCGCTCATTACTGTGGGGGCCATAATCGGCGGTCATCTAGTTAACCGCGTCGGAAGAAAACGTCTGACAGCGGTAACCACTTTCTCGGCAGGCTTATCTATGTTACTTGCCTACTCCATGCCAGATTTAAGCATTTTTCTAGCCTTATACTATACAGCCTCAATATTTGTCGGCATCACGATGGCTGCCGCTTCCAACCTGATGCTTGAACAAGTTCCCCAGTTCAGAGGCACAGCGATGTCTCTATCCTCAGCGTTCAGCGGCGTAGGCACAGCCATCGGCTTCACCGTTGCAGGAGCAGTACTCAACCTCTACGTCAACCCAACGATAGGTTTCCAAATGCTAGGCTTAACGGTCGGTGCCTTAGCATTTGCAGGAGCCCTCATCATCCTCTTCCTCGCAAAAGACCCAGTCAGAGGCCAGCAGCAAACCCAGAAACCAGTCTTTCAACCCTGATTTCTCAGTCACCCTTTCAGCTCCTAACCAGCGAAGCAACCCTGACCTTGAACGGAAACAGCTCTGCGTTCTCTCAGACTATGTACTGGGTGTTGGCTGGCTTTGCGAGATTTAACATCTAAAAGCATCTCAAGCTGTCTGTTCTTCACTTTACAAAAATAACAGGGCTTCAACAAATAACATGACAAATCTGCTGTATGTTTTTATTTGATGAGCCATTTAGACTTAATACAAATTGGAATGGAACGATATGAAAACTATTGCACTTGTAGCGCATGATAACAAGAAAAAGGATATAGTTGAGTGGTGTGATTTCAACAAAGGAACCTTATCTCAATTTTACCTGTACGCAACAGGAACCACTGGTGAGCAGATAATTGAGAAAACCGGATTGCCGATAAATCTGCTAAAGAGCGGACCTTATGGTGGAGATATGGAGCTTGGAGCTTTGATTGCCAATAAGAAACTGGATATTCTGATATTCTTTTGGGATCCTTTGGAGTCTCAGCCTCATGATGTTGATGTTAAAGCTGTTCTTAGAATGGCAGTATTGTACAATATTCCAACTGCGTGTAACAGAGCAACAGCGGACATGATAATTTCTAGTCCCATGTTCAACACGCAGCAATAAACTGTTCCTAAGTCAGAACCTCGCTTTTCATTTCACGGACACCTACCATGGGGGATTCCTTGGAATGTTTTCGGGTTTGGCATCTGTTTTCTTTATGTGTTATTTCTTGGGTGTTAGAATTGCAGTTGAGTAGTTTTCTTCTTGGAAGTACTTGTTTGCTGTATCGGAGATGTTTTGTTCAGTTAGTGAGAGTATTTTGTTGGTGTAATTGATTAGGGCATTTTTGTTCTCAAATTGGATTTCCATTTCGGTCAGAATTCTTGGTAATGCCTGTGAGCTGTCGATTGACCTGAAAATGTCTCCAAGTAGCAAGTTCTTGCTTTTGTCTAATTCGTTTTTTGTTACTAGGTAGTTTTTGATTTTTTGTAACTCATCATGAATTAGTGTTTGAGTAAGATTGAGTGACTTGATTCCAACTGGACAGCTGACAGAGAAATAGCCATAATCCAATCCGGATACATTGGTTGCTTCAAAGTCATATGTGAGTGCTCTTTTCTCGCGTAATTCCACAAATAACCTAGAGCTTTCTCCTATTCCCAAAATCGATTCAATTAGGTCTAGCGATGGCGTATCAATATCTCTGGCTGGAGCTGTTCTAAGACCAAAACTTAGGTAGGCTTGAGTTAAGCCGGATCTTTTGATTATTACCTCTTTTTTGGGTTTGCTGTCTTCAAGCTTGCGGTTTCTTCTTGAGATTGAGCCATTGTTTTCTCTATCTTGAAAGTCTTGGAGAACGGTTTCTGTCTCTTTATTTGAAAAATTTCCAGTCAGTATCAGTATCATGTTTTGTGGAACATAATAATTTTGATGAGCTTTCTTTATGCTGTCGATTGTGAACTGATTTATTGTCTTTTTTAAACCTAGAACTGGGTTTCTTAGTGGGTGGTGTTTGAAAAGGCATTTGATCAGTGTTTCTCTAATTAGGTCTTGAGGATTATCATGAGCTTCAGCGATCTCATTTAGTATTACCTTACGTTCCAGCTCAAGTTTGTCTTTTTCAAACGTAGAATCAAAAAGAAGCCCTGAAAGAGCCTTTGAAGCTTCAGCAATTTTTCCAGAAAGGGTATCCATCGAACTGAAGGTGAATTCATCATAGGTCTCAAAATGTGAGCATCCACCTAATTTTTCTATTTCATGATGGAGCTTTATTCTTTTTGGGGAGCCACCTACTAACATATGCTCAAGAAAATGAGCATTGCCCGATTTTTCAGGGAGATCATCATTTGATCCGTATTTAATCGCAACAGACAATTGAGTCGTCATTCCCGACAAACGTGGATACAACAATACTGTTAACCCGTTTGAAAGGACTTTTCTTTCCCAAGACAGACTGCGGTTCATGTTAGCAAAATAGCTTAAGAGCTTAAAAAGTTTGATTCTACCGAAAATAAGATTACGGTGGTGGGGCTGCCCGGATTTGAACCGGAGTCTATAGAGCCCAAGTCTACAAGCCTAGACCAAGCTAGCCGACAGCCCCGAAGTGTTGCAGGGAAGATAATTTCTGTTGCATCATAAAAACCTTAGCTAAACCATACTTGTGTTGCAGTGTTGGATGTTGTTATTTTTTGTTGTGGTTTTAGTAAGTTTTAATAATTTGTGTTTGTCCCACTCAGTAGTAGTGGGAAGTGGAGCAGATCAACCTCAAAATAGACTCAAAAGGCAGACTTTACATTCCCGCAGAAATAAGAAAAGAGATCGGAGACACTGCAACTCTTAAGAAAACTTCTGAAGGTTACCTTATAATTCCAGGCAAACGAGAGGAATTTCTAGAAGAGTTTCGTAAGGTAATCACGTCTGAACCTCGCAGAACAGGACAGCCTGAGTGCTGCTCTCCTGAAAAAATGAAGTCAATTTGGTGCAAAGCTAAATAATTGTTGATTTGCCTTAAGGAGGTTGCCGCAAGAAAACTGTTTTTGAGTTATAGCAGGGTTTTTTGGTGCTGCCCCTTGACGGCATCGTATACTTTTTTTGTGGTGTAGCCTGAGAAGCTTAACAGGTTAGCTGTTGAAGCATAAAGTAAAAGCAGGTACTTTTTCGCGTCGGGGTTTACGCCTTTCTCAATAAGCTGCATAGCTTTTACCCTGCGCTCGTACCGCTTATCTTCAGAGTTAGTGAAAAGGAATTTCACGTTGTTGCCCGCATGAACTTCCACGCCATGCTTAATTAATTGCTGAGCTACGATGACTTGGCTAACATGCTGCTTATAGTTCTTCGGCTGCTTAGACAGATGCTTCGTAACTATCAAGTCAGACACAGGAACTTCGCCGTTAAGCAACCGTTGCCTGTAAGCTTTCAAAACTTCTAATGCCTCAGGAATTTTCTGGTGAAGTTCCACTGAATTATTCGCTGAGGCTAATACGTTGATCATTTCGGTTTGGGCATCAAAAATGAATCCTGGAGTATCCCTACGCCGCACTTCTAAGCCCCTAATCTTAACCTTACCGTTCTCCATGACTCCGAAATAACGGTTTAAAACACTGACTCGCGGATGCAGTTTGGAAGGCAGAAAAGCTACCCATTTGTAGCGACCCTCAAAGTTGATGGGAACACCTATTTCCTTAGTAATTACGCGACATAAATCATTGTACTCTTCTAAGGTTGCGTCTTTCTTTTTGAGCCATAGCGAATCAACAATACCGTGAACAACCTCAAACCCTTGATCCTCAGCAATATGCGCTGCCTTAAGAAACGCTTCCCTGCCAAAAGCGCACACGCCAATGTGGCCGTCAACGGTGCCGAATTTAGAGTTTTTGAAGCCTAAGTAGCCAAAGCATGTGACTAAAATCCATTTTAACGCTGTTTGGCGCTTATCGTACG
>JBEKHJ010000071.1:0-9024 GCA_050012335.1 Bathyarchaeia archaeon
AATATGAAGCCGATTAGACCTCAATACATAATCAAAGTTTTAAACGATAAAATCGCTGATGACGCAGTGATTTCTTTGGATGTGGGTGAAAACTGCTGGTGGTTCGGCAGGAACTTTATGATGCGCAAGTCACAGAAGATGGTGATGAGCGGTACTTTGGCTACAATGGGGTTTGGTTTGCCAGGCGCCATGGCTGCAGCGTTGGCTTATCCCAATAGGCAGATTGTTTGTTTGACTGGTGATGGCGGCTTAACAATGGTTATGAGCGACTTTTTAACAGCTTTGAAGTACAAATTGCCGGTTAAAGTTTTTGTCATGAACAATAAGCGGTTGGGAATGATTATGCAGGAGCAGAAGGTTGAGGGTTACGAAGGCTGGCAAACCGACCTGTACGACTTCAGTTTTGCTGATTTTGCCGAGCATTCTGGTGGCTTAGGCATTAAGGTGACTGAGCCAAGCGAGCTTGAAGCAGCCGTTGATAAAGCGCTTTCAACTATTAAGCCAACGATTGTGGATATCGATACTGACCCAAGAAGATTTCTAGTTTAGGTGAAATTTTATGGCTACAAATCAAGGACAAACATTTCATATGTTCTGTCGCTGATTGGAGGCTTAATTATACTGATAGCTAGCATAGTGAATTTGGTCTGGTTCGGTTCAGGCGCCCCAAACTTTGGTGGATTTGGCGGTTTCATGCGTGGAATGATGGATGGCTACCACAAGTTCATGGGCAGCTATGGCAGCTCATATGGTGTTCTTGCTGGGATTTCGCTGTCAGGCTTGATTTGTGGTGTAATGTGGTGATTGGCGCTGTTATGTTGAGGGTGCAGCCGCGAGAGCACGTGATTTGGGCTACAGTCATTATCGTGTTTTCAGCCGTTAGCTTTGTAGGCATGGGCGGTTACTTCATTGGAGCAATACTTGGCATCCTCGGCGGAGCTTTCGATTTAAGCATCAGACCAATAAATCCATAGCCGAGTCATAGGCGTACGCACGGCTTGCTAAACAAATTTTTTGGAGCTATCAGCGTCTAGTTTGGGTTGCTTTTCATAAACAGGGATTAGTTTGGGCTCTTCTTATCCGTCACGCAAGTACATGGTTACTAGTCACGCATGTTCATAGTTATAGGTCACTGCAGCGCCAAATAGCCCAAACTGGCTCAGTTCCCTTTAGATACTTTGGGCTTGATTAGCCGATAATAAGATCGAGCGATTTTGGTAGCGGGGACTAGATTTGAACTAGTGATCTCTGGGTGTCTCGGAGCGATGAGCGCTCTTATGAGCCCAGCGGGTTAATCCTGGCTACCCCACCCCGCTGAATTTTTCCTATAATTGTTCTTTGATGTAAGCTATTACTTTATTTGTCAAATATTAATAGTTTCTTTTTCATTTCGGCAAAAGCATTTTAGTGGCGACTAATATTTCTATGGCAAGGATAGTTTGCTGATGGATAAGCCGTATTTGCGTAAACTTTCAACTCCGACTCTTGAAAATCCGGTTTTTGTTCAAGGTCTTCCTGGCTTTGGGAATGTTGGCAGAATTGCGGCTCATCTTCTCATAAAATTCTGTGATGCCAAGCCTTTTGCAGAGTTGTATTCTCCTTCTTTTCCAGATTACGTTTCCATAAATGCTAAGGGTATATGTCACTTGCCCAGATACGAATTTTATTATGCTCCCATGGAGAAAAACAACCTTGTCATAATGACGGGTGAAATTCAGCCTTCATTTGAGGATGTAGTTGCTCATTATCAGGTTTGTGAAGAAGTGATTGATTTTGTTGAAACGTTAGGTTGCCATTTCATTATAACCATGGGCGGCGTACCAATAACTGAGGAAAAAGCTCAGGTTTACATTGCCGCTACATCGCCGGAGTTGGCGACTGAGTTTATGGAAAAAGGCGCAGTTATTTACAGCAAAGGCAGAATCGTCGGTGGAACAGGGCTTACCCTGGCGTTGGCGAAGGAAAGAAAAATGGAAGGGGTTAGTTTGCTGGGAACCACCACGGGGTTCAGAGCAGACCGCGAAGCTGGATTTCTTGTTTTTAAGTTTTTAATGAAGACTTTAGGAAAAGAGATAAAAGAAGGTTTAGGAGAAAACAATGCACCAGAAGAGTAGTTAGGTGTGGTCGCAATGACTGAAAATGAAGAAAACATGAATGTTGGCGGTATATATTCGAAATTCTGGAGAATTTCACTGGTAGTTATATCAGTACTTTTAATCTTTGCAGGTCCATCTTACGTTCCATACGTAATGACGGAGCTTAAAATAAATTTCTTTGCCTCAATAGGCGCTGGTTTCATCCTATTTATAATAGGCATACTATTCATGTTATTCCTTGTCAGAAAGAAGATAATAACAACGTAAGTTTGCCTCAGATACCCCAGGGTGCATCATCAATCAGCATTTTGGATTCTTCATCGGCAACTTCTAGAGATATAACCTGTTTTATTAACTATTCTTTGAACTTTCGAAAAGAAACCTGACTGTAAATATACTTCCTGAATACATAAGGCATATTAAATATTAACGTAGCAATAGCTTCTATGCAGGATGCCAACCGAAGAAGCCCTGACGTGCCAAAAGAAAAAAATGAAGAAGCAAAAAGAACAACAATTATTCTTGAAAAAAGCGAACGAGAATTCATTGAATCATTAATCAAAGAAGGGAAAGAGCCTGGAATCAAACCGCTCATCTCCAAAATGCTTGACATTTACAGAAGCATGATGATTTATGACTGGCGTTTCCCCGGCGAATACTACTGTGGAATAAGTCGCATAGCTCTTGTTAACGTTGAATTATTTAACATACTAACTCAACAGATTCCTAAGGAAAGATGGCGTGAGATTGGTGAAAAAATGGGTGATGCCCTAAAAGTTTCTATTCAATCAACTATAGGAATCGAAGCAAGTGAACAGGAAAATTGGGAAAAGGTATTCAAGCGGTTGAAAGTACAAGGATTCGGAGATTTCTATTTGAAAGACAAATTTTTGCTTTTAAAAACTCCGTTTATTAATGATTGCGAAATTTGGAAGGGCATGATGGAAGGATTGTTAAGTGTAGAGTTAGAAACCATAAATTCGGTGCCGCCGCTGGTGTTTGAAATTAAAAAGCGGAAGCCACCTTCAGTTTAGTGCCTTTTTCAGAATTCGACAGTTAAATATTAGTGAACAGGTTTATTAGGAATAAAATTACACAAAAAAACATGCACACCATTATTGTTTGAAATTAGAAAAGCACTTAAAGAAACACAAACAATGACAATAAGTATATACGGGGTTAGATATGGTTACATTAAACCTTTCCTTGGTGAAACAAGAAATGAGTACTAAAATAAATTCCCTGTCAAAACCAGAGTTAATCGCTTTATTACTATATGTTCCAGGACCACAAGGGAAGATTGGAGAACCAATAATTGGCTCAACAAGACTTATGAAAATTATTTTTCTTTTATACGAAGAAGCAAAAATAAAAGAACTAAAAGCGATAAACAATAATTTCGTTCCTTTCAGATTCGGTCCATACGACTCAGAAGTATATGATGCCGTAGAAGCATTAACAATCTTGGGTTTAATTGAGACAAATAAGAAAAGGGACACTGAAAATTCAGATGAGTCAGAACTTAAAACAGACGACCAAACATACTTTAAACTTACAGATAAAGGCCTTGCAAGAGTAAAGAGATTAGCTGAAAAAGTTACTCCAGAATTGTATAAAACGCTATCAAACTACAAGGCAACCTATGGAAGAAAGACACTGACCGAAATCCTTCAATACGTGTATAGTAAATATCCCAAGTTTGCTACAAGATCAGAGGTAGCATATCACTTTTGATACAATATTTTTGGGAAGCTACGGCTGTCTTAGTTGGGATTACTGCAGGTCTTCTAGGTGCTTCTTGGAAACTTTTTTCAAGCATTGATGATAACAGAACTAAATATCGCGATGATTCAGCATCTCTAAGGGCTATATTGATAACAAACGAATTACTCCCTATTTTGGTTAAATTCTCAAGCCAGTTGGAACAAATTAGAAAAGATGATCCGTCTAATGTAGAAAAAATGCTAGAAGGACAAGAAAGCAATAGAACAATGAAGCAAATATTGCAAGTAACTAGAAAAATCATTGACATTGAGGATATTATTAAGGATATTCTAGTAAAGTGCAATGACTGTGCTTATGATTTTATTCTGTTGGCCATTATCTCTGCAGCTTTTATACCTACGATTTATTTTGAGCCCGAATTAGTATACTATTATATTTTCGTGTTTGTTCTTGCGATAATTTTAGTAAAAGTAGCATTCGATTTCGTGAAATACCGCAAAAGAATTAGGCTACTTATCATCAAAGATAATAAAATAAGAGAAAACTGGTGAACACATGGTTACCGAAATTGAACTCTACCCTCCTGTTGAATTCTTGTTTAAAGACGACTATTTTATGGGCAAAGAAATAGAGTTAGGATCAAAAAAAATAGACCTTGTTTGTGTAAACAAGTACACTGGTAAAGTAGTTGCTATAGAGTTCAAAGTTAAGAACTGGAAAAAAGCGATTCGTCAAGCGTGGACATATAAAGCCTGCGCAAATGAATCATACATTGCTATTCCAGAAGATCGACTCAGCCTAATAGACCAAAAGATTCTGGCAAGTTTGGGTTTAGGCGTTATAAGCATTCCTAATAGTGGTCCAGCCAGAATATTCATTGCAGCGCCTTCGTCTGAATCTATCTCTGAGAATTCTAATACATTGATTAGAGCAAGTATAGTCACCCAATCAGCCGCAACCGTAGTTGACCGAACCCAAAGAAGTGGGTCTTTCGAGTACTATTTGTGGTATAACGCCCAAGATTTACAATTTTATCAAGATTTTACGAACGTTTATAATGGTTTCATGGTAAATGCTCACACTCTTGCACATTATCAATCAGCATTTTCAGCTCTTTGCCTATCACTAAATAAACCCTTCTTTGTTATACCTGATACCCACTTCTTTCAACATGCATCCCCCAGATATTTTTTCGATGACGAGGGAGAACTTCGAACATCATGGAAAAAACTCCTAGATGAATACGAGGGAATAACTAAGGAGGCGATTATAGATGGACGCAATTTACTTGCATCAGATTTCGATTTTTCCACTACTAAAGGCCAGAAGAATATAAAGCAATTAGCTGAAAAAGTAATAAGTAATCAAATAAAGAAATTCAATCAAGCGGTAGAAGGATTGAGCTTTCTTTCGGATATTGACGGCGAAAAACCGAAGCAAAACCTTGTTGCTCCTTATTTTCATTTAACATCGCAATTTGATCCATGGTATTCAGTGAATCTTCAAGCAGTTAAAGAAGCAATCCCGTTTAAAGAAGACGGCGCCTTGTTTGCTCTTTTATGCGTAGAGAAGGATGCTTTAACAGATAATAATTTTATTGATAAAATACGTCAAGATTATCTTCAACTTGATATAGACGGCTTTTTAATTTGGTTAGCAGATTTTGACGAAGCTAGTGAAACAATAGGTATTCTTCAGGGTTTTAGAAATTTCATTCAAATGTTATCGTCAACTGGCAAAAAGGTTATTGATTTGTATGGAGGATATTACGCTATCTTACTTAGACATTTTGGCCTTACTGGATTTTCGTCAGGAATCTGCACTAAAGACTCAGCAGATCCGGAAAACTTTCCAACCGGTGGTCCGCCAGGTGGCCCCAATCCTCGTTATTATTTCCCATTATTCAAAGTTAAGATGGACAGAGCCGAGTCTCGTGTCTCTCTCTCCATGAATCCACAAATCGCTTGTAACTGTAGCGTATGTACTGCAGAATTGAATCAGATACTTGACCCAGCAACACCTAAAGCAGTAGCAAGACAAGCTATGCGACAACATTTTATGAACTGTAGAAATTCTGAACTTCAGAGGCTATCGTCACAAACATTAAATCAAGACATAAATGAGCTTCAACAAACATTCAACAAATATGCGAATACATCTGGGATACAGTTGTATACATTGCCACCTATAGTTCAGCTTTCTAGATGGCAACACACTATTCAAAGTTAGCTTTTGCATTTAACAATTGCTGACAAGCCTAAGTTTTAATGCCTTTGAGCATTTCGGTAGTTAAATATTAGGAAACATGTTTATTAGGAAGACAGGCAATCAGGTGTCTTCCAGTGGTAAATGATGAGGGATTGCGTTCATACAAGGCGATTGCGTTCATTACAAGTAAAAGCAATCCAAAACGCTCAAGTCTAAAAACCAAAACCTACTTGATATTAGGCGCACTCCTTCAAAAAATCGTTTTATCAAAACAAAAAACCCTTAGTTGTTTCTCTAAAAATTTAGGTGAAAAATTATGGATAAAGTAAAATTTGCTATACCAGCAGGCTCCCTATCAAAAGCAACCTTTGAAATATTCGAGCGTTCAGGCTACAAAGTCTCAGGTCAAGAACGCACCTACCGACCAACCATAAACGACCCTAAAATTGAATTAAAAATCCTCAGACCCCAAGAAATCCCGTTCTTTGTCAGCGAAGGCTTACAGGACGTGGGTATTACCGGGCAAGATTGGATTCGCGAAACCCACGCAGACGTAGAAGTACTGCAGAACCTTGAATACGGAAAAATCCGCTTAGTCGTGGCTGTACCGAAAAGCATGAGTGAAATCGGCGACATATCTGACATAATGGAGGACGTTTGGAGCAAAGGCAAAAACTTCCGCGTATCAACCGAATACCTTAACATTGCTTCTGAGTACATCAAGAGCAATCCATCATATAAGAAACGTTTCGGAGATTCAGACCCTATGATCGTGACGCCTTGGTGGAGAAAAGGCGACAACCCGAGAGCAAAAATCTTCCTTTCGTTTGGAGCAACCGAGGCTAAACCGCCAGAAAATTCTGACTGCATAATTGACGTGACAGAAACAGGCTCAACTCTTGAAGCAAATAACCTGAAAATACTTGAAACCGTGATGCAATCATCAGCAGTGCTAATCGCAAACAAGAAAGCATTAGAAGACACAGAAAAGAAAGAAAAAATCTACGACATACTCAGTTTGCTTAAAGGTGTGGTTGATGGTTCCAAGAGAATTCACATTTTTGTCAATGTGCGGAAAGCTAACTTACAGGAGTTGCTCACAAGCCTGCCTGCATTAAAGAACCCGACAATAGCGCCACTGGCTGATGAAGAATGGTGCTCAGTCAACACCGTCATCGAAAAAGACTGTTTAATCGAGCTCTTGCCAAAAATCCGTAAACTTGCTCAAGGCCTAGTGGTGTATGAGCCACGGCAGGTGCTGGCTTTAGATGAGATTAGTAATAGAGAGGAGAAACCGTGCAAAAGCAAGCCCAAGTGAAAATCTGGAAGACAGAAGCGCTACCGCCTGATTGGTTTAAACGGCAAAAAGCAGACCAGAAAGCCACTCAGAAGCTCGAAAGCGACGTTAAAGCCATAATAAGCCAAGTAAAAGAAAACGGCGACAAAGCACTAATAGAATTTGCCGAAAAATTTGACAAAGCAAAGTTAACCACAAAAACCCTCAAAGTCAAAGCAGAAGAAATCAAAGAAGCATATAAGAAAACGAGCCAAAAACAAGTTGCCGCTCTAAAATTCATGCAAGAAAAAGTAAGCGCCTTCCAGAAGCAACAGCTCAACCAAACTGAAACTAAAACTACTAACGATGGCATAACTGTTCAAACGGTTCTGCGCCCAATCGAAAGTGTCGGTTGTTATGTTCCAGGGGGACAGGCTGCTTACCCAAGCACTCTAATCATGACGGCAGTGCCCGCCAAAGTTGCTGGCGTCTCAAGAATTGTTGTGTGTTCGCCGCCAGACGCTGAGGGCAAAGTTAACCCGCTGGTCCTTGTCGCCGCCGACATCTGCGGAGTAGACGAGGTTTACAAGGTTGGAGGAGCCCAAGCCATTGCCGCGTTAGCTTACGGAACCGAAACCATAAAGCCAGTGCGAAAAATTGTGGGTCCAGGAAGCAAATACGTGACTGCGGCGAAAGTTCTCGTTTCGAAGGATGTGGCAATCGACATGCCAGCTGGCCCAAGCGAAGTCCTCGTGTTGGCAGATGAAACTGCTGATGCGCGGCTTATTGCTTATGACATGATTTCTCAAGCGGAGCATGGAGGAGACAGCGTTGCAGGACTTATAACCACATCGGATAGGCTTGCTGTGCAAGTTCAGGATAACCTCTCACGGCTTGGCGTTTCAGCAGAAAGAGGCGAAAAAATCTCAGAGGCATTAGGGAAATTTGGATTCATAATAGTCTGCGAAAGCATGGAAGAGGCGGCGGGTTTAGTGAACAGGTTTGCTCCAGAGCACTTGGAAGTCATGACTGCTAAGCCCAAGGAGATTGCGGAGAAACTTACAGCCGGATTAATCCTAATAGGCGCTTACAGTCCTGTTGCCTTAAGTGATTATGGCAGTGGAACCAACCATGTACTGCCTACTGGCGGTTTTGCACAGGCTTTCTCAGGCTTATCAGCGTTGGACTTTACAAGGCGTGTAAGCATAGTTGAAAGCTCAAAAGCGGGCTTGGAAAAAGTTAAAGACAGCATCAAGGTTATGGCGGAAGCAGAAAACCTTCCAAACCACTACAAAGCAATACAGGCAAGGTTCGAAAAATGAGCGCATCCTACAGGAAATGGCTAAAAGAAAAACTCTTGAAACTTCAAGCAATAGACTGCTACTCTGCTGGAGCTTCACCCGAAACCGTAGCGAAGCAAATAGGCATCCCTGCAAAACAAATAATCAAGCTAAATTTCAACGAGAACCTGTTCATTCCAAGAGCGAAACAAGCTAAACTTGTTAAAGAGTTGGCTGATGAGATTGATTTGCGAATGTACCCTGAGGATGAAGAGGTCAAGCTGCGGGAAAAGCTTACCACGTACATTAAGGCTTCAAAAGATTGCCTCGTGGTTGGCAACGCAAGCGACGAATTAATCGACCGAATCGTTAGGCTCTTTGTTGAGAAAGGTGAAAGTGCGGTTTCGTTTGCGCCAACGTTCACTATTCCAAGACTTTG
>JBEKHJ010000072.1:0-9014 GCA_050012335.1 Bathyarchaeia archaeon
ACGATTATTTTTCTTCCTCTATCTTTAGCCTCTTGGACAGCATCTTTGCCAGTTCTTCTTCTTCCAACGCCTGTTTCTCTTCGAAAGTATGTTCGTTTGGCAACCAACTGGGAACGGCGCCGCCTTTCTCCTGATAATACTTTCTGATTGCACGCTTCAGTGCGCCTACAGCAAGCACTCCGCAGTGGAATTTGACGCTTGGTAATCCGCCGATTTCCTCAGTTACTCTCTTCCAAGTAATTTCTTTCCATGAAGCTTCAAGGCTTAGACCTTTAACCATTTCAGTAACTATACTTGAAGTGGCAATGTTGGCGGCGCAGCCATAGCTTTCGAAACTTGCCCTCTCAATAACTTCCTTATCATTAATTTTCAGATAGAAAGTAATCATGTCTCCGCAAGCAGGGTTTCCCGCCACAGCTACTACTGTTGCATCTTCCATTTTTCCAAGATTCTTTGGGTTCCTGAATAAATCCATGACTTTAGGGTTGTAAGGTAACGGTATACGCGACACTTTTTAATCAACTCCTGTAGAGCCAACTATCCCTCTTATACGGTTAACAGCTGTTGGTAACACTTCCAAAACGTAAGCTATATCCTCTTCTGTAAGGTACCGAGTGGTTTTCATGAGTATGCTGCCATGTGCTTCACTGAACCTGCGACCAATGGCAACAAGAACGTGGCTAGGCTGAAGCAGTCTTCGGCTGCATGCGCTGCCGCTGGAAACGTAAACGCCTTTGAGGCTTAGCTCGATAGTTAACGCTTCGCCTTCAGCTCGTAAAATGCTGACGTTGGCGTTGTCTGGTGAGCGTTTATCGCCTTTTGGACCGTTAAAGCGCAGGTCGGTGAGTTCGGCGAATATGCCGTCAACAAGCTTATCCCGTAGCATGCGCATTTTGACGACGTTTGCGTCGAAGTTTTGGAATGCAAGCTCCGAAGCCTTAGTGAAACCAACGATTAAGGGCGTGTTTTCGACTCCTGGCCAAAGCTTCTGTGTCCCAATTTGCCCTTCGAGAATGCGTTCAAAGTTTATGCCTTCGCGCAGGTACATTGCGCCCATTCCGCGTGGACCCTGAATCTTGTAGCTGCTTACGGTTGCTAAGTCTACGTTTAGGTTTTGCACGTTAAAGGGGATTCTGCCATAAGCATCCGAAGCGTCTGTGTGGAAGAGTGCTTGCGGGTTTTTGGCTTTAACAATATCAACCGCTTCCTTAATCGGCTGCACTGTGCCAATCTCGTTGTTTACGGCTGAAACGCTGACAAGTATGGTTTCATTGTCAACTGCTTCTTTTAGTTTTTCAAGGTTGATAAATCCTTCATGGTCAACTGGGATTTTTGTGGTTGTGAAACCGAACTTTTGCATCATCTCAGCAACTTGCAACACGTTGATTGGCTCGATTTCGGATATGACTATTTTTTTGCCCTTGTTTTTCATTGCAAACGCTGAGCCCATGATGGCTAGGTTGTTGGCTTCTGTTTCGCTTGGGGTGAAAGTGATTTCTTCCAGGATTTTTGCGCCCATGAACTTGCTGATTTTCTGGAAACTGTTCATTATTACTTCGAAGGCTTCCCACCCGGGCTTATGCGTAAGCGTCGGGTTGCCGTATGCTTTCTTGTCAAAGTAGGGCAGCATAGCATCCACTATTTCTTTGGGGACTATGCTTGAGTTCTCGTTGTCTAAGTAGACTTCGTGTTTTATGCCTTCGTGCAGTTTGAGTAGTTCTTTCACATTTTCAACCATACAGTATCCTACCTGTTTTGAGGGATTAGATAACTCGTTACCTTGTAATAACTAATTCAAATAGAAAAATGTAGCTGAAAAAATCGCTTTCGCTATGGCTAACACTATTAATTAGCACGTTTAATATGTGATAATTAACTAGTCGCCGGCGAGTTTAAAGTTGAAGATTGCAGAGCTACCCGTGCCTGAACCAGTCAAAGATATACTGCTTAACTTGGGAATTACGGAATTGTTTCCGCCTCAAGAAGAAACCATACGAGCAGGAGTGTTAGATGGCAAAAACATCGTTCTAGCCAGCCCAACCGCTTCGGGTAAAACGTTGATTGCTGAACTCTGCGGTCTCAAGCATGTGCTGGAGAAGAATGGCAAAGTAATTTACCTCTCGCCGCTTCGAGCTTTGGCAAGCGAAAAGTTTGAAGACTTCAGAAAATACTCATCCATCAGGAAGCCTGACGGCAGAAAAGTCAGTGTTGGCATTAGCACTGGCGATTTTGACACTGCTGACACATGGCTCGAACGCTATGACATTATAGTTACCACGAATGAGAAGGCAGATTCGCTTCTGCGGCATAGAGCAAAATGGATGGATGACATTTCGCTGGTGGTGGCGGATGAGGTTCACCTTTTAAACGAGGCGGAACGGGGTCCAACTCTTGAAGTGGTTTTGGCTAGGCTTCTGCAGGTTAATCCTGACATTCAAGTTTTAGCGTTAAGCGCCACCATAAGCAACGTTGACGAAATCGCTGCGTGGTTAAAAGCTAATTACATCGTGACTGAGTGGCGTCCAGTCCCGCTTAAGGAAGGCGTTGTTTTGCATGAGGAAATCCAGTACAAGGATGGAGATGCAAGAAAAATTGAAAAGAAAACGAGGTATCCAACCATAAACCTTGTCTTGAACACGCTGAAGAATGGTGGGCAAGCTTTAGTTTTTGCTTCAACAAGGAAAAACTCTGTTTCAGCAGCAAAAACCATTGCTCAACACACAGGCGAAGTCTTATCTAAGCCTATGAAGCGAACGCTGGAGCATGAAGCAGAAAAAATCCTCTCAGCAGGCGAACGAACCCAAATTAGCGAAACCCTTGCTGGTCTTGTGCGGTGTGGTACCGCTTTTCACCATGCAGGATTAGCTGGCGCGCATCGTAAGCTGATTGAGGATTCGTTTAAGGATGGAAAAATAAAAGTGTTAACAGCCACGCCCACGTTAGCGTTCGGCGTTAACCTTCCAGCGCGAACGGTTATCATTCAGGATTACAGGCGTTTTGAGCCAGGCTATGGGAATTACCCGATTAGCGTGTTAGAGTATAAGCAGATGGCGGGCAGAGCTGGCAGACCGAAATATGACAAGGTAGGCGAATCAATCCTTATTGCTAAGACCTCAGATGAAGCAGATTACTTGATGGAAGGCTATATTCTGGCTAAGCCTGAGCGGATTTGGTCTAGGCTGGCGGTTGAAAAAATAATTCGAGGCCACGTTTTGGCAACTGTCGCCTCAGATTTTGCTCACACGGAAAATGGGATTTACGATTTCTTCGGCAAAACCTTCTACGCTTACCAATACGATGTGAAAGCTATCAAGGGCATTATCGCTAAAATCCTCAAGTACCTCTATGAAGAGCAAATGATTGATTTTAGCGGAGAAAATATTTTCGCCACTCGGTTTGGAAAACGTGTAAGTGAACTCTACATTGACCCGCTTTCAGCAGTTGTAATCCGCGACGCCTTAAGAAACAAACCTGCTTACCTAACAGATTTTGGTTTGCTTCATTTGATTTCTCACACGCCTGACATGGGTCCAGTAATGAGGCCGTACATAAGAGAGTTTGATGCTCTGGCGGTTCAACTTGAAGAGCACAAAGATGAATTGTTCACTGATGTTCCAAACGAGTGGGCTGACCATTTCTCTTACGAAGAGTTCCTTGGTGAAATCAAAACTGCTGTGGTAATGAAGAATTGGATTGAGGAAATCACCGAAGAAAAACTGATTGAGCAGTTCGGAGTGCAACCTGGCGACCTTTACAGAACCATTGAGAATGCGAAGTGGCTGCTTCACGCTACCGACGAGTTAGCTGCGCTTTTCGGAGAAAAAGAAGTTTTACCGCTAACTAACGAGTTGGTGGAGAGGGTTTCTAAAGGTATAAAGAAGGAGCTATTGCCTATTGTTAAGCTGGAAGGGGTAGGCAGAGTTCGCGGACGGATAATGTATAATGCAGGATACAAGACAATTGAGGACATTAAGCATGCGGCGGTTGAGGATTTAACAAATTTGCCGCTTGTGGGTCCAAGGTTAGCTAAGAAAATTAAGGAACAAGTCGGCGGTTTCGTTAAAAAAGACACTTGGGAAAAACTTGATAGAGAGCAAGAATTTAGCCAAAAGGCGCTTTCAGATTTTTAGTTTTAGCTTTTGGCAAATTTTTCCGCTTGTTTAATTGCTGTGCCCAAATAATTTTTCGGGTTTAGTGCTTGGTCTATTTCTTTCTCTGTTAGTTTGCTGCTTACGAATTTGTCTCGGAGGAGAACTTGCTTGAAGTCCCGTTTTTCCAGTGCACTTTGGATTGTTAGTTTCCTCAGTAACTCGTGTGCTTCCTGCCTGTTCACGCCTTTCTTAGTCAACGCCATCATTACCGCTTCAGACATGGCGCGTCCCTGCGTCAAGGACAGGTTCTGCAGCATCCGCTGTTCATCTACTCGCAAGTTAGCGATAATATTGTACATTAAGTTAAGCATGTAATCAAGCAGAATGCATGATTCTGGAAAAATGAAGCGTTCAGCTGAGGATTGGGTTAAATCTCTCTCGTGCCATGTAACCATGTCTTCTAATGCCGGAGTGCTGAGGCTTCGGACGATTCGGGCTAAACCGCAAACGCGCTCGCATGTTTCAGGATTCTGCTTGTGAGGCATCGTAGAACTGCCAACCTGCTTCTTAGCCTCAAACGCCTCAAAGACTTCGCCGATTTCAGGCCTTTGCAGTTCCCGTATTTCGGTTGCGAAATTCTCCAGCGAGGAAGCAACCATAGCGTAAATGCATACAAGTTCAGCATAACGGTCTCTCTGAACAATCTGCGTCGAAATCTCGGCTGCATGAAGACCAAGCCTTTTCATTACAAACTCCTGAATCTGTTGTGCATGTTCGCCTAAGCCTGCTTGCGTCCCCACTGCGCCGCTTACTTTTCCGACCAAAACGCGTTTTTTGCATTCGTTTAACCGTTCAAGGTGCCTGTTAACTTCATAGCCCCAAACCGCAAACTTAAAGCCCAAAGTAATCGGCAATGCGTGTTGCCCGTGGGTTCTACCAATCATTATTGTTTTTTTGTGCTGAGCCGCTTGTTTTTGCAAGATTTCCTTCAAATCAGCAAGTTTTTTCTCGATAAGGTCTAAAGCATCTTTTAGCTGCAATGCATTCGCTGTATCGACAATGTCATAGCTTGTTGCACCCAAATGTACGTAGGCGCCGCTTGGACCACAAACTTCGGAGAGCGCACGAACCAGCGAGGCGATGTCGTGCTTTATTTCTTTTTCAATAACCTTTACTCGTTCAACTTTTACGTACTTGGTTGAAGCCATAGCAGCGATTTTTTCCGCGTCTTTCTTTGGAATATTGCCCGCTTCAGCATGTGCTAAAGCTAAGGCAGCTTCAACATCAAGCAGTTTTTGAACTCGAGTTTCTTCTTCGAAGATTTTTAGCATTTCTGGCGTTCCATAACGACCAGTATCTATAGGTAAGATTGGCAAGTGGTGTTTCCTCAAAGTCCTAAGATATACAGATTAAAGATTAATGTTTTGTTGCACTCGTTTACACGAGTCTGCAACTCGTAATCATAATGTCTAAAAGATTTGCCTTTGCATTCAATTTTGTCAATTTTGCATTAGGTCGCATGGTAATTATGGCTAGTCAAGAAACCTTGACTAAAATCAGTCAATATTCTTTAACGAACAACCTTTTATCGCAAGCGCTAACACTAAATTAATTTGTGATAAGGATGAAAGCCTTCGTGTCCCTGCTTGCTGTGGCTATTATTGTAGCATTAAGCATAACGCCATTCTCTTCATTAGTTGCTGGACAGACAAATATCACTTCTTTGCCTTATGAGGGTGTTGCAGACGGTGTTGCTCCGCCGTATTTCAGATTCTCTACGGAAAATGGAAATTTTGAAAATGGAAGTGTTGTGTACGATTCGGGTAGCTTTAGCCTAGGGTTGCTTGTGCGTGCACCTTATTCCGTTTACAGCCCTCAAGGACAAGACACCGTGATGACCTTGCTTGTTGCACTGGCTTCGGTTTCGTATAAAGCAAGTTGGCAAAACAACCAATCTGTAGAACTTTATAATTTTAATATCCCCACTCCAGCATATTGGACAGGTAACCCTCCCAATGCTCAAAGCAGTCTTTCTTACAATCTAACAAACATACCGTATGGGCATCAACAAATACAAGTTACAGCTTCTTGTGGCGGTTATGAATGGGGAATATCTGTATATTCCTCATTTTCCACTACCAGCTCATACACATTAGACTTCACCGTTGAAGCTCCTCCAGCTATATCTACAATATCTCCTGAAAACCAAACATACAACTCTAAAAGTATTCCATTACTTTTCTGTGTTAATGGAGATTATGCTTCGCTAGAATATAGTCTTGATAATCTTGCCAATGTGACAATAGCTGGAAATACTACTCTAACAGGCTTATCTTATGGCTATCATAGCTTAGTTGTTTACGCTGATGATACCTTTGGAAATACAGTAGCGTCAAAAACAATATACTTTACAATAGCCCAACAAGGTGTAAACCCACTATATCTATTTCCAATATTGGTAGTTATTTTCGTAATCGTACTGCTTATAGCTCTAATTATCTATAGAAAGAGACAGTTAAGGACAAAACTAAGTGAAAACAAATAAAGCAAAGATTCTTAGAAGGCATCGAAAAGACCATTAAGTAGACCTTTCTTTTCGCTTGGCAGATATAACATCACATGTCAACCTTGAAATACGAAAAAGTTTTCATTTCTTTCTGATTTGCGACTTGTGATTAAATATGCCAAAATCGTTAAAGATTAATGTTTAACAAATGCCTATTGCTCATTGTATTTGGTATTGAGGGTTTGTGGTATGAAAACAACTGTTGCAGTATTAGATAAAGAAGGCAATAACGTCGTTGACCGCGTTCTTGGTGTCCTCAACACGCTCAGCGGCAGACAGCCTTCACATTTTGGGTTAGTCTCACCAAAGAAAACTGTTATCGAGAAAAGCCCCGGCATCCTAAGCAGACAGGGCATAGAATCATCAACCGCAGTCGGCTACGTGTCCACAAAACCCACAGCGTCAAGTCTGTATGAGTTTTTGCAGTTGGATGATGCAGCGCTTGTTTTTGAAGGCAGAGTGTACTCGCCTATGCCAAAAACTGCTGTTATGGAACAGGTTGCTAAGGAACCGCTTCATTGTGAAACCATACTGCAAACGCTAATTGAGAAAGCGGATGGAGATTATTCGTTTTTAATGCTTAAAGATGGTTGGATTGCGGCGGGAAGAGACCCAGTAGGAGTTCAACCGCTTTATTACGGAGAAAACAAAAATATTTCTGCCGTTGCCACAAACCGAAAAGCCCTGTGGAAGCTGGGAATAGAAAACCCACTGTCTTTTCCGCCGGGCAACCTAGCTTTTGCCAATCGCGAAGGTTTCCAGTTCAAACCCATCAAAACGCTAACTTACACAGAACCTAAACCGATAACGATGGATGAAGCAGCGAAAAAGCTTCAGACTCTTCTTGAGCAATCAATCCAGAGGCGAGTGCACGGCTTAAAGGAGGTTGCAGTCGCGTTTTCAGGAGGATTAGACAGCAGCTTAGTGGCTTTTTTGGCGAGTAAGTGTGGAGTGAAAGTTAACCTGTTTCATGTGAGTCTGGAGAATCAGGTTGAAACTGAAGAGGCTATGAAAGCTGCAGACGAATTAAATCTGCCCCTACAGGTCCATTTGTTCAAAGACTCTGACGTCGAAAAAACCTTGCCAAAAGTGATAGCGCTAATTGAGGAGCCTGATCCGATTAAAGCCAGCATTGGCTTGCCGTTTTATTGGGCAGCAGAAAAAGCATCTGAAGCAGGTTTCAGAGTGCTGTTGGCTGGGCAGGGCGCAGATGAACTGTTCGGAGGCTACCAACGCTACGTTAACGAGTACTGCAAAGAGGGAAGCGAAAAAGTCCTAAAGACAATGTTTAATGATGTGGTTAGGATTCATGAGAGCAATCTTGAGCGTGACATGAAAATTACCGTTTTCCATGATGTGGAGCTGCGTTTGCCTTTTGCATCGTTTGAGCTTGCCGAGTTCGCTTTAAGCTTGCCGATTGAATGCAAAATTGAAAAGAAAACCGATACGCTCCGAAAGCTTGTGTTAAGAAAAGTTGCTTTGAACGCTGGCATGCCAGATTCGATGGCGGATAAACCTAAGAAAGCGGTGCAGTACTCTACAGGTATAAACGATGCCGTAAAAAGAATAGCGAAAAAACACAACAAAACAGTCAACGAATACGTAAATGAGCTGTTGCAAGAATCAAAATGCTAAACCTCCAACGCGTACCTTAATCATACTTCAGCTTAGGGGGTAGGCTTTTTGCTTCTGAAATCACTTAACAAAAAGTTAGGCAGGTAGAGTAGCTACTTTTTAGCTAGTGAAAATAGGTCAAAAAAGTAGGTTAGGTAGGTAGAGCACACTAATTAGGGAGTTAACCTGACTCTGTCACGTGGATACAGCGTTACTTCTCGAATGTTCTTTTTCCCAGTCAATATCATCGTTAACCGCTCAAGCCCAATGGCCCATCCAGCGTGAGGTGGCATTCCGTAATCGAAGGCTTGAAGATGATACTTGAAGGATTCAGGGTTCAACCCTTTCTCTTTTAGCCTTTGGATTAACTGGTCTTTTTGGGAAATTCTTGTTCCGCCTGAAACGAGCTCTATGTAGCGCCACATTAAATCGAATCCTTCGCAAACTTCAGGTTTGTCCTCGCGCGGTTTAATGTAGAAAGCCTTTGCATGTGTTGGCCAGTCGGTTATAAAGTAAAAGAACGGGTAAAGCTTGCCTAAAACTCTGAGAGCCTCCGTTGGAATGTCTTCACCCCATGGAACCTTTACATCCTGCTTTTTCAAGTCATCAAGAACTTGGTCATAGGTTAAACGTTTGAATGGAATCTGTGGCACTTCAAACTTGTATTTGAGCACCGAGAGCTCACTTGCACACTTCTCCTTTACTGTTGTGCAAGCGTGATGTATGACTTGTTCGAGAAGTTG
>JBEKHJ010000073.1:0-9001 GCA_050012335.1 Bathyarchaeia archaeon
AAATGGCACCAAAAAAACTTGACACTCTTGCACTCCACGCTGGACAGGAAACAGCTGACCCAGCAACAAACGCAAGAGCAGTCCCCATATACCAAACAACCTCGTACGTATTCAAAAGCACAGAGCATGCGGCAAACCTGTTTGCCCTAAAAGAACTAGGAAACATTTACACTCGAATAATGAACCCCACAACCGACGTTTTCGAGAAAAGAGTAGCTGCAATTGAAGGCGGAACAGGCGCTTTAGCCGTAGCCTCAGGACAAGCAGCCATATCGCTAGCGCTACTAGGCATAACGGAGGTGGGCGACGAAATCGTTTCAGCAAACAACCTGTACGGCGGAACCTACGAGCTCTTCCACTATACCTTCCCCAAACTTGGCAGAACCGTAAAATTCGTAGACTCCACAAAACCAGCGGAATTCAAAAAAGCCATTACCCCCAAAACACGCGCAATCTACGCTGAAACAATCGGCAATCCTAAACTTGACGTACCTGACTTCGAAGCCATCGCCAAGATAGCACATGACGCAGGAATCCCTTTGGTCGTTGACAATACCGTTGGAGTGGGCTTAGTAAGACCCATAGATTACGGAGCTGACATAATCGTTGACTCGGCCACAAAATACATAGGCGGTCACGGAACCAGCATTGGCGGCGTAATCGTTGACAGCGGCAAATTCAAATGGAACAACGGAAAGTTCCCAGAATTCACCGAGCCCGACCCAAGCTACCATGGAATCAAATACTGGGACACCTTCGGAAACTTCCCAGGCTTAGGAAACGTCGCATTCATCTTCAAAGTACGCGTACAATTACTGCGAGATTTAGGAGCAACCTTGAGTCCGTTCAACTCTTTCTTGTTCCTCCAAGGCTTAGAAACACTACCCCTCAGACAACGTAAACACTCTGAAAATGCACTAAAAGTTGCCACCTACCTCAAGACGAATCCGCTTGTCAACTGGGTTAACTATCCAGGCTTACCTGATAACCCGAACCACAAAATAGCAGCAAAATATCTCAAGGACGGCTATGGTGGTCTCATCGGCTTCGGCATAAAAGGCGGTTTAGAAACAGGCAAAAAATTCATCGAATCGGTTAAGCTCCTCTCGCATCTAGCTAACATTGGCGACGCAAAAAGCCTCGTCATCCACCCAGCATCAACAACACACCAACAGCTAACCCCTCAAGAGCAAGAGGCAACAGGCGTAACCCAAGACTACATCAGGCTATCGATAGGCATCGAAGACCCAGACGACATCATCGAAGACATAGAACAAGCGTTGCAAAAATCAGCTAAGCCCTAAACATCACCAATTTTTTGGAGGCATCACATTTAGCAACAGTTAACCAAACCCTCATAGATTCAGAGCAAAAACGCTTCACATTCGCAAACCCGCCAAACGAGTTGGCGCTTGAGTCAAGCGAAAAACTTGGTCCAATAACGCTGGCTTACGAAACATACGGCACACTAAACAAGCAAAAACAAAACGCCATCCTAGTTCTGCATGCTCTCTCAGGAGACGCCCATGCCGCGGGAACCAATGGTTGGTGGGACAACTTAATCGGTCCCGGGAAAGGCTTAGACACAAACAAGTATTTTGTAATCTGCTCTAACGTTATTGGGGGCTGCCGGGGCTCAACAGGTCCATCTTCCACGAATCCGAAAACTGGCAAACCCTACGGTAGCGACTTTCCACTTGTAACGATTGGCGACATGGTGAACGCGCAAGCTCGCTTAATTGACCATTTAGGCATAGAGAAGCTCCTCGCGGTCATCGGCGGCTCCATGGGCGGCATGCAAGTTCTCCAGTGGATGGTCTCCTACCCCGACAGAATACGGTCTGCGATACCAATTGCAACGACCATGAAGCATACTCCTCAGCAGATAGCCTTCAATGAAGTTGGCCGCCAAGCAATCATGGCTGACTCCGACTGGAAGAGGGGACATTATTATGGCTCGCAGGTTCCAGCGAAAGGCTTAGCCGTAGCACGAATGATTGGACACATAACCTACATGAGTGACACTTCAATGGCTGAAAAGTTCGGAGGACGCATCCGCCAAGACAAGGAGCCGTTCAAGTTTGGCGCGGAATTTGAGGTTGAAGGCTACTTGCGGTATCGCGGCGACAACTTTGTCAAACGATTCGACGCTAACTCATACCTATACATTACAAAAGCCATAGACTACTTCAACATTCTCAACGGAAAAAGCCTCGCCAGCATCTTTGCGGGCTTAAAGGCAAAATTGCTCGTAATAGCCTTTAGGTCGGATTGGCTTTACCCAGCGTATCAGTCTCAAGAAATCGTGAAAGCATGCAAGCTTGCAGGAGTCGACGCAACTTATTGCGAGATAAATTCCACTTATGGGCACGACGCGTTCCTTCTTGAAACAGAGCAAGAAACTCACCTGATCAAGCATTTCCTGAACACAGTTTCGAATGGATATAACGGTGATGTATAATGAAGCAGGCGCCAATAAAAACAGAGCACAAAATCATCTTAGACTGGATTAGCAAAGACGCTTCCGTGCTAGATCTTGGATGCGGTGACGGAGAACTTTTAGCTCTCCTCGTAAGCGAGAAGCAGGTGCATGCGCAAGGAATAGAACTAAGCGAAACAGCCATTCATCGATGTGTCGCTTTGGGATTAAGCGTCTTTCAACAAGACATAGACACAGGCCTCTCTGAATATGCAGACAGCTCATTCGATTACGTTATACTAAACCAAACACTACAGCAAGTAAAAAAACCAGACTTTGTCCTGAAAGAGGCTTTGAGAGTAGGAAAAAAAGCTATTGTCGGCTTTCCAAATTTCGTGCAAGCCTCAGCCAGACTCCAAATATTCTTCAAAGG
Source organism: Bathyarchaeia archaeon (assembly GCA_050012335.1). Taxonomy (GTDB): domain Archaea; phylum Thermoproteota; class Bathyarchaeia; order Bathyarchaeales; family Bathycorpusculaceae; genus Bathycorpusculum. Next base: position 2,853 of record JBEKHJ010000073.1, read on the forward strand.
AAGAGTCCCAGTAACCAAAGCGCTACCTTACGAGTGGTATGATACCCCAAACCTTCATTTCCTAGGCATTACCGACTTCAAGGATTACTGCAAAAAAAGAAACATCCACATCGAAGACTCAGCTTTTATCAGAAAAAAGGGCACAGTCAAGCTGTTTCCAAACTTGTTTGCTGAGATAGGATTGTTTTTGTTAAAAGCGACTTAGCTATCAAAAGAAGCCTTGAACCTTTAATATAATGCTTAATGCTTCTTTTTTTGGTTAGATTAACGTTTTTTGGTGATCTATTCATAACGGCTTTAGTTTAAGAGGGAGGATAGTTGGAGAAAGGTTAAGTACTACTTTGTGGCAAGTTGTACTTTGATTAAAGTATGACTGAAGTTATTGTTACGAGGAAGGGGCAAGTAACCATACCTGTGGAAATAAGGAGAAAGTTTGGCATAGAAGAAAGCTCCAAAGTTGAGATTGCAGAGCAAGACGGTATGATTGTAATAAGGAAGCGCCCAAGCATTTTTGATCTGGCGGGAAGCGGTGCTGGAAAGGGCAATGTTGATGAATTAAAGAGGATGCTAGATCAGATGAGGAATGAGGATGCCTGAAAGGCGCTTGTATGACACTCGCTTCTTTGTCGAGTACTTCTATTCAGATGATACAGAGCTTTTAAGAAAACTCAAGGAAGAACTAAAGTCGGTCAAAGAGCGAATGGTTTCAGCATTGACAGTTCATGAGATACACCGCATAAATTTGAAAAGAGAAGGAAAGGACGCTGCAGCCTTGAGAAGCAACACCATACGTGGGGACTTTAAGATTGTTGACGTAGATTATGAGACAGCGGTAAAAAGTGCGGAACTTAGGAGCAGACATCAGATACCGATGGCTGACAGCGTAATCGCAGCTACAGCTCAAATTCATGAATGTTCTCTTTTTTCAGATGACGCTCACTTCAAAGAAATACAAAATCTAAAAACAAAATGGTGCAACGCATAAAATTTTTTAAAAGTAGGCCTATCTATAGGCGGTAAGATATAGGTCTGCTACCACAAACACTTCATTACCTGATGCGACTGGCGGAAGAACATAGTGGTCAAATTGCTGGTTCCTAGCTAGGTTGCCTGTTGATGCACTGAAAATCCAAAGAGCACTGTTTTCAGTCAAGAAGATGGCGTTCTTATTGAAGACTAAACCGACGGGCGGACTGTAGAAGACGCCACTGTCTTCAATTTGCCTTGTCCACATAACTTTGCCAGTTGTTAAGTCGAGGCTGCATATAGTTCCTGTGTATCTGTCATGTTTGTTTTCGCTGGTGGTTCCGAGTTGTTGGGTAACTCCGAAACTCCAATATACTCTATTGTTTTGAGGGTCGACTTGTATTGGATAAGTCGTAAGAGTGTTAGTTTCGTTAACTTGCGAGAGTAGGTTTTGGTTGTCAACTTTAGTTTTCCATGCTAATTTGCAGTCAGCTAAATTGAGCGCATAGAAGTTGCCGTCTGATGCTCCAAAGAGCAGTAGACCGTTGTAGGCGGTTGGCTGATAGATTGATACGCCAATATTGTAGCTCCAAAGGCTGTCGCCTGAAGTCTCATTCAAACTGAAAGTCTGGTTGCCGTTCTGTATGATGACTTGCCCTTGATAAGTTGCCAAAACACTTGGAAGACCACTAAATACAGTAATATTCGCACGCCAAAGAATACTGCCGTTATCGGTATTTAGCTTAAAAATATATGGGCTTGACTCGTTGCCACCTAATGCATATACTGAGTTGCCCTCAAATGGGTTGCCTCCCAACGGAAAGCCGCTTGCCCACCAAGTGTTCAAGTCAGTTATGTTTCCAAAAGTTCCGAAATAGTAGGGTGTTTGCCATAGAAGTTGCCCGGTGGTTGCGTTGTGGGCATTAACAATTGCGCTAACACCTTCTGCAATTGCAAATACTCGACCATCTTTAACAATGATGTTATCAGGGGCTTGACGATGGTCTATGTCACCTGTGAAACTCCATTGGAACTGTCCAGTTGTCTCATCTAAGCAGCCAACCGAAGCATACTCTGAGCCCCCATAAACTCTCCCTTCTGCAACTGTGAGTCCTGCAGCAAAATAACCGCCTACGCTACTGCCGTTCCAGACGGATTTGCCGTTTTGAATGTCATAGCAGTTTACATTCCCCGAGATATCCATGGTAAACACTTTTCCGTCGGCAACAGCCAATCCAGTGGCAAAATTCTCAATAGAGCGCTGCCAAACAACACTTGAGCCTTGCGGTGTGAGGACGCCATTTTCATAAATAATCAACGAGGATGCCACTATCACTGCAATCAAGCATACAACGATAAACAGCAGGGTACGCCTATTCAATTTGCCTCACTTGCAACGTTTCGTATGTTGGTCTTTAAATCCTTTGTTGAATAATGCCTATTAATTTCTGGCGGTTGTTGCTGTGTTGCTACAACCACTTAATTTTAAGAGCCTTAAAAAGCAAGTATGCGCAGACTTGTGCGTTGTTTTCGCACGCTGCCCTGATTAATTATTGGGTATCTAAAGTACTCGCCTGACCTGAGTAGTTTTTTGCACCCTTAAAAAATAGACAGCAACCAAAAATTGCCCGATAAAGGAGCAACAGCTGTCTGGTATTAGTACCAATCGTACGTAGTTGATCGGCTGTTTTATGTACAAATTGGGAAAAAGCATTTAAAAACCCACACCATCTTAGTGCATTTAAAAATCCATACCATCTTAGTGGTAGGTCGCGATTAAAGAATGGTAAAGAAACAAGAAGACAAAAGATTCAAAATTGATTTAAAAAGTTTTGACTATCACTCTTCCCGTTTCTTCGCTCTTCTTTTCCCAGCTCTATACTTAGTGGCTATAACCGTCTTCTGCTTAGAATACAAAATTCTTCCCGGACCCGAATTTCTTATTTTAGGCATCCTAATCTTCGCAGCGTATAATCAGCGAACATGGCGTGTCTTAAAAGATTGGCTCCCATTCATCACAGTTTTTATCTCTTATGAAATCATGTACAGCGTCGTAGGCATCATCGCAGACAATCTTCATTCAGGACCATACAATTTTGAAATGCAATTGTTCGGTCAAATTCCCAGCCTGATTCTTCAGCAAACCATTAGGACGCCTATTTTAGATTACATGGGAGCCGTTTTCTATTCCTTATATTTTTTCATACCAACCATCTTCGCTTTTATTCTTTGGAAGAAAAGTCCCAAGAACTACTGGAAATACATCGTTGCCTTTGGCATATGCACGTACGCTGCACTGATAACTTTTCTCTTTTACCCTGTGGCGCCTCCGTGGATTGCAGTTCCAAATGTTACGCAAATCTTAACTGTGTCAGTTGATGCTAGCATAGGTATTCCTCTTTACAAGACGCTGTTTTATTTTTTAAGCCCGAACTTGTACGCTGCCTTTCCCAGTATGCATTCAGCTTTGCCTTGGCTGGTCTTTCTTTTCGCGTTCAAAGTTTGGAAATGGAAGGCACTTCCAGTGTTGGCGCTTCCTGTTGGAACTTGGTTTAGCGCAGTCTACCTCGGCGAACATTATGTGGTGGATGTTTTAGGAGGAATCGCCTACGCCACAGTCGCATTCATTGCGGTAGAGAAAATCTTGCCCTTACTATCTGCGCGGGTTGGCTTTTTGAGGAAACATGTGCCCAACTAAAAAGCAAGATAGCCCGGGAGAGATTCACATTCACGTTCACACACACGGAATTGCGCTCTCTTAACGCTGGAATCGTGGCGGGTTTGGCTATGTTTTGTAGCTCCTGCGCGAGTTGTGCGCTAAGGTCGAAATTTTGTTGTTTGAAAAAACTGAGCGCGCGCGCTGAAAGGAACTTTCAGTCATTCGACACAGCAATCTACTGATTATACAAAAAGCGTATAAGCTGGATTGCAGTATTTTGTATCTCCTTTATAAGGAGAAAGTGGAGCAAACCGTGAACAAGAAAACATTATCCACTATTCTTGTATTAATTCTCTTAACCAGCATGATGGCTTCTGTTTTCTTAGGAACATTAAACGTAGCTAAGGCTCAAAGTGCTCCAACTTTAACCATAACGGACCTGAACACTGGAAGTCATAGTCAAATTTACATTGGTGATACCGTGATGTTAAGCGGTACCGGGTTCTCGCCTAACACAGTACTTAATTTATCTTCCACAGAGCTTGGTATATCTTCCCAACCCTGGGTGGTTACTGATGCGTCAGGCAGCTTCACAATTATAACACAACTTCCTCTCCCTCCCGGCCATTATACCCTTGAAATAACTGACGGTGTTAATTCAGCTGAGTTATCTTTTACCGTGTTGCCTATAATAATCTTGGCTCCCACATGGGGTCCACCAGGGAGCACAGTTTACGTTTTGGGAGCAGGCTTTGCAGCAGACAGTCCAGTTACGGTTACCTTTGGAAGCGAGACGGTGATAAGCAGTGCTGACAATGTTGCTACTGATGACAGCGGCAACCTCCAAGCAAATTTCACTGTTCCTAGCAACTCAGCTTCTGCAACAACTTATGCAGTCTCAGTAACAGACGGCTCATCTAATTCTGCGTCTGCAAACTTCGCGGTTAATCCGTCAGATATCGTGGATCATTTTGAGATTAGCGCTATTGGTGCTCAGCAGGTTGCTGGTGTACCTTTTAGCGTGACCATTACAGCTTACGATGCCAGTGGGCAAGTAGATACAGAGTACAGCGCAACCGCTTTGTTGGTCTGTATGGATTCGCAAAATAATAGTTTGACGAGTAGACCAGTTGTTACGCTTGGCGGCTTCGTCAATGGTGTTTGGACTGGCATGATCACGGTATTAACCTCTTCAGACACCGCTCAATTAATTGTGGAGGATTATAGCGGCTTACTCACTGGAACACCTATCTTTGGAATAAGTAATGCGTTCACTGTGGCTCCCGGCGCTGCTGCTTTTTTTGGTGTTACTCCTTCGCTTGGTTATAATGGGGTTGCTGCTGTTGGACAGCCTTTTGATGTTACGGTAACTGCTTATGACCAGTTTGGTAACGTAGCGACTGGCTATGCTGGCACGGTTGCGATTACTTCAAATGACTCGTACGCGGTTTTGCCCCAGTCTGCTACGCTCACGAATGGTGTTGGAACGTTTAGAGTTACTTTGGTTACTGTTGGTACCCAGACTATCAGTGCAACTGACACGGTTGATAGCTCCATTACTGGCTCTACGCAGATACAGGTGGAAAACAACTACTTTGCGGTTTTCGGCTACGTGTATTATCCTGACGGCACCACGCCTGTTGTTAACGCTGGGGTTTTCATTGGGAATAACAATGGTTGGGGTACTGGTACTCAGACGGATCAGAATGGCTTCTACTCTTTGGCTGTTCCGGCTGGCACGTATAACTTTAACGTTAATCCGCCATCTGGAAGCGGCTTCGTGAATTATCAGACGACTCTTGACGTTACTGGCAACATGCAGTTGAACGTGACGCTGCAGGCTGGCCTTGTGGTTTCTGGTTATGTTTTGGCTCCAAACGGCATGGGCGTTGCTAACGCTTGGGTTAACTTGGGGAATAACGCTGGTTATGGTACGGGTACTTGGACTGATGAGACTGGTTATTATTCTGTGGCTGTTCCGCCTGGCACGTATAACTTTAACGTTAATGTGCCGCCTGGAAGTGGCTTCCTGAATTATCAGACGTCTCTTGATGTTACTGGCAACATGCCTATGAACGTGACGCTGCAGAGTGGCTTTATTGTTTCTGGCTATGTTTTGGCTCCAAACGGCACGGGCGTTGCTAACGTTGGAGTTAGCGTGGGGAGTGGTTCTGTTTGGTATAATGGTGGGACGAATGAGTCTGGCTACTATTCTGTGGCTGTTCCGCCTGGAACGTATAACTTTAACACTAATGTGCCACCAGGAAGTAACTTAGTGAATTATCAAGCGTCTGGCGTGGTTGTTTCTGGCAACATGGTTATGAACGTGACGCTGTCAAGCGGTTACGTGGTTTCTGGCTATGTTTTGGCTCCAAACGGCACGGGCGTTGCATATGTTGGGGTTAACTTGGGGAACAACACTTGGAATACGGGTACTCAGACTAATGAGTCTGGCTACTATTCTGTGGCTGTTCCGCCTGGTACGTATAACTTTAACACTAATGTGCCGCCTGGAAGTACCTTC
>JBEKHJ010000074.1:0-8924 GCA_050012335.1 Bathyarchaeia archaeon
ACATGGGCATCGACGTTGACAAAATCTACAGGTACGCGGTCTTTAGCTCTCGCAAAAAAAATTATCTTGGAGTTTTAGAAGACGGCTCAGTTGACGTTAAAGGCTTAACAGGCAAGAAAAAACACATCCCAATTTTCATAAAAAATGCTTTTAACCAAATGAAAGAGAGGCTTGCAAAAGTTAAGAACCCCGAAGACTTCGAAAAAGCAAAAAAAGACATAGCTGAAATAATCCGCGAACGCTATACTATACTTAAAAGAAGAGAATGGGAAAGCATTAACGAGCTTGCGTTTCACGTGGTTTTAGGCGAAGAACTTGAACGGTACACGAAAACTACTCCTCAGCATGTCAAGGCAGCCAGAATTCTAAAGCAAAACGGAGTTGAGTTAAGAGCTGGTGACCTCATTAGCTTTGTTAAAGTTATAAGGGAACCTCATGTGAAACCAGTTGAGTTGACGTCAAAAAACGAGGTTGATGTTGACAAGTACATTGCTTATTTGCATTCTACTTTCGATCAAGTTCTGGATGCTTTAGGCTTAAGTTTTGATGAAATTATTGGCTTAACGAAACTTGAAAGGTTCCTTGCGTAATTATAGCAGTTGAATAAGAACACCTAACAACGTGAAAAATGCAACTATCAAAGATATTATTGCAACTACTTGGCGCTCAGTTAAAGGCCGATGATAAGTTATCACTGTGATTAGGCTCCTTCTATGGTCAGATGAAAGCTTTTTGCCGTCAAAGCTAACTCTGGCTTTTTTGCGAACAAAGAAAACGGTCAGCAATACTATTGACGAATTGAAAATATAGGGCAGAATCGAAACCAGCAGGCTCAATTTTAAATCCGAAATTACAGCAAATGAAGCTATAGTCATTCCTATGGCAAAGGAACCTGAGTTGCCAACGAAAATTTTGCCTTTTATATTCAAATAGGCTAAAATTAGCCAGAACATTAAAGGACCAAGCATGAGAATGTATGATGGCGATAGAGCCATTAATCCTATGATAACTATGGCTGGGCATATTGTTTCTAAACCATTCAATCCGCCAAGTTGGTTCACAGTGTTTGTAACTATCATAACGATTAATGGAATAATCACGTAGAAGTATACTGCACCGAATTGTATTGTTCCAATGAACGGTAACGCTATAGACGTTCTTGCCCCTGTTTCTCTTGCAAAATATATGAGAGGTAACGCGGCAATTAAAGGCATGAAAGCTTTGTAACGCCATTTTAGGTCCATCCAATCATCAAGCAAGCCCATGAAGCCGCCGAAAAGAATGCATGCCGCTAAGATTAGGGGCGCTGAAATTGGTGCGGAAACGCCTGCAGGGTTGTTTACCAATCCTAAGAAGTATATGAGAAAAAGGTAAACAGTGGTGAATAGGACGTAGAGTACGCCTAAACCGTTGGAAATTAAAGGTTGACCAACCTTATGCTGATCTGGAACCTTTGGAAACACTCCGTCGCTTCCTTGCTTTTGCAATATTTTAGCCTGAGCCTGTTATGCCCATCGCGGCATAGTATGCTTGCCAGTCGATTTTGTAGATAGCTACTATCGGTACTAGTCCGCCATATTGGAATGGTGAGGTTTCTAAGCCAGCGAAGTAAGCTTCTGTAAAGTATGTTGGCTGTGTAGTTGTTGCATCTGGCGTGAAAGTGTAACCCTGAGCGCTTAATACCGCAGTCATTTCGTTGCAGTATTGTACTTCTGCGTAGTTCATCAATTCGTAAACTGTGCAGTTCTCTCCTTGATCGTTCCATACCCACTTTCCAGTTTGTGAATTAGCTGAACCAAATGTTGTTTGATCAGTCCATGCTGTCGCCGCGTTCATATAGCCTTCCTGTATTAGCCTGTTCTTTGCTTCTCCTGAAATACTTGCCATCCACGGCCATTTTCCTTCGTCTCCGTACCCGGCAGGGCCTACAACGTATGTTGAGGTGCCGCTGCTTGATTGGCTTATTTGGAGTACGGTGAAGATGAGGATGTAGTTGACGCGTCCAGGATTATTATAGTCATTATAACTAGCCAGCATTTGCATTGATTGAGTTTGGTTGCCCATGAATATGAAGCCTAGGTTTTCGATTTGTGTGCTATTTACTGTAGTGTTATCTGCAAAAGACGTTACGTTTCCAAGGTCAGCTAACCAGTTGCCGTAGTCCCACCAAGCAACTACCACATCTGTTGAGTGAGCGTTATTTTTAAGCCAACTTATCGCGTTAAGCCATGCGTCTACTGGTTGGGTGAGACTTGCACCGCCTAGTGGAAGGCTTGAATCACTAATTGCTGTTGGCACGAAAGCTTGGTCGATGGCTCTTGGCACTCCACCAGTTTGTGGTGAGAAAGCCAAGTTGGTTACCAGAATAATGAATATCAGGAAGACTGCGACACCGCTGTATTCCTTGCTTACGCGTGCTACTCTACGTTTTGTTTTTGCGATAACACGCGAAGATTCCTGTAGCAAAGTGTAAAATGGTTTTATTAAGCCCAGAATACCAATTCCTGCTATGATGGCGAAGGCTGGAGCAAAGATGACTAGTAAGCGCACCATTGAAGCGGCAAAGTAAAGCGATGTTACAGCGAAAAGCAACAGGAAAACGTTTCTGTTTGTAGGATTCTTTAATGTAAAGTATAAGCCGACAAGGAAGAACAATATACCAATGCCTAGTTCAATGTATATGTTTCCCCAAGCTGAAATTCTCTGTTCTGCCACTGAAGCAATAAGCGGAGAAGCAGCTCGGATGAAGGGGTCTAAAACTGTATCAAACTTCCCAGCAATGCCACTAAGAGATCCAGTTAGCCAAAGTCCACCAAAACCGCCAACAATTACAACTAGTGACGAAATGGCTAGTAGAACCTTGCTTCTCATGGATATGTTATTCCGTAAAAGTTCTGCAACTATAAGTACAATGAATACTCCAGCGACCGGAACTACTGCCCCGTCAAATACATAGTGAAGTCCAATATATGGAACCTTTGTTGCAATGGCTAATCCTAGACCAAAAGTTATGCTGTAACTAACCAAAAGCCGTTGATTATACCTCTTCAATAGAACCATTACAAAAGCAAATAGTGCAGTCAAGTCAAGCATGTAGTATGATGCACCCCAGCCTGCTATGAAATATGCCAAAGCAGCACCAGCGCCTAAGGAGTACAATATGGATGCACGTAAAGACCTATTGCTATCAATTGACCTTAGAAACAGGAACATAAACAATACAAGGCCAAGTACACCTGGGACTTCTGTGTCAAAGAATCCTAGAGAGCTCCTTTGCAGGAAGGATGGCGCTAACGCCAAGAATAAAGCGGCGAATAAACCGACTGCTTTTCCGCCATAATCCTTGCCTACCAAGTATATTATTAGACAATCAACCACGCCTATGATGGCAGGTAATATTGAGCAAAATGTCATTAAATCAATATTTGCACCAAACACTGAGATAACGCCGTAGAGTGCTGCTGCTGTCATGGGCAGGGATGGCAGGGCATTTGTCATGTCAAGCCCCCAAGGGTACCATTTTTGCATGTTAGTCCAGCCCGACCCCACATAAGGTGAAAGTAAACCGTAATTCACCATGTGCTGGGTTATGCTGAATTGGTAATAGGGGTCAAACTCGTTAAGAAGCGCTGTTCCTCCAGAAAGATTTTCCCAGCGCAAAGGTAAAATGCGGACGACAAAGGCAACAAACAGTATTAGAGCTAACGCGGAGTATGCAATTATTGAGCCGTGGCTTACTTGGATGCGTAATCTACCAAAAGGTGCCAGGCGGTTACTGAGTCGTTCCTTAATTCCTTCCCCCACTTTAAGCCATCTCTCCACACGTTAATTGCGATTGTAATTATTTTTCTTGTTAATCTTAATTTATACACAATGGACATTTATTTATGGCTTTCCAAAATGAATCAAAATGGCCTTGGGGGTTTAAGGTAGTCTATTATGTGCACCACAATCTAAGGACTAAACTTTAGAGCCCTTTTTAACCAGAAACTCTCTCAATTCCGCTAAAACAGACACAAAACAGTTTCAGAAATACTGAAGGGCAAACTAACTTTAAACAAGTTCTTTTTTCTATGAACCCTGTTCTGGACAGGCGTTGCATGGCTTCGGGTTAGGTACTTACCATTCTGGTTTTGACGGTTTTTCCCAATAAGTCTCTTCTGATAGGTAAATCGAAGCTTTTGTGGGTGTACCCAACTTTCAACGCTTACTCATGGGTTTAACTTCGACATCTATGGGTAACAATGAAAGTTTTCTATCGCATTTTGGGCATTTTCCACCATTTTGCGAAATAATTTCATCTGGAGGTCTAAGCTCAACGCCTTCATATAAAACATGATTGCATCCATGGCAAATAACACGTTGTGGCATCCCAAATTCCCCGATAATAACATGGCTATGGCATATTTATTGGTTGCTAAAAAAATTAACCCGCAACTGAAACCAGGTTTGGCGAGTTACTGTAAAGCTTATTTTAAGAGAAAGATTATTTGGAATGTTTAAGCGTGGTTTAACAGCGTTTGGGAAAGTACACGTTAATTATCACTGAAAAACCTGATGCCGCAAACAGAATAGCGATGGCTTTGGACGTTTATGGAAAGGCCAAAAAAATAGTTGATAGCGGCGTTACATTTTATCAAGCATACAGGAACGGCGACATGGTTGTTGTTCCAGCTCTTGGGCATTTATACACGGTTGCAAGCAAGGAAAGAACTAAACGAGATTATCCAGTTTTTGATTATCAATGGGTTCCAAGATACCTAGCCGAACGAGGGGCATCAAAGATCCGTATTTGGCTGAAAGTAATTGCGAAACTAGCAGAAAACGCTGAAGAGTTCGTGGACGCCTGCGACTTCGACATTGAAGGCAGCATCATAGGCTACTGTATACTCAAGTATGCTTGCGGCAGCAAAGAAGAAACTGCCAAACGCATGAAATATTCCACACTCACAAAAGAAGAACTGCAAGAATCCTACGCTCACCTATTGCCACATTTGGATTTTGCTCTCGTTGAAGCTGGATTGACAAGGCATGAAGTAGACTGGCTGTACGGCATAAACCTGTCTAGAGCCTTAACAGTGGCTGCGAAAAATAGCAGCGGACAATACGCTACACTCAGCACTGGCAGAGTGCAAGGGCCAACCCTCAAATTTCTGGAAGACCGAGAAAAAACCATAAAGTGCTTCGTGCCCACTCCCTATTGGAGCATAACCGCTAAAATAAACATAAACGGCACAGCTTACGAAGCTGATTATGAAAAAATCCTCGAAAACAAGCAAGAAGCAACGATAGTAATTGATGCTTGCAAAACCAAAGAAGGCCAAATAGAAACAATAGCGGTAAAAGAGTTTGAGCAGAACCCACTGGTACCCTTTGACTTGGGCGCTTTGCAAAGTGAAGCTTACAGAATTTTCCGGTACACGCCGATGCGTACTTCAAATATCGCTCAGCACCTGTATTTAGACGCATTAATCTCTTATCCACGGACAAGCAGCCAAAAGCTTCCGCCAGCAATCGGCTACGAAACCATATTGAGAAAACTGAGTAAAGTGTCTGCTTACGCGAAACAGGCAGCTGAATTACTCTCAAAACCAGCACTGAAGCCGAATGAAGGAGAAAAAGCTGACCCAGCTCATCCAGCCATTTACCCGACGGGAAACCTGCCTGAAAAATCCCTTGGCACTGCTGAAAGAAATATTTTCGATCTTATCGTCTGCAGGTTCCTGGCTATTTTCGGTGAGCCCGCAGTTCGTCAAAGCGTGAAAGTAACATTAGACATTAATGGAAACCATTTTCAACTAAACGGAATACGAACGTTAAGCGAAGGGTGGCTTCGATTTTACAGACCCTACGTTCAACTGAAAGATGTAACTTTGCCACCCTTAACTGAAGGTCAAAAAATTGTTGTTAAAGGAGTAGTTCTGAAGGGCAATTTCACTAAACCGCCACCGCGGTATAATCCTCGCAGTTTGCTTTTGAAAATGGAAAAAGAGGAAATAGGAACCAAAGCGACTAGGGCAGCAACCATACAAACGTTATACGACCGCAAATACCTCCACGGAACCGATAGTCTTGTCGTTTCTGACCTTGGCTTTGAAGTTACTGAGGTCCTATCAAAGTATTGTCCAAGCGTTGTCTCCCCTGAACTAACAAGAAAACTTGAGGAGAACATGAATGAAATCCAGCAAGGAAAAGAAACAAAAGAAAATGTCCTGCAAAAAGTCATCGAAATCCTAAAGCCTGTTACGATGGAGCTTAAAGAAAAAGAATCAGTTATAGGCAAACAATTAAGTCAAGCATTAAAAAAAGCTCGGCTGGAAGAAAGAATTGTTGGTGCATGCCCAACATGCGCTGATGGAAAACTATTGATTTTGCGCTCGAGAAAAACAGGAAAGCGCTTTGTTGGCTGCTCAAACTATTTCGAGGGCAAATGTAACGTAACCTTTCCGCTACCTCAAAGTGGCACAGTAAAACCGTTAGATAGCGTTTGCAAAAGCTGTGGCTGGCCCACATTACGGGTATGGATGAAAGGAAAGAGGCCTTGGAAATTATGCCTAAATCCTAATTGCCCGTCGAAAGGAGCGAGCAACCAGTGAAATGCAAAATTTGCAGTAAAGATGTCCAAGAAAACGGTTTTTGTATGCTGCATTTAAAGGCTTACCAAAATATTATCGATAAATTTGATGTATGGAAGAAGGCATCAGATACTTTTTGGAGCCAATATTTAGTTGAGATTCAGAAAAATTCATTAACTGGAGAATGGGCTAAAGAAGTAGCAAAGTACCTAATCAAGGAAGAGAACGGAAATGTCAAGTAAAATAAAGAAAAGTTCTTCATCTGTTTCCTTTTCGCTGAGTCGATGGTTCCGCAAAATCTCAACAGCCGCTCCTTCAACACTTATTATTACTGTGGTAGGACTTTCGTATGCTATGTTTATTTTCGGCGGTGGCTTGTTTACTCTGATTAGTCATCCTCTTCCTTCAGCTTACTATAACGGCAAATTCTATTTCCTCTACCCAAGTATCGGTTCACAATTCATATCAGACACTGTGGTTTCGGTGATACTGTATGCTCTTGGCTTTATCGGCCTGTTTATTATTTATCAAAGTACGAAGAGCGCTTACAAGCCAAGGCAAGCTTACATGATGCTAGTCATAGGCGTAACATTTTTGCTTCTAGCATACATATTCTTGGAAGGTGCGATTTCTTTGAAATTATCTGGAGGTTAACCCTTTCACCAAGGGTTACTTTTTAACTTCATTTTGTAAGCCAAGAAGTTTGTGAATAAGTGGATAGGCGGAGTGATCAGTAAAACTGTAATTGCCAATTCCCAGTTTATCATGGCTAAAGGAACAGAAAACACGACTGCGCCAACGACAAAGTCAACTTGATCAACTATGGGAAGTGAACCTCCCGGCGCAATCCCTAATCTTCTCTTGAAAAAAGCACCTGCCAAATCGCCCAAAAGGGCACCCAACGGAATAAGCAGACTAAACAATACTGGGTAACTTTGAAAACCAAAAACCAAGCCTTCAACTAACCCCACACCGATACCAACACCCCAACCGAAGAAGAAGCCCCTGAAAGTTTTGTTATCTCCCAAAATGCGTTTTCCATCGTAAAAGTTTTTTCCGAAATCCATCCGCGTTCCTCCTCCAGCAAGCACTGGTGTGGCGTTTGCGCAGTAGGCTGGGAAAATAAATTTTAGTGCGTCTATGATTAACAGGGTTATTTCCATGTGGTCAACCATCATTGGTGGAATTCAGAATCTTTTATTCCGGCTTCACCTATTTGTATATAACAGGTGACTTCTTGCTTGTTTTTCCGTGTTTTTTCAAGAACCGCCTTGATTGTTTGAGGATAATCAGTAGGTTTCACAGCGATTATTGTATCAGCCCAAAATTTTAAAACTCTGGTTGCAACAGGCGCAACACCACCATTCATCTCATCCAAAACGCTTCGCACTTGGCTTGTTATTACAACGGGAATTTTTCGGATTTTTGCTGTTTGCGCTAAAATAGCTAATTGCCTGTTTAACTCGCGGTTTACGCCGAAAGCTTTTCCAGACAAATCAGCAACTTTTGCGCCATACAACGACGTGAAGGTGTCAATTACTATTAAACCAAAATTCTTTGTGGTGTAATCTTGAATGCGGTCTATAACTGCCGTTTGCTCGTCAAAATCCTTCGGTTTAACTAAAATGATGTGGTCAGCAACTTCGTCGAATTTGTCTGCTGAAACTTGAGAGAGTCTTTTAGCGGAGAAGGTGTTGTCGCAGTCAATAAAAAGAGTCTTGTAATTTTGCAATGCGCAACTGACGGCGCATTGTATGGCAAGCGTTGTTTTTCCAGTTTCGGGTTCACCATAAATTAAAGTAACGCTTTCGGGTGAAATGCCTCCGCCAATGTTGATGTCGATGCATCTGCAGCCCGTGTTCAGTTTAATCATGTTTTTCCACGTCAAGGATTATAAACTTGAAACTAGTAATGTGTTTTGCACTTAAACGTATACTATTAAGGTTGATTTAGTGAAAGAAAAAGTTGCGGTGGCAACAGTAGAAGGAAAGGTCTACTTTCTAATTGTTAACGAGTTAAGAGAACAAAATATCTCCTTCATAAGTTTGGTTCCAGGTGAGCCAGTGCCTGCGGAAGTTAAAGTGGTTATAACAACTGAGAAGGAAAAGCACTTAGTAAAGAATGAAAAAATACTAATCTTCAACAATGAAGGTGAGTTGGATAATTTAGTTAACGAAGTAAAGAGAATGCTTCAAGGAAAAGAAGCCTACGAAAAAATAGTGATCGGCATTGACCCAGGTGAGGCAATTGGGCTGGCAGTAATTGCCGATGGAAAAGTTATTGAGGAAGGTAACTGCTTTAGCACACAAGAGGTAATTAACAGCATAATTAAGACAATAAGAAACGTTA
>JBEKHJ010000075.1:0-8788 GCA_050012335.1 Bathyarchaeia archaeon
CCTGTTTTTCGCTTGTTTTAAATAGCCCAAATATCACATCATCTTTAAAGTGTGAAACGTAATGACTGACGCTGCAGACGTTGAAAACCAAAAAGAAACAGAAACCGAAACAGAACCTGAAACTGAATCAGGCAAGAAAAAATACGAGTTCATAGAAGACCTCCCAGGAGTTGGACCAGCCACAGCCCAAAAACTCCGAGAACTCGGCTATCACGCTGTGGAATCATTAGCCATGGCGACAGCGCGAGAACTAGAACCAGTTGGAGTAAGCGAAAAAAAGGCTTTCCAAATCATAGAAGCAGCACGCTCATCCATTGGAATTTCCTTCGTCCGAGCAGATGAACTTTTCAAAATGCGCCAAACCGTTTTACGATTAAGCACAGGCAGCAAAGCCTTAGACAAAATCGTTGACGGTGGCTTAGAAACCCAAACCATTACAGAATTTTACGGTGAGTATGGCAGTGGAAAAAGCCAAATATGCCATCAACTTTGCGTAAACGTCCAGTTACCTCCGGAACGAGGTGGACTCAACGGTGCAGCATTATACGTGGACACAGAAAACACTTTCAGGCTTGAACGCATAGTGCAAATGTCTAAACACTTAGGCTTAGACCCTGAACAAGTTGTAAGAAACATCATTTACGCTGAAGCATACACTTCAGACCACCAAATGTTCCTTTTAGAGAGAGCTGATGAAATAATCAAAGCGAACAACATTAAACTAATCATAGTAGATTCCTTAACTGGGCACTTCAGAAGCGAATACATTGGAAGAGAAATGTTAGCACCAAGACAACAGAAACTCAACAAGCACATGCATAAACTAATCGGTTTAGCCCGAGCATTCAACGCTGTAGCAGTCGTAACTAACCAAGTAATGGCTAAACCAGACCAATTCTTCGGCGACGCAATCCACCCAATCGGCGGAAACATCGTCGGCCACACAAGCCACACACGCATCTACCTCCGAAAAGCACCTCATGGACCAATACGAATTGCAAGGCTAGTTTCAAGCCCATATTTGCCCGAAGGAGAGGAAATACTTAAAGTAACCGAAAACGGAATAGAAGATGTCTCTGAAGAAGAGAAAGCAGCTAAACCTCGTGGACGCTAAAACATGCCAATACCACAAGCCTTAGTCACACGGTACTTCCAACTCATAGTTAACAGGCAATTCACTGAATCTGAGCGGGAGTTGGAACGACTTAAACAAAAAATGCAGAAAACCGAGTGGAACAGAGGATACTTCCGAGCATTATATGGAATGCTTCTTTTACGTAAAAATAATACTGCTGATGACTACGCTTTCTTTACAAAACTAGACTTAAGCGACAAAGTAAGTTTGCATGCATATCGAAAAGAATTTCTCGAACACATGCGCAACGGATTGCATGCAGATTTTGACCGCGGATACTTCTCAGCTTGGGCAGACTGCATGCGCATTTTAACACGCATGGACATTCCAAGCTCACAAAACGGCAATGGCAAAGCGGCCGAAGAGGAAAAAATAGAAACCCTGAGAAGCGACAAGAGCCAAGCTACAATCGCGAATTTTCTGCAGAAAAGCGAAGATGAATAAATTTTAAGCTGGCATGAAAGCTCTTATTGTTGTGTAGAATAGGATGAAGAATGTTATCCAAGTGAAAAAGTACATCCCTACGGCTGTACTCAAGATTTTTGATTGCTTTTCTATCTTGTTTTTGTATACTGCTTTCAGAATATAGTAGGATAATAAGTAAACTACTAAGGCTACTGTTAAACTGTTAACAAAAGTGCTAATATCAGTCGCATTACCTAGCATAAAAGCTACCACTGCACTTAAAGCCGCTGCAATTATGCCTAACACGATTCTTATGATGTATAGCTGTTTCACTGGTGTCATGTCATATCTAATCCTTGGCAGACTATATTTTTATTCTTACTTAAAAAAGATGCCTAGATATTAATCGTTTCTGCCTTCCAAATCCTATTTATTAGCACTTTGCGATGTTTTAGTGAAAGGTTATTTTATAGTCAAGTCCATAATAGATTCCAACGTATGACGGTGCAAACATTGCGCAAAAAAGAATTCACAAGCTTCGACATTGCCGCAGCAATCCCAGAATTAAAAGCGACAATCGCTGATTCCAGAGTGAACAACATCTACCAACTCAACGAGAAAACGCTAATCTTCAAACTGCACAAAATCGACAAGCCACCAATAAGACTAGTCACTGAAGCGGGACGAAGATTACACTCAACCGTTTACGCGCAGGAAAGCCCAAATGTTCCGCCAGCGTTCTGCATGGCATTAAGAAAGTATTTGCGTGGAGCATGGGTAAGTGGCATTGAGCAATATGAGTTTGAAAGAATTGTAACTCTGAGTTTTAACACTAAAGCCGGTTTGCTCAGGCTGGTTGTGGAGCTTTTCGGCGAAGGCAACATCATCTTAACAAACGAGAAAAACATGATTTTGCAAGCTTTATTCTTTAAACGCATGCGTGACCGCAACATTTTGCGCAATGAAGTCTTAGCATTTCCTCCTCCAAGCGGCAAAAACCCATTCAAAGTTTCCCTGTCTGAATTGGAGGAAGCCTTGAAAAATGCGGGTGAAGTTGAGGTTGTCAGGGTAACAGCGCGTTTCTTAGGTATCGGTGGAGTTTACGCTGAAGAAGTTTTGCTTAGAGCTAACGTGGATAAAGCTAAGCCGTGTAAAAACTTGACAGATATGGAAATTAAGGGGATTTTTGATGCTCTTCAAAGTCTGCTTTCAAAGCTTTCAGAGGGTAATTTAGAGCCAAGCATAATTCTGGACCAAGATGGAAGCTTTTTGGATGTTGTGCCCCTCAAGCTTAAGCGTTATGAAGGCTTCAAAACTCAAGTTTACAGCAGTTTTAATCAATCGTTAGACGAGTTTTACCTTCGGGTAACCGTTGCTGAGAGTGCACTTGCCAGCGTTGAAGTTGACAAGTTAAAGCAGGAAGCAGAACGGCTAAAACGAGTAGTCGCTGAACAAGAAAAATCCATACATGACGATGAAGCCAAAGCGGAACGCGACAAACTAATTGGCGATACCATTTACGCTCACTTCAACGAACTTCAAACATTCCAAGATAAGCTTCTGAATGCAAACATGGCAGGTAAAGACTGGAACATGTTAATCAATGAAGCATTAGAGGCAAAAAAAACTGGTAAAATACCTGAAGTTTATATTGAATCGTTTGATGGACGCAACCTCGCGCTTAACCTTTTCATAGAGGACTTGCAGTTTAGCATTACCTTGCGACATTCGCTTTTCGATAATGCTTCAGAATATTATGAACGCGGAAAAAAGGCTAAGCAAAAATCCGCTGGCGCATTAGCAGCGCTTGAGGATTCAAAGAAAAGGTTAGCTAAAATTGATAGGGAATTGCGTGAAGCGGAAGAGTTGAAAAGTCTCAAGCCCGCGGAAATTATTGAAGCCCTTTCTAAACGTAAGCTGGAGAGGGAGAGTAAGGCGTGGTATGAAAAATTCCGCTGGTTCACTTCCTCTGACGGATTCTTAGTGGTTGCTGGCAAAGACACAGTCAGCAACGAAGTGCTCATAAAAAAGTACACTAAGCAAGAAGACGTGGTTTTTCACGCTGAAATTTCAGGCGCACCGTTTGTGGTTGTTAAATCTGAAGGCAAAACCATAAGCGAACAAACGCTTCGCGAAGCTGGCGAGTTCGCGGCGTCTTTTTCGCGTGCTTGGCGTGAAAATGCTGGTTCAGTCGATGTTTACTGGGTTAAACTTGACCAGTTAAGCAAGAGTGGTCCTTCAGGCGAATCTGTTCCTCATGGCGCTTTTGCGGTTGTTGGCAAACGGAATTGGATGCGGAGTGTGCCGCTTAAGCTTGCCGTTGGAACAATTGTTGATGAGGCGGCTTCTTTTGTTGGTGGACCTGTGGATGCGGTGAAAGCAAAAACCAAAACTTACGTTATCCTTGTGCCTGGTGACCTGGCTGGCAAGGAGCTTTTGAAGCAAATTCTCAGGGCTTTAATGTTGAAGTTGCCTAAGGAGCAACGGGAGAAAGCTGGGAAAACGTCGATTGAGCAGATTAGGGAGTTTGTGCCTTACACTAAAGGTACAATAACTCAGAAATCAACCTGAGTGGTCTTTAAATTCTGTTGCAAGAGAAGAAAGCTGTGAAAATTCAATACTATTCGGTTAATTAGGTAAAGTCTAAATATTTTTCTTGTTTAAAAACTAAAAAAGAAAAAGAGGAATATGTTTTTCGTATGTTTTTGTTTATGGTCGTTTCCTAAGCATTAGCATTATTACCAAGGCGAGGACTATGATGATTAAAACGAATAGTCCAGCGATTGCGGGAACAAAGTACATGTCAGCGACAGATGTCGGAGTAGGTGTAGGTGTAGCAGTTGCTGCTGGTGCGTTCATTACGTAAAAAGCGGTTTGCGAGTATGATCCATAGTAGCCGTTGTTGCCATGGAAAGTTGCGGTAACTGTATAATTGCCTGCGATGTCAGGTGTCCATGCAAGACTGTATGTACCGCTTGAAGTAGTTGTTGCAGTTCCTATGTTCCTGTAGTTGCCGTTAGAATCTAAAACATCAATTGTCACTGGAACTCCGGTAAAGTTGGTCGGTATTGGTTGTTGCTGGTAGACGTGACTCATCCAAGTACTCATGCTTGCGTCAGATGCAACTGGAACTCCATTTGGAAAGTCTGCTGCTTGCGCGGTTTGCTGTGTGCCAGCGGAAATATCAGTCACTGTGCCCTGTATAAGTACGGTGTTTCCCTGAGTTATAACATTGTTTTGGATCGAAACAGTAGTGTCGCTTGGGCCCTGACCAACGCAGTATATTTGACCGTCATAGGCGTTAGCGAATACCATGTAGCCATCTGCGATAGCAACTGGTGCAATTGATGTGCCTAGTCCTGAAGCAGACCAATCCGGCAGCGTCCAAAGCTCTTGTCCAGTGAAAGCGTTGATAGCACGTGCCACGTATCCTCTATAAAGTGGTGTGTTAGGCGAATGTTCACCAGCCATAGTGTAGACTATTCCATCAGCCAAAGCACAAACATGGGTTGGATAATTACCCCAAGGCGTATTAGCCCCAGTATTTGTGCTGTTTCCTTCGCCGCCGTTACCGTAGGTCCATAGCAGAGTTCCGTTTAGCATTGAATAGCAATAGACGATTCCGCCATAGCCTGATACGTAAAGATTCCCGTAAGCTGGGAACCCTTCTCTAGCGCTGTAGTATTGGAATCCTGTTAGAGGAGATGGACTTGGACCCCAAACTAAGTTTCCGGTGGCAAGGCTGTAAGCATATCGTTGACCAGTCTCTAAGGTTTGCATGGTCCACTCGTTGGTAACTGGATCGATTGGTTGCGTGCACAACATTTCGGTGATGTTGCCTGCTGGCGCCGCGTAACGTTGAATCCATGATAGGTTACCTTGTGTGTTTGGTTTGTCGCTTAGAGCCCACATTGTCCACGGGTTTGTGTTCGGGTTAGGCTGTGAGGCTAGTGTAAGGCTGCTGCTGCTGCCGAGTATTACGTTACCAGGGATAACGCCAACAATACTTGGAGATGTACTTCCTGTCAAATCTGCCGTTATCGTTACGTTATATGAATACGCAGTCGTTGTGTTCGCAGGGATAACAAGGTTAGAACCAGTTGGCCATCCATATGGCGCTCCATATAGTAGTTGGGCATTTAAGATTACAGCAGTTTCATTCCATAAAGCTAACCATCCAGATTTTGATGTTGTATTGTAGCTTAATATGTAGCGGTCTATCTCGCCGTTGTTAAGGTAAACTTCGGTGCCTGAAGGAACATACGTCAGATTAAATAGAAATTGTTCATTGAATGCGTTATAGCCTATCCATGTAGTACCAGAAACCTGCCACAGTATGCCGCCTACGACTCCGTGCTGGTCGGGTGATTGCAAATCATAAAGTTGCGCCTTGTTAAACACTATTGTGTTACTGGACCATAGTGTTTGGCCAGTAGTCAAGTCTACTGCAAATTCGCCTCCACCAGTTCCAGCTTCGCCTAGCGGCTGTTGGTAATAGAGTACTCCGTTAAGGATTATTGGACTGCCGAACCTTGTATTGTATGAAAATCCTGAGTAATATGTTGCCGCTGTATCATTTGATTGAGCACTATTGCCGGCCTGAGTTATGATTCCGCCTGTTAAGCCGCCTATCTCAAGAGGTTTCGTCCACATTATGTGCGCACTTGTAGGTGCGGCTCCGTTTTGTTGCCAATAATTAGCTGTGGCTGCTCCGCCTAGCCAGTTTGATCCAATTGAATCCCAATTGATGTTTTCTGCATTTATTGGTCGAGTCCAGTAGTTAGTCGGAAGTGGAAATTCAGTAAATCCCGCTACGGGTTGTGATTGCACTGTGAATGTCGTTGTTGCATTGCTAGGTGTATAATAGTCGCCTTGATATGTGCCGCCATAATTATACACTTGTCCTGGATAGCTGAAAAATACTGTGTAATTTCCCACTTGGTCAGGTGTATAGGTAAAGTATTGTGCTCCTGTTGAATCAGTAACTATCGCAAATGATTGGGTTACGGTTGTCCCGTCGGGTTTAGTGATAGTAAACTGGTAGTTGTTGAATCTTATGTTATTGCTGACGACTGCTCCATTTATCACGATGTCAAGGAAACCGAATATGAGCATTTGCTGACCAACACCAATAGGATTGGGTGAAGCAGTAACCCATGCGTATGTGGTGATTTGCCACGCAGGCGTGTGTGCATTGGCATTTGGTATAAGCATCGTTGAAGCTCCCATTGAAAGCATTAAGAATATAGCAATCATAATAGCTGCAGTTTTATTTTTAGAAATTTGCATTTTTTCTTTTCTCCTTAAATTTCTATTTATTTCTATTCGCGGGTTTATTTATAAGGATTTGGCAACTTAAAATTCTCTGCTCTATCTAGAAAATGCCTTACACTTTGTCTTTTAGGTATATTTCAATTGACGCTGCTAAAGAGAGCATCCACAACTACGCTTTTGTTGACATATTCCTCTATTCATGCAGAGGCGGTGGTCTGTGATCATAGGCAATATAGCTCTCAGTCGTTAAATGGTCCCAAAATATACTGCCTAATTTGTAAACGCGTTAACAAGCACCTGAGCAGGAATATACATCAAAATGCCAATCACTCAAGAACAGGCGATTGGCAAGAAAGCAAACCCATTCAAATTGGCCATCACAAATGTCTTTATCTAGAATATTAATAAAATCAAAACAATTAAAAAAAGAGCGTATTAAAGCTCAAAAAATGTGTTTATTTTGATTTGTTGGCTTCTGCTGTTTGGAACAGGTTCTTTACAGCTTTCTGCCTGTACTTCTGCGCTAATGTTTCTGCAGTAACGTATGTTAATGCTTCTTCAGGGCACCATTTGACACATTGCGGCTCTTTGGCTTCGTTGTCTGTGCAGCTGTTGCATGTGAACACGACTTTCTTGTCTGGATGCATGTTCATGGCGCCGAATTGGCATGCGCTGATGCACCACCCGCAACCGTTGCAAGCGTTCTCGTCAACACGGATTATTCCAGTGTTCTCTTCCTGTGAAAGCGCATCTCTTGGGCAAGCGGCTACGCATGCTGGTTCCTCGCAGTGCCTGCAAGTGATAGCAAGGTTCACGAGCGGTCCCATGCGCATAGCGCGAATTCGTGATTTAGTCGGATTGAAGGTTTTCTCGTTCACCATCGAGCAAGCGTACTCGCAGGTACAGCAGCCTATGCATTTCTCTGGGTCTGCTGTTACGAATTTTCTGTCTTGAGGTCGCACCATTTCTATGCGCCTCCTGCAGATGCTTTCTCAGCAATATACGCTAAGTCGTCGAGGCCTAGCGCTTTGAGTTTCTCAACTGTTGGAACGCCGTTTGCTGTCCACCCGCGGACTGAGTAGTAATCGTCTAAGCCTATTGCCATTTCTTCGTCGTTGACACAAGCGCCTTTGGCTGGTCCTTCGTCTGGAACTGGATAATTCTTTATCTTGTATGGTACATCGTCGTATTTGCGTGTGCCTTTGCCTTCTCGGATGTTGAAGAGTCTTGCAAGGTTTTCGATACGTTCGCCGTCTTTGGTCATTTCTTCTGGAGTCATCGGTATGCCTGTGGCTAATGTGTAATAGTTTGCCAAGTCCTTCCAACCGTCGTAGTATGTGCCTCGGCTGAACTTGCAAACGATAAGTGAGTCAATGATGTTGTACATGTTGCCTTCGTCCGCAATCATTTTGCCCCTGCCTTTCTCAATCTTGAAACGGTTCACCTTGCCCTTCACGTCGGGTGAGTAAGCACCGTTTCTTAGGTGGCATGCACCACGGAACGAGACACTAAAGCCAAGTGCCGCAGTCTTAAGCGTTCTAAGGTCATAACCTGGGAGTTCTAAGCCTTTAATGTGGCAAGCATACTTGTATGCGTCTCCGCCGATTAATTCAGCAGCTTTCGCAACACCTTCAGCGAGTATATTGCCAAGCCAGCCTTCACGCTTACCAATCTTGTGGATTATGGCGATTAATGCTTCAGCATTTCCGAAGCGAAGGTCAATTCCGTCAGTTTGTTCCTTTGTGATTATGCCGTGCTCATAGAGGTCCATGGCGAATGCGACGACGACGCCGATGGATATGCCGTCCATGCCATACTCGTTAACGATTCGCATGGCTTCGATGATAGCGTCTAATCGGTCAATACCGCATAATGGTCCCATGCTCCAGAGGCATTCGAACTCAAGCCTTGAAGTTGAACCCTTGTATGGTCCTTCTGGAACAACAGCAATGTGGTCACAACGCATTCCGCAGG
>JBEKHJ010000076.1:0-8706 GCA_050012335.1 Bathyarchaeia archaeon
GCTTTTTATGTTTCCAAAATAGGTAAGAAGGCAGGCAATGCGATTTTCTTGGTTAGTTATCAGATTCCTGGGACGCCTGGGAAACAGTTGTTGGAGAAGGGTATCTGTACGATTGATGGGAAAGTGCAAAAGGTTAAGGCGCAGTATCGGCATTTTGATTTCTCTTCTCATTGTGGGGCAAGTCAGCTCAAAGAAGGGTTGAGGCGGCTTGGGGGTAAACCTAAAGTTTTCGTTGTTCACGGTGCCGAGGGTAATTGTGAGCTTTTTGCGAATTGGGCGAAAACTGAGTTGGGCTTGGATGCTGTGGCGCCGAGGACTGGAGAAACCTATCAAATTTAGGCTGTTGCTATGAAGATTGGTATTTTGCCTGTTGGCCAAGTAGATTCAGGGGGGTTTGCTGAGCTTCAGCAGGGTTTAGTCAAAACTTTTCCTGACACCGCTTGCTCGGTTATTAAAGAGGTTTTGCCCGTTCCTCAGCAGGCTTTTGATAAGAAACGCAACCAGTATAATTCAAGTGTGATTCTTAATGAAATCGGGGCTTTCGCGGCTAAAAGTGAAGAGTACCATCGGGTTTTGGGCGTGATTGATGTTGACATTTTTGCGTCTGGATTGAATTATGTGTTTGGTGAAGCGTATGCTCCAGGCAGGGTTGCTTTGATTTCATTGTGGAGGCTTAAACCAGCATTTTACGGTGAAAACACTGGCAAGGCTGTTTTTATGTTGAGGATGTTGAAGGAGGCTGTTCATGAGTTGGGGCACACGTTGAGTTTGCAGCATTGTCCGAGAGCTTTGTGTGTTATGCACTTTTCTAACTCGATTTTTGACACAGACAGAAAACAAAGCTTATTCTGTGGCCAATGTAATTTGCAAACGGCATTAGCAATTAGCAAATTAGGGTAAGCGACTGTGACGGAGCAAGATAAATTCAAATTTCAAATGGTGTATTTGGTTCCGATACTGGCAAGCTTAATTTTCGGTTTAGGCTGCGCTTACTTGCTGTTGCCTCAGCAGTCAGAGGTTATTCCGGTTGCGCCCTTTCCTGAGAACACTCCTTCAGGACCGTTTGGCAACGCTTTTTACTTTGTCATTCTTTTGGCTGTAGCCGCGACAGTGTTTTATATTTTGATTAAGCGGAGAAGCAAAAGAATCATCAAAGGAATAATCACTGTCGCTATGACGACTGCGTCTTTGTTGTTGTCGATGATTTACTTGTCAGCGGTCTTCGCCTATTTTCCAAGTTGGAGCATACTAGTAATACCCCTGTCCATAGCCATTACAATAATGTTTGACATTGTCATTTTCCGTTTAGGTAGCATCGCGCGAAACACGGCTGTAATCTGCGTAGGCGGTGCATTGGGCATTTTCTTCGGTTTCTCAATTCCACTATACAGCGCAGTGCTAATTCTCGCCTTTCTAGCGGTGTACGATGTGATTGCGGTTTATCGTGGTCCAGTGGGAAAAATTGCTCAGTCATCAGGACTCGACGAGCTTCAGGGCTTAAGTTTCTCATTCAAGGATATTCAGATGGGATTAGGCGACTTAGTATTCTACTCCATGCTGACTGGAGTCATGCTCTTCACCTTCTTACCTAACATTCTACCATACATAATGTCAGTAATCGGCATCTTAGTAGGCTCTATCATAACTTTTTTCATGCTTGAGAGGAAAGGAATCTTCCCAGGCTTGCCCTTCCCAATCATGCTAGGGTTAGCAGGTGGATTAATCACTGGTTTGTTAATCATTCCGCTTCTTTAGTTATCATGCTTTTGTCATAAAGTTTGAAGTGTGTTTTGCTGCTGACTTTTTGCTATCATTTGTGTGTGCACAGCCTACTCCCGGGGTTCACTGTATGGTCCAAATATGCTCCTAATAGGCTTCAGCGCTAGGTTTGATAGTTTGTCTGTCGTATGAGGCTGTCTCCTGATGTGAGGAGGAAAGGTCATCAGAAAGCAGTTTAACCTAGATTTTATAGTTGCAACTGAGCCTGTTTTGGAGATTTTTTGTCCAGACAATTGATCTATCAGAGCATAGCCTACTGTAGTATAGTGATAGTGAAGCCCGACGCCAAAGTGATGACTATTGAGCCTGCTTCTGACGCGTTTATGATAAAGGCAGTTTTCCTTGGAGAGCGGTTGATGCTGTAAGAATGCAGGTCAAGGGCTAGGCGCAAATGTTCAAACATCCCGTAAAAGTTTTGTTCAAACAATCCAGCCCGCAAAGACTTGAGCATAGACGACGTTATTAGGCTATACACACAATTTGAAGAACTTGTAACAATGAGAATTCTGATAATCGTCTAGTCCAGATAAGTCTGTTGAGCCAAAGATAAACGTTTAAAGCTTCGTTAAAGTTAATTGAGCGAACGGTGTCGTAAACGGAGAAATCGAAAGTCGCAATTGTGAAAGGCGAAAGAGGACACGAGCCCGTTTTCAAAGCGCTCGACTTGATAGACTACGAATCGTGCCTATCCGGCTACAAGAGGGTTCTCATAAAAGTCAATTTCATAACCACCAAAACATGGGACACTGGAGCAACCACAGACCCGATAGTAGTTGAAGCCATAATAAAAAAGCTGAAACATTTACCCGTTGAAATTTTCGTTGTCGACTCAGATGCGACGATGACTAATGCTGACAAAGCCTTTGAAGCTACTGGAATGAAAGAAATGTGCCAACAAAACGACATCCAATTTCTCAACTTACGGTATCAAAAAGAGAAAGTCAAGATTCCTATCCTAGACTGCGAAACATTAGGCAGCATTACTGTGCCGCGCATCGTTACAGAATCCGCCATAATAAGCGCAGCAAAACTCAAAACACACATGTCAACAAAAGTCACGTTAGGCATGAAGAACATGTTTGGTCTTTTGCCGGACAAGTTCAAAGGAAAATATCATGCAAAAGGCATAAGCAAAGTCATAGTGGATATCAATACAGTGCTCAAACCAGCGTTAACACTGATAGATGGTTTCGTGGGAATGGAAGGCAAAGGACCAACTGACGGGACGCCTGTCAAAATGGATTTGATAATCGCAGGGAAGGATGTTGTTGCCACAGACGCAACCGCGGCTAGGGTTATGGGATTTGAACCGATGGAAATATCGCACATTCGAACAGCCGCTCAGAAAGGATTAGGAAACATTGACGACATAGAAATCTTGGGCTCAAAGCTTGACGACGTAAGACACGTATTTAAGAGAAATTAGCAAGCGCGATGTTTCAGTATTTCAAAGTACCTTATTCTAAATTTAACCTTTCTATGTAAGGAAAGGGGTAGGTCACTGAGAGCACTAGGCTCCCATTAAAAGTGATTATATAAAAGGGGGCTATAGACCGCTTAGAGCACCAATGTTCCCAGAAGGTTTATTTTGTTGCATGGTACTATGATGTGAAATTGCAGGCGGACAATCATGTCCGCTGGGATGTGGCCGAAAGGCTGAACCGTAAGCAAGTAAAACATTGAGGTGAAATTGAAAAATGGCATACAAGTACATAGCGGAAGAATGGTCTAAACCCGAAGAATCCTTCGTTGAAGAACTCATGCGACAACGCTTAGTGCAATGGCGAAAACAACCATCAACCCTTCGCATCGAACATCCAACAAGGCTTGACCGAGCAAGAAAACTAGGCTACAAAGCCAAGCAAGGCTTCGTAATGGCGCGTACAAAAGTGCGCAGAGGCGGATTAAGAAAGAAACGCCCACGCTCAGGAAGACGACCCAAACGCATGGGAGTCGCCAAATTCAAACCAGCCAAAAGCATAAGACTCATAGCGGAAGAGCGCACAGCAAAGCATTTCCCAAACATGGAAGTCCTAAACAGCTACTGGGTAGGCGAAGACGGAAAACACAAATGGTTCGAAATCATACTGCTAGACCCAAATAGCCCAGTCATAAAAACAGACAAAGACGTTAACTGGATAACTGAGAAACAGCACACAGGCAGAGTCTTCAGAAGCATGACAAGCGCAGGCAAAAACGTCAGAGGCTTACACCATCGTGGAAGAGGAGCAGAAAAAGTTAGACCAAGCCACCGTAGAGGAGCAAGATACAAGCAAAAACAAAGATGGTAAAATATGCATCACATCAAAGCAGTAATAACTAAGCAAAACGGAAAACAAAGCACTGGAAGAGGATTTAGCCCAAGCGAGCTGGAAAAAGCAGGCGTAAACAAACAGCAAGCCAAACAAATGGGCATACCCGTTGACGTCAAAAGAAAATCAGCACACGACGAAAACATCGCAACCCTAAAAGCGCACGCGGAAAAAGCAAAAGCAGAAGCAAAACCAAAAACTCCAAAAACCAAGCCAAAACCGAAGAAAAAAGCTAAAAAGCTAGAAGCGTAAAAACAAAATAGGTGCCCAATGTCTTCTAAACCGCCAATAGGCTTCATAGATATTCGAGTCTTTGCACACGCAACCGAGGACTCAGACAAAGTCCAAACTGCCGTACGCAATCTACTGCCAGAGGAACTGGCGCAAACCCTTGTTTTCGAAAAAACAAGTTTAACGGGGCATCATGGAAACCCCATCATCATTTTTACAGCCAAACTAACAGACAAAAAAACCCTTCCAGCAGCACTTGAAAAAATAGGCGCAGGCTTAAACGCGTTAGACAAGGAAGAGTTAAGTCGCGACTTAAAACTGCATTTGGAAAAGCGAAACTTATACCTCAGATTCGACAAGCAATCAGCCTCTTTGGGAACGCTCAAGTTTTCGCAAAACGACCCTGTTCACTTCAAAATACACTTCAAAAATAAATCCCCTCGAGAAATAACTGATATTTTAAGCGATACAGGGTTGCTGCCATGACACGAGCTTTCGCCGATTTACATTTACGCGTTAACCCCAAAGACCAACAGGCCACTCAACGACTAATCAACAGGGCTGCAAAGTTCGGCTACCGCCTAATTTCCATCCCATTCACTTCAGCATTACGCGAAGAAGAAATCGCCAAGCTCAAAGCAACATGCAGCGAAGCAGGCTTAGATTTTGTTTCACGAGCCGATTTCCATCCGCGAACAGAAAATGAACTAACGCATTTTTTGCGCAAATTCAGACGACGATTCGAAATCATATGCATCACATGCGACAATAAGGAGGTTGCACGGCAAGCAGCAAAAGACAGGCGCGTTGACCTCCTAAGTTTTCCCAGCCTTGACTATCGCAAACGGTTTTTTGACCGTGCAGAAGCCGAATTAGCCAGCAACTGCTTAGCAGCGTTGGAAGTGGATGTTAAACCGCTTTTGATTTTGGAGGGTCCAACGAGGGTTAGGTTGCTTTCGAGTTTGCGCCGCGAAGTCGCTGTTGCACGCGAATTCGGCGTGCCCCTGATTGTTTCTAGCGGTGTTGGCGAGGAGCGGTTTATGCGGTTGCCAAGGGACATGGCAAGTTTAGCTTATCTGTTTGGGTTGGATGAGGCTTCAGCTTTAGATTCGGTTTCAACTAATCCAGCGGCAATTGTTAAGCGTAACCGTGAAAAACTCAGCAGCCGGTTTGTTGCACCCGGCATAAGCGTAATTAAGGAGGGCAAAACTCCTTGAAGAGGATTAAACGGCGCTACTTAGCCCTGCAACTGGAATGCGAAGGCTTGCCTACTGAACGCGAGTTAATGGATGCAATCTGGGCTGCCGTAACGAAGCTTTACGGTGAAGTTGGCGCAAGTTTAACTGGTTTAACTTTGATTGACTTTGATTTGGAACGAAAAGTTGCGGTGGTTCGAGTTTCGCTGGCTGCTCTGTGTATGGTGAAGGCATCGTTGGCTACAGTTACCAGCATCGGGGGCAGAGAGGCGGCGGTGCATGTTTTGGCTGTTTCAGGTACGCTTAAGGCATTGTATGCGAACACAAGATAGCATTCGCTTGTTTATGTGTAAATGTTTTGTTTGCTTTTGACAAGACATTTTGCAGTTAAGTCACGTATTCTCTTGGACAAACTTACAAAAGTAGTACAGAAATGTTTATCAACTTCATGTAAGCGTTAATAACCGTTACAAAAAACGCTTTGGAAGAAGCATAAAAAGGACAGAGTAGTGCAAAATGGACTTACAAGACTTCTATTTCAAATTACCCCTAAAAACCGAGCCCATCATAGACGATACCACATTGCGTGACGGCATTCAAATGCCCGGCTTAGCTGCTGGACCAAAAGACTCAGCAAAAATAGCCCAGTTCCTCAGCGAAATCGGCGTCGAACGCATCGAACTTTTCCATTATCAGGAGCCAGACAAGAAAGCAGCAAAGCTAATCGGGGACTTGCATCTTGACTTGCGCGTTGCCGGCTGGTGCAGAGCATTAAAAGAGGACATTGACAGCGCTATGGCATGCGGGTTTAAAGAGGTCGGAATTTCTCATCCTGTTTCCGACATACATTTCAAGGCTAAGTGGCCTGAAAAAACCAAAGAGCAAATCTTAGCTAATGTGGTTGACGTAGTTGAATACGCAGCTAAAACCTGCGGATTGAGAACTTTCGTTCATGGCGAAGACAGCACACGTGCAGACTGGAACTTTGAGAAACGCTTCATCAACGCCGTTGCCGACGCTGGCGCGGAATGTTACCGCATCTGCGATACTGTCGGAATTGGCTTGTCTGACCTGGCGGCGCCTTTGCCCAGCGGTGTTCCAGCCAAAGTGGTCGCCATCAAGAAGGAAACTAGAATTGGCGCCATTGAGATTCATGCGCATGACGATTTCGGGAACGCTGTTGAAAACACGATGGCGGCGATTAGGGCAGCTTCAGGCGTCTGGGATAAGGTGTACGCTAGCACAACGTATCTTGGCATTGGCGAGCGTGCAGGCAACGCTGAAACCGAGAAGGTACTGTTGAACTTGTACTTGCATTACGGCGTCAAAAAGTTTGAAGGCAAAACCCAGAAACTGAAGCAAACCGCCGACTACATTGGCAAAGCAACAGGCTACGTGGTTCCGCCTAACAAGGCAATCGTTGGCGACTACGGTTTCGCGCATGAGTCAGGAATCCACACGCACGGTGTCTTGAACGACCCGTGGACATATGAGCCTTACCCGCCTGAACTGGTAGGCAACACAAGGCGTTTGACGATTGGGAAGCAGTCGGGAAAGGGCATAATCAAACACAAAATAACTGAGCTGGCAGGAAACATTCCAGACGACCAAACGGTAGCCATAGTAGTAGAAAGGGTAAAAGACATGTACGCGAACGGCAGAAGAGCCTCGTTGAAAGAGGAAGAATTCAAAAAAATCCTTCGCATACTGAAAATACTCCCAGAAAACAACCACTAAAATAATCAAATTAGTGCAAAATTTTTTTAATTTGCGGAATTTATTGATTGATTAAAGGGTCTTGAGCGAAAGAGAAAATAACCTAAGTCTTAATATGCATAAGCAAGAGGGGATGTTCAATTGGTTGACATTTCACTAATCGTCATAGTAAGCAACACAATGGTTGTTCTTGCAACCTTTTTAGCAACGCTTTATAGAATTAAGATTGAGCGCGAGCAAATACGCACCTTTAAAGAAAACACTGGTGCTAGCCAATGTTTGGAATCTTTCCGCAAGTACGTTAAAGCGGAACACGCTGAACTCGTGGACATGGACAAGGTTGAACTGGAGAAGTTTCTGAATTACCTAGAGAAACTCGGCGGAAGGCTAACCTAACCTTTCTTGCCACTATTTTTCTCAACAAACTCATTAATCCTATTTGAAAGCAAAAGAGGCATATTCTCCGTAATCCTGCCAGCATCCCAATCCCACCATTTAATCTCCAAAAGCTTATTGATAACCGCTTGATCAAACCGTTTCCTTATCAATCTCGCAGGGTTTCCCGCAACAATAGCATAAGGCTCCACATCCCTCGTTACCACACTACAGGCTCCAATAACCGCTCCATCACCCACCTTAACACCCGATAAAATCAAGACGTTCATGCCAATCCAAACATCATTTCCAATAACAACATCACCCTTAGTAGTTGAAGCGCCATGAAAATCATCAAACTTTTTAAAAAGGGCACTAAAAGGGTAGGTTGTAACCCAATCAGGCCTATGTTCCCCGCCAAGAAGAATCGTAACACCTGAACCTATCGAGCAAAACTTGCCAATCTTCAATGAACCGCTCTTATCTCCCGTTGCATTACTAAAAACAAGGGGCGAATTTACTCCGTAAGAAAACTTGCCAACGGAATAACTTGAATACTGAGGTTCCTGAGACAAAAAGAAGGCAGGCCTAGTAAGCATGTGGTCGAAAGGTAAATCGCTTTTCTTTGTCGAACGCAAGGAATCCGCTGTTTTCCTTACAAATTCTCTAAGAATTTAACTCACCCCTGATTAAAAATCAATCAAAACAACACTAATTTAATTGGTACACTAATAATTAAGCATTTCAAAAATTGCCATTTTCAATTATTCAATACTCTTTTTTTCAAAAGCGTTCTCTAACCGCCTTATGTAAGAGCTATAAACTTTCCCAGAGCACTATACCACAAAAACAAAAAACAAAAAAGAAAGAAAAGTTTAGGCTGACTCGCATTTTTGGAGAAGCCGTTCCCAACGTTCATCAGTGAAACGTTGCATCTCATCCAGCACATGCTTGTTTTGAGGAGTGTACAGGTGCCTGAACCTGCCTTGACCAGCAAGGTAATCTTTAACTGGCTTCTTCTTTTGCGGTGCCAAAGCAATCAGTTTACTTGGCGTTGAAAGCTGCCGTTTGCCGTTCACTGCTTCCCAAATTGGAAA
>JBEKHJ010000077.1:0-8467 GCA_050012335.1 Bathyarchaeia archaeon
CACAGATAAAATCAGGCGACCCAGCAGTGAAAGCCATCGGCGCAAAACCAGGCGACGTACTGAAAATCACAAGGAAAAGCTCAACCGCAGGCGAACACATCACTTACAGGTACGTAGTAGAATAAAAAAGCTGATTCTTGCCACATCAAGAGTTTTCAGCGCATAGCATCAAGGGTAGAGTAGGCTACTTTTTAGCTAGTGAAACTAGTCCTAAAAATGAGGCAGGATAGGCATTTTGCTTGATCTCTTGAGTAGCAAAATGAGGGCAGGAAGAGGAGGGGTAGGATCTGTTTGGCAAGTTTTAACCTCAATACAATGCTCATTCGAAGGCTTTAATCAGAATCTTTTACCTTGCTGCTCCAATATGTGGGTGAAGCGGTGGGAAAAAGAGGGTACTCTTTTTGTTTGAGGGTTTAAGCATCGAAAAGAGGTCTCCCTTTTGATTAGTCACTTCTAAAACAAGTCTTTGAATGCTGCTTATGGATGTATAGAAAAAATTATTTGGCAATCATTACTTCCGTTGACTTCACGATTGCTTCTACTTCATCGCCAACTTTAATATCTAAATCTTCAACTGCTTCCTTAGTTATAACTGCCGTCACAGTTACAGGCATTTTTACCTCAACCTTAACTTTGGCTGTAATAACGCCTTTCTCGACAGCTATTACTTTTCCTTTAAAACGGTTCCTTGCACTTAACTTCAAACCTTTCACCTCCAAATTTCCTGAATCCGATAAGACATTGCTTAAGTAGCTCTCAACTTGCTTATACTCGCCAAGCAAGCTTCTGCCTAAATCAGTTAACCTTGCGCCTCCTCCACCAGATTTTCCACCTTTATAAGTTTCCACTATTGGCTCTTCCAGCGCCTTTCGAATATCCTGCAGGTAATTCCAAACGTAACGGTAGGACATTCCTAAGGTTTCTGCAGCTTTAGAAATCGAATTTTCCTTGCCGATGGCTTCCAGAATTTCGGCTCCACCTTTGCCTATTACTGGTTTGCCTTTGTGTTCTATCCAGACTTTGCATGAGAGCTTATGTTTTTTGTTGGTAAGCATTCTAGGATATGGTTATGTCGCAAAGACCATATAAATCTAATCAAGATTAAATTGAAATGTTCCATTCTGCCATTGATTACCTGCCATTCACCAAATCCACAAACGCGCTTCACGGGTGGCTCCATCGGCGATATGTAAGAGAAGTTCTCGGCATTTCGCCTTAATTACCTGAAAAAACATAAGCTCAGCAAACTCGCATTTAGTTTATCAAAGAGGAGTTCTTTTAATTTCTATCACTCGATCGGCATCTTTGTCATCGCTGATAATCGTTTTAATTTTTCTCTCGATCGCTGAAGCTATGTGTATGGAGTCACGTGGACTAAGGTTATATTTGCTCATTAACGCTTGAGCATGCCCTAAAATATTTTCGTCAACATTTATGAACCCCAAGTTTGGGAAACCAAGCAGCTTTTGCCCCTGGTTTATGCCCTCGTTCTTGCCCAATGTCTTGCTTACTACCCAAACGACTTCATCCCATGTTAATGTTGAAGTGCACCCTGACAGTTCTCCTTTTTCGATGCCAAGCAATATTTGTTTAGCTTTCTTTACCTTAGGTTCTACTTCTGCCGTGTATAATATCGGATAAATGAAAACATTTGAATCAATGTATGGCATGTCTTTCTTCAGCTATTAACTCTTTAATGTTTATTCGCTGTTTTAGTTTGGCGGAAGAAGTAGTTATGAAGTATTCAGTGTAACTGCCTCTAACTTGTGGTTTTTTTATAACTATTTCTTGATCTCGCATTTCAAGGGTTACTTCGACGCCGGGCTTTAACCCCATAGCGTCCCTCATACGTTTAGGAATTACAACTTGCCCTTTTGACCCAACATTTTTTATAGGCATTGCTTTATTACCAATAATAATTAGTTATACCTTTTATTTATATTTTCCAACTATAAAGTTATACTTTTCCAAGTTTCTAGATGCGGAGATCCGATGCAAGAGATTAATGTAATTAAAACTCTAGTTCTCCGTTAACGAATTTGCGTGATATTTCACTTTTCGGATTCTCAAAGAAATTCTCCGTTTCAGCGACTTCCACTATTTCGCCGTTGTAGATGTGAACTATTTCATCTGCCATTCTTCTCGTCTGAGTAAGATTATGAGTAGCCATCACTATAATGCGCTGATCACTCTTTCTACTAACTATTGCCTTTTCAATAATACTTGCGCTGTTCGGATCCAAATTGGCTGTCGGTTCATCCAAAAGCAAAACCTGCGAATCAAGCAAGAATGCTCTGGCTAAAGCGATTCTCTGCTGCTCGCCGCCTGAAGTTTTTTTTGCTCTTCGCTTTTCAAACTCTGAAAGCCTTACTGCTTGTAGGGCCTCAGCGACTTTCTTTTTAATCTCCGCTTTTGGCACTCCCCTAATTCTGAGACCATACGCCAAGTTATCGTAGACGTTTAGGCTGAACATTGCACTCTTCTGAAAAACTAACGTTGATACTTGACGTAAAGCTTTACAATCGATATTTTGATTGTTAAAGAGTAATTGTCCGCTGTCAGCGTTTTCTAAGCCAGCCATTATGCGCATGAGTGTTGTTTTGCCTGCGCCGTTAACGCCTAAAAGAACAATTATTTTGCCGCCTTGCATTTCTACCGATATTGAATTTAATGCTTTAACAGAACGGTAATTCTTTTTGATATCTACTAGTTGCAGATTAACGCTCACGATTTTAACTCCCGCCTAAACCTCTCCAGAATGACATTTTGTTCCATAACCCGTCTTCTTGCCTTACGCGCTCTATTAGGCTAATGGTTAATGCTAAAGCGATTACTATTGCCATAAGGATTATGGCGTATGCCATAGCGATGTCAAAGCTTCCGAAGTTTATTTCAAGAGCGATAGAGGTGGTTAAAACTCGTGTTTCGCCTAATAGGTTTCCTCCTACGATTGTAGCAATGCCGAGCTCCCCGAAACCTCTGTTAAAACCTGCCGTTACAGAAAGTACCATAGACGAAATTGTCTCGCGAATAAGGGTTAAATTAGTTCTAAAACCTGAAGCGCCAAGGGTTTTAGCTAAGTCTCTAAGTTGAGTGTCTGCTGCACCCAGAGCGTTTGCTGTAAAGCTGACTATTATTGGGGTAACCAGTATGGCTTGGCCGATTGCTATACCGTTAAGGGTGTAAAGCAGGTGGAAAGATCCGAATTCGCCTTGCCTAGATAAAAGCAAATACAAAATCAGTCCTAAGGCAACGGTTGGTACGCCTATTAACGCGTTAAAGAAGCCTTTGATAACCCATTTACCCCTAAAATTGTACAAGCCTAAAAATACAGCTATGGGGATACTCCACACGCATGCCAACAGTGTTCCTAAACTCGCAACGTATATTGTTCTGTAAACTGTTGCGTAAACTTCAGGATCACCGCTTGCGATTAGGTTGATTGCTTGCTGAAAGGCTTGAACGATAATATCAGCCATGCATATCACAAAAGAAATAAGGGGAATTTTATTTGAGCTTTTCCATACTATTCTCTGTTCGTTTTAACACTGCTTTGACTGTACGTTGATGGTTGCGCAACCGTAACTTGTTGGCTATCTGTTGAGTAATAGTTTGGAAGGCTTATTGAAGCGCTAAGGTTCACGTTTGCTAGTGCATCGTACGTTGGCGAGTAAAGGTTGCCTGCGTTGTATCGATATGCCGCTGGACATTCAGTTCCACTAGCATTGATGGCATTAGTTGAATTGATGTAAGCGTAACTTTGAACCCAATTGAGCAATGTGGCGTTGGGTGCAGTCTGGCTAACTAGGGGTACAAAGGAACTGAACAATTGCTGCCCATAAGTTGACACCCCATAGTTTGCTATTAATTGCTGACCTTCATCAGAAACTAGCCAGTTCACAAAAGTCAATGCAGCGTTAAAGTTTATGCCGGTTAGGGCGGCGTTTTGCGGGTTGTCGATTATTGCGCTGTACACGTTTAGTAGGGCTTGTTGCGCTTGAATCTCAATTTTCAGTTGTATAGGTTGTATAGAGCTAGGATTAGAGTAGGCAAGGTAGGTGCCTGTATCTGAAAGGATATACCCATTTAGTTGGTTAGCGACCAGTAGGGAGGCTCCCATGCCTAAACCTGTGGATTTGAACCATGTGGTATTGGTAACAAGTTGAGTGTAGGTGTAGCCAGCAGCTTTCCATAGATTACTCTCTGCGGTGGCTGTGCCTGAACCATCGTTTCTAGTGACCCATATGACTTGACTATTGGTTTGTGCCGCAGTGTAGAGAGTTTTCAAGGCTAGGGATACGTTAGTCATACCGCTGATGCCTGCAGGGTCATTTGCTGGTCCAACGATGATGAAGAAGTTGTATGCTATGATTTTGCGGTCTACTCCATATCCGCCTGTCAAGAAAGAGACTTCCTGTGATGGGGAATGAACCAGTATCATGTCTGCATCGCCTCGCTGAGCGCTTTGTATTGCAGCACCAGTTCCCTGTGCAACAAAGTTAACTGTTATCCATGGATATTTAGTTTGGAAGGCAGTTTTTATGTTGCCTGTTCCGTTGTCTTCGAGTCCTGTGTCGTGGAGGCTTGTGGTTGTGGCAACTGTCAATGCTGAGGAAACCGGCCAAGAGCCAAGAGTTGGTGTAGGAGTTGGAGAAGGTGACGAAGATGGACTTGGAGATGGAGATGGGCTTGGAGATGAACTTGGAGATGGAGATGGCGTTGGTGTTGGGGATGGTTGCGAGTTCTGTTGGGTGTTTTGCATGTAAGTGTAAGCTGCGTAAGCGCCTATTCCAGATACAATTATGAATATTAAAACAACTGTTATAATTTTTGTTACCGTTTTCATTTTTTTCACTGTTTTTAGGGGAACGTTATGTATATATAAGCATATCGGCAACTAAGCGATTGAAACAACATACTCATTAACAAAAAACATGAACTCCAACAGAGTACAACCATCTAAGCAGGGCATTTCCTATCTTCAGCCAGCTCGCTGAGAATCACCAGCGCTTCGCCGAGCGGCATGCCCAGCCTTTCCGCAAGCTCATTTGCTGTTACGTCGGCTTTTTGAGGCAATATGCTATCACGAATGTAAGCCTTATGAGTCGGGTACATAACCGAAGCATGAACAGCCTCAACAAGCAACTGCCAAAGTTTCTCTTTAGAGTACTCTTCCAAATTCATAGGCATTCAAATCATGCATATGCTATTAGGGTTATTAACCTAACGCAAAATGCACAAGTCAACATACAATAAACTTAATACCTCGCCGTTGCGGCTTGAATTATCAGAGGTTGACTTTTTTTGAAAGCTGCTGTTTACCGAGGACCACACGACATCAAAATCGAAGAAGTTCCGGAACCTGAAGTTTCAGGCAGAAAAGTGCTTGTGAAATTCAAGGCTGGAAGTATCTGTGGAACTGACATGCACTTTTACCGGGGCGAGTGGAAAATGAAGAAAGGCAGAATCATTGGGCATGACGCTTGGGGAGTCCGAGAAGACACGGGTGAACGAGTTGTTATGGTGCCCATGGTGAATTGCGGTCACTGCTACTATTGCCTCAGGGGACTACCAACCTATTGTGTTCGGGGCAAATTTTACGGGCTTACACGAGACGGTTTCTTCGCAGAAACTAAAGCCATGCTGCCTAGAAGCCTAATTCCCATACCCTCAAACGTCAGTGACGAGGAAGCGGCGATAGTGGAACCAGTCGCTTTGGCACTTCGCGTGCTGGATTACCTGAAGCCTAACGTTGGCGATTGGGTTACCGTAGTTGGGCAGGGACCAATTGGGTTGCTGATGACTCAGGTGGCACTGATGAAAGGTTGCCGAGTTATAGCTGTAGATTTGGAGGATTACAGGCTTGAATTTAGCCAGAAGTATGGTGCAGACGCAGTAATTAATGCTAAAAAAGAAGATGTTATCGAAACTGTTAGAAAATTAACAAAGAGGGGCTCAGATTTTGTGATTGAAGCTGCAGGAACCACTCGCACAGTAGAGCAAACGCCCTATTTGGTTAGAAAAGCTGGCAAAGTCGCACTGGTAGGCGAGTCTGAGGGCTACTTGAACTTGGCGGATGCCGATGAAGCCTTGTTTTTCACGATTTACATTTCTCCAGTTGAGTATCCGTCGGCTGTAGAGTTAATCGCTAGAAAACTTGTGGATGTAAAAGGGCTTATTACGCATAGGTTTAAGCTTGCCGAATTTGAAAAGGCGCTGCAAACAGTTGACACTCCATCGGAAAAGCCTTTGAAAGTTATCATAACTCAATAAGCGTTCCAAAGAGCAACGTTTACCGCAAAGTATATTTCTGTTAGAGTACGTGTTAACCCCAATTTCGCAAATAGAAAACGGAGCTAACAATCGTGCCTGTAGAAGCGGTAATATTTGATTTAGACGGAACACTTGCCAACTTCAACTTAGATTACAAGACGCTCCGCGCTGAAGTCAGAAGTTACCTACTAAGAACAAGTGTCCCCGCATCCCTTCTAAACGTTAACGAAAACATTTTTGAAATGCTGAAAAAAGCCGAGATTTTCGTCAAAAACAACAAACCTGCTGAAGCATTTGAGGAAGTCCGCAGTCAAGCCTTTGCCATCGCAGAGAAATATGAGATGGAAGCTGCCTCAACCACAAGTTTGCAGCCAGGAGCCAACGAAACGCTGAAGGAGTTGAAGCGGATGAACTTGAAAATGGGTTTATGCACTACCAGCAGCGACAAAGCCGCAAATTATATTCTGCAACGCTTTAAAATAGAAGATTTCTTCCAGATTGTAGTTCCCAGAAACAAAGTAAAGTACGTTAAACCGAATACTGAACAGTTTGAACTGGCACTTAAAGCGTTAGGCGCACGTCCAAAAGTCACTGTGATAGTTGGAGATAACACGGTGGACATGCAAAGTGCCAAGGAACTGAAAGCCATCGCAGTAGGTTTGCCAACAGGCCTTTCCACAATGGAGCAGTTGATGAACAATGGCGCAAACTACATTATAACTTCATTAACTGACTTACCAGTTCTAATAAAGAAAATAAATGAAGCTTAAGCAGCGGTAACGACATCGTCTTTGCATACGAGTTGTCTTTCCCTTACCAACCGCTTCAATATCTCAGAGAAAATTTCTTTGGTTCCTTCGCCTGAATGGTTTATCCCAAATACTTTTGCGGTCTCAGCAATCAATGAATCCTCACTTATGCCTAAAGCGTACTGAGCAACCAGTTTCATAGCGGACTCGGCTTCTTCAGGCGGAATATACTCAGGTTTCCGTTTGGATTCAGGTATGCCTTGGACTGGAACTCGGATTGGTGTTTCTTTGAGTTCTGGCGGCCAAAGGAAGCTGCCTTTGATTACTACTTTTTGTTCTCTTAGCAAGTTGCTGAGTGCTTCTTTCACAGCATGAGTTATTTGCGGTGTTACCTGTTTGATTCCCCATGCGGCTGCTAATCGTTCAACTGCATAATCATAGTGAACTGGGCCTTCCTTTTCCACAAGTTCCGCAAGGAGTTTTGTTTGGAT
Source organism: Bathyarchaeia archaeon (assembly GCA_050012335.1). GTDB lineage: Archaea > Thermoproteota > Bathyarchaeia > Bathyarchaeales > Bathycorpusculaceae > Bathycorpusculum. The sequence goes on from JBEKHJ010000077.1 coordinate 7,514, forward strand.
TTCTCTGTTTTCTGGGAAATGAAACTCGTTTTTTTGTCGGGAATCGTATGTGGAGTTGGCTGTGGCAACTTTAATGTAAGGATTAAACGTTGCTTTGAGCGGGTGAATTTTGTAGGGTACGCCGATTTTTTCGATGCCTGCAAACTGGATTTTTTGAACGTCAGTTTTTGGTACCAAACTCTCTTTAACGTCAACAATTGGTTTTTGAGCGTCTTTTTCAAGCTGTAACTTGTGAGCTTGCTCAAGAGCTTCTTTTAGCCGTCGGATTTCAGAGTCGCGTCTTGCAACCCAAGCTGGAGACCAAATACGGTAAATCCGCCAGCCTAACTGCCTTAGCACTTGCTCTCGCAGTCTGTCTCTGTCTCGTGCGCTGTTGCTGGATTTGTATGTGGCGCCATCGCATTCCACTCCTAACAGGAAAGATCCGGGGTTAACTGGGTCAACTATGCCAATGTCAATTCTGTAACCGCTGCAGCCTACTTGTGGAACAACTTCGTAGCCCATCTTTTTTATTTCTGCTGCCACGTCTTCATCTAAAGCTGACTCGAACTCGCCTTCTTTTGGCATAGCTGACTCCAATGTTTCAGGTCCTCTCTCAGCATAATCAAGATAGTAATGTAGAGTTTGCACGCCGACTGCTTTAGCGTCAGGGTCAATGTCAGAAGACTTAATTGAAGTGATCAATAGTACTTTTTCTCGGGCACGTGTGACTGCAACGTTTAAGCGTCTTTCGCCGCCAGGCTTGTTTAATGGGCCAAAGTTCATTGTCATTTGTCCCTGCTGGTCGTACCCGTAGCCGACGCTGAAGAATATGACGTCGCGTTCGTCGCCTTGAACGTTTTCTAAGTTCTTAACGAAAAAGCCTTCCAATCGGTCTTCCTTAAAGAACGGTTCGAAATCAGGCTGCTCTTTTAATCGGCGGTCTATGGCCTCTTCAACGGCTTCCATTTGTGC
>JBEKHJ010000078.1:0-8418 GCA_050012335.1 Bathyarchaeia archaeon
AGATTTTTTGAGCTACTATCATTGCATGCGCCTTGTCAAAAGGCTCCAAGCGTACAACCTCTTTAACGTCAAAACCCCTGTTCCTCAAAACTTTGGCTTCCTGCTGGTAAACCGCGTTTGGATCCATTGTCACGTCGATGCTTTGCGCTTTCACAGCCAGCATCACCCAGCCTGATGGTTTCAGGAAGACGTCAGCGTTGTCAGCTAACAGTTTAGCTTGTTCCGGCTGCGCAACATCACAATAAATCGAGTCCACCTTGCCTGAGATGAACATGGCGTATTTTTCTGGCATGCGTGCGTCCTCAAGAAGTGGGGAAATGTTAGGTCGATAAGTAGCAACATTGTTAACTAAATCCCTAATTGACCTTGAAGCGAATTCGACACAGTAAACATGCCCACTCTCGCCGACAATGTCTGAAACATGGCTTGCCGTAGTTCCAGAAGCAGCACCTAAATAAAGAACTTTGGAACTTGGCTCTATGGGCACGGTTTGCACGCCTTTAAGAATAGCGGCTGCCAACTTGCTTCTAAAAGCGTCCCAAACACGATATTCAACGCTTTTAAAACGGATAAGCCGTTCACCATAAACGGTTAACCCAGGCGTTAAGTTGCGTGTGGCTAACCGCTGCGCACCATCCTCAAGCATAACAAGGTAAATTTCTTTAAACTTAGAATGCGGTTTAACCTTTACGTGCACGCCTGTCTCTTCTCCAATTTTGACCACCTTGGCGTTTTATGCCTCGGTCGCGTTCTCTGAATGGCTGTTCGCGTCTTTCAAAAGGTCTTTGTTCTCGGCGTTCGAATCCCGGTTTGTTTTCTTTAGGTGGCGGCGGCTCCTTGTATTTCTCGCGTATTTCTTCTAACCGTTTGTTTACCTCCGCTTTTAATCGGTCTCCGATGTAGTGGCCTCCGAAGGCGTCAGCTCTAGCGGCGATGGCTAGTTTTCCAGCGATGACTCTTGCGATTTTTCCTCTCTGCCACCTTTTGGCATCATGCAACAGTGTGTGCTGGAAGATTAAGCCGTGTTTTGGCGGTCTAGCGCCTGTTTTCAAAGAGCGGAACAGGGCTTTTTCTGCACCTAAAACTTGAATGGTGCTTGCTGGCCTCATAGCTAAGTTTCGCAAACTGCCAGCAATAGCTATTAATCGCGCGCCAAGAAGTGCTCCTGCAACTGCACGTACGTTAGGCGCCATCTCCTCCATGGTTCTGTCAAGGTAGTTCTCCATGTTCTTGCGCAGTTCATAGAATTCAAGCACGTTTTTGGCTAAGGCTTGTATCTGCTCTAAGTCTGGTCCCGCGATGTCTGCGCCCATGGATGATTCAGCGGCTTTCGCGGTTAATCCTGCTCTTTCTTTTGGAATGTTTTCCTTTTCTAAGGCTTCTGCCGTGTAGTTTTCTCTGTAGCCTAAGTTCATGACGAGCCTGGCGTAAGTTTCGTGTTTTTCGATTAAGCGGTCAAGCTCAGGGAAGTACACGCCGTACCATTCTCTTAATCTGCCCATGAAGAGGTTAACTGTGCGGTCTAAATCATCCAGCGTCTGAATGCCTTGAGCGATGATTAAGTCTCTTTTTTCTGATGCTCCTTTGATTCTAAGTTTGGCAAGTTCCAAGCTGACGTTGCGGTTCCATAGGCTAAGTTCCTGCTCATCTTTAACAAAGCCTGATTCAAGTGCAACTTCATTCATGCGTGAGCGGAGAACTTCAGCTTCGGCAGGTTTTGCCACTTCTACGGTAACGTTCATTTTTCGTTGAACTTCTTCTGCCAGGTTGGCGTTCTCAAAAACAAAAGTGTCAAAACCCGCGTTTTTAAGAAGAGAAATCAAGGAAAAAACTTCATCTGAGAGCTTTCCTGTTTCGGTTTTCAGCAGGCTTCTTGCGACTGCCTGTGGTTTTTTTGGAAACAGAACCCTCTCTGCTAAACTGTTTTTGTCGTCGAAAGCTACTACGCCGTAAGGAAACTGGATTATGAATGCTTTCATGTTTCTGAGCCCCAATAAACTAAGTATTGTCAACGTTCTAACTTAATAAACAGTTTCTTTAGCCTGAACCATAAGAACCATAATTTTCATGTTATGGGTCTCTATCGCTTGGAAAAAATTATAGCCTTCTTATTTAAAGGAGTTAATTTTGTGGTTTTTCAAAGTGGGAGTTGTATGGTGAATGTTGTTCCTTTTCCCTCTTGACTTTCAAATGTTATTGAGCCGTTAAGTGCTTCAACTAGGCGTTTGACAACTGCTAATCCTAAGCCTTGGCCTTTAGCTTTGGTAGTGACGAGTGGCGTGAAGAGTTTGGGTTTGATTTCTTCCGGTATGCCTTTGCCGGTGTCTGATATTGCTATGACTGCTTTGTTTTCTGTTTTAGTAGCGATTATTTTGAGGTTACCGCCGTTGGGCATAGCTTGGATGGCATTGTTGATTAAATTTGTTAGTGCGCGCCTGATTAGGGTTGGGTCTGTTTTTATTTTTGGGAAGTCTTTAACGTCTATTTTGAGGACTATTTTGTCTGGGATACTGATTGTTTGAAAAACGCTGACAATTAACCCTGATAAGTTAATTTCTGAATATTCTGGTTTTAGCGGTCTAGCGTAGTCCTGCAGGTCGGATACTATTTTGCTTATGTAATCTGTTTGTTCTTCAATTATGTTTATGCTCTCTAAGGTTTGCGTCCTATCCTCTATGTGAGGAGAGTTGGCAATTGCTTCTTTTGCAAGATACAATTCGCTGGTAATAGCTTGAAGTGGATTGCGTATATCATGCCCAACCATGCCAGCAGTCTGGCCAATGGCGGCTAGGCGGTCTGTATCCTTGCGCTCTGTAACATGCTGAAAAATCCGCCAGCGATATGAGTGAAGCTGCAAGGAGCTTAAGGGGGCAACAACGTTTGCAAATATTAAGCTGAAAAACGCTGTAAAAAGCGCTGGCGCCTCAAATGATTTAAAGCTTAGCATAATTATTAGAACTCCACCAATAGTAAAAACTAACGATGGCAATGCTTGGTAAATAAATCGAGTTGGGATAACAAGATAGAACACAAAAACAGTAATGTCAATAATGATTATATGTGGAAGGAAATTTTGAGGGCGTGTGGAATCCACAAGTAATATTCCTACAACAAGGGTAAGCAAATAAATGAACGTTGATGTATCATACGAGCGGTAATTTTTAACTTGACGGATATATCTAATCTGGTAAGCGGAATAAAATATTAACCCAAGCCTTAAGGCTGCAAGAGCATAGAATGTTGATGATAAGCCAAAAAACATGTAATCGCTAATGGCGAAGAGCGCTACAGTTAACGCAAGGAGTACTATAACCATTCTAGTTTGAGACACATCGGAAGCAAGAAAAAAATCTCTATATTCATCGTTAGTCTCATAAGAAGTTCTCTGAAAAGCACCCTTTATTTTCTTAGTAACTTCTCCTATCGCGTGAGAAATCCAATCTGTTTTGTTTGTAATATTTTTCGCTCCTTGCTGAATGCCTTCCCTTCCTTTACTATTTTAGGACTGGGTCGAGCGCGCAAAATTACATTGCCCTAAAAATGTTAAGTTCAAAACAAAAGAGTACATGACTTATGAAGAATTAAACTTTTTTACCAATAACAAAGCAAAGTTTTCTTTTCACTTTTTTGCTTTTATCATTTAAAATTAAATGTTTACCTATTGTGCAGTATTAGTGATATATGGGTAAGCGTACACTTTCCTTACTAGTTGGTTTTTTAGAGTTTCTATAAATAAAGCCTTAGTTAAGTTTAAACTCTGCGTTGAATAATAGGTAGAGCACCAATCTGGGAGCGTAGGGGAAAAGGGTTTATGGTTAATTCGCCACCGCATCGTGCACGCGGCGTAAAAGTACTCAAAGCCGTTTCGTCACCTCTCAGACTGCAAATCCTATATTTACTATTCGATAAAAGCGCTCTATCTTACACTGAATTAATGAACCAACTAAAAATGAATCCAAGCAGAGACGCGGGCAGATTTGCCTACCACCTAAAATTCATGCTAAAAGCAGACTTGGTTGAGGCAGATGTTGAAGCAAAAAAATACTACTTAACTGACATGGGCAAAATGGTCCTTGACGTAGCCGACCGCATCGAAAAGAAAGCTGTTAAACCAAGAGGCATGCTTGTCCGCACATCCCATTTAACACTGGAAGAATTCGACGCAAACAAAATAGCGAATTCGCTAATAAAAGAAGCCAAAGTTCCAGCAGAACTAGCACAGAAAGCGGCTAAAGAAGCTGAAAAACGCCTAATCAAATCAAAAACAAAGTACCTCACTGCCGCCTTAATCAGGGAAGTAGTGAACGGAATTTTGGTTGAGAAGGGCTATGAAGAGTACCGCCATAAACTCACAAGAGTTGGAATGCCCGTACACGAGGTAACTGCTTCAATAGAAGCAAAAGACTCAGCCGCAGACTCAGCAGCCTTACTTACAAAAGCAGGCCAAGCCGTATTAGGTGAGTACACCTTGCTTAACATTTTCCCAAGAGACATAGCTGACGCTCACCTTTCAGGCGCCATCCACATTGATGGTTTAGGCACATGGATACTAAAACCAAACGAGGTCAGCCATGACCTGCGGTTTTTCTTCCAAAACGGTCTCAAACTTGATAATCCACTCAAAATTCCAATGGAGCCACCGAGTAACCTTGAATCGGCGTTGGCAATTGCCTTCAACGTTCTCTTGCATGCCAATAAAGAAACAAACCGTATCCAAACATGCAATTACTTCAACGTTTTTCTCGCTCCCTTTGCAAAAGGCGTTGAAACGGCAAAAATAAAGGAAAGTCTACGCTTATTTATTTTAAACTTGAACCAGCATGTTGAAGCTACATTGGTGCTTGAGCTTTCAATTCCAAAATTAACGGCGGAAAAAGAAGCCACTGGTCCTCAAGGAAAAATATGTGGCAAATACGGTGACTTCGCCCAAGAAAGCCAACTGTTAGCCTCACTTATAATTGAAGTCTTTGAGGAAGAGAGTTCCAAGAAGCCGCTGCTTAACCCCAAGCTGGTAATAAAAATTAACAAGGATACTTTAGCAGATGAAAACGCGAAAGCAGTTCTCCTCAAAGCACACCGTTTAGCAGCGGAAAGAGGAACACCTTACTTTGCCAACATGACAAAAAAAGAGGGCGAAAACATAGCTTTTTCACCTTCGGGAGTTAAACTTGCACCTGACTTAACTGGAGAATGGGAAACAGACACTCTCCGTACAGGTTGCCTCGGTTGCGTAACAATTAATTTGCCAAGAATCGCTCAAGAAAGTGAGAAAGATAAAAACAAGTTTTTCGATTTAGTAAGGGAACGTTTTGAACTTGCCGCCCGCGCCTTAGGAATAAAAAATAATGCGCTCAAGCAATTCGGAAAAAACTCATTGCCTTTCCTGCTAAAAAGCTCTAGTGGAGATACATATTTCAGACTTGAAAACTGTTCACGGATAATTAATTTAGCTGGGTTCCGAGAAGCGGTAGAAGCTTTCACTGAAAAAAGCATAAACTCGGAAGAGAGCCGCAAGTTTGCCGAGGAAACCATCCAGAATATTTTGGCTTTCAAGCAGAAGATCGGCAGGAAACATGGAAAACGCTTATACCCTGTGATACTTAGCAGTTCCGAAGCATCCGAAAGGCTCGCTCAATTAGATATTGAGAAATACGGTGTAGCCAAAGTGAAGTTTTCAGGAACAAGAGAAAAGCCCTATTACTCAACCGCTAAAAGATTCCAAGTTAAAGCTGGCGAAACCCTATGCATACCGCCTGAAATGCTGGAGACAGCGCAGAAAATGAAAGGGTTGAACGCTGGCGGAACCCTAGCTATTATAGAGTTGGAAGGTACTGAATTTAAGCCTGAAGCGCTAATGGATTTGACCCGGCGCTTAATTGAAAATCAATCGTTGGAATTCTTTACTTACAATCGGATAGTTAGTTTCTGTGACAACTGCAAAAAAAGCTGGTTTGGAACCTTGCATAAATGCCCATCCTGCGGCTCAATGAGCGCACTGGCAACGTTCGACCGCTTCACTTCTACATGAAAGCTTATTTGACAGCGCCAAGCACCAGCGACAGAAGCGCCATCCGAACCACAATGCCGTTCCAGACTTGCTGGAAATAACGCGCTTGCGGAGTATTGTCAACTTCAGGGGCAATTTCATCCACGCGCGGAAGCGGATGCAGAATTATCAAGTCTTTTTTGGCGTTTTTTAGAGTTTTTAGGTCTATTTTGTAGGCGCCTTTTAATTTGGCGTATTCTGCTGCATCAGGGAAGCGTTCCTTCTGTATGCGGGTGACATATAATACGTCAATTTTGGGAATTATGCTTTCCAAGTTCGCGTCTTCGGTTACTGGGATTTTGTTTTTTATGGTTTGAAGCACATCTTTGCGCATACGCAGGCTTTCAGGCGAAACAAGGTATAGCTCTATGTTGTAGAGTGCCAGCGCGTAGGCAAGCGAGTGAACAGTTCGCCCATAGCGCAAATCACCGATTAAAGCAACCTTTAACCCATCTATCTTGCCTTTATCTTTGCGCATAGTATACAGGTCAATGAACGCTTGCGTCGGATGCTCCTCTGCGCCAGTGCCACCGTTTATTATTGGAACCTTAGAAAATTCCGCAGCCAATTTAGCAGCACCTTCCAAACTGTGCCTGAGCGCTATTGCATCGGCATAGTTCTCGACAGTGCGCACGGTATCTGCCAGGTTTTCGCCTTTCTTAACAGAGGCAATTTCAGCTTCAGCGAAGCCGATGTTGGATCCGCCTAGTTTTAGCATTGCTGTTTCAAAGCTTAAGCGCGTGCGAGTGCTGGGCTCAAAGAACAGGGTTGCAAGGATTTTTCCTTTAAGCATGTCTGAACCTTTTGATGCAAGAGGCTCCATGGATCGGCTAACGTCTAGGATGTGGTTGATTTCTTGGCGGGAGAAGTCTTCGATTGATATTATGTCTCTTCCTTGAAACTCCAACTTTGGCACCTAAAAACAAGAAAGCCGTTAACTGCTAAATAACACTTTGTATGCCGAAAGCACGCTTTTTTCCCTTGCATGATAGTGCTTATATGCTTTTGTTGTTGCTTAGCGACTGCAACACACTTTTAATAACGAGAAGAGGGCAATACTAATTCAATTCAGGTTAGCAACTTTGAAGGTGTTTTTTGTTGGAAGCAATTTTAAAACAACTTTCCAAACGAGAAAGCATTAAAGAAATTGATCATTCACGTGAATACATGCCGCGAGTGTATGAAGTTCGGGCACCGTGCCAATGGCTGAAACATTGCTATGGCGGCAAATGCCCAGCATTCGTAAGACTTAACGGAAACTTTTATTGCGCACGCGCCAAACAGAGACATGGCTAAAAACTGCTTTCATTGAAAACTGTTAACTAAAGCCTTATCCGTAACCAGCTAAAAATTACCAAATTTAATTAGAATAGCATTAGCTCTTCAAAGCGGCTATTGCTTCTTTAACTACGGCAACTGACTTTCCAAAGCGCTCTCTTGTTTGATCTGATAATTCTAACTCAATTATTTTTTCAACCCCGTATTTTCCAAGCACCACTGGCACGCCAATTGAAACGTTTGAAAAGCCGTATTCACCATCAAGGCATGTGGATACGCTCATAACTCGATTTCTTCCCGTTAAGATTGCATCGGCAGTTATGGCGATTACAACGGCAGGAGCATAAACCGTTGAGCCTTTCAATTGAATAACATCCGAACCTGAAGTTACCGTTAAACAAACTATTTTTTCAATCTGCTCTTTAGTAAGTAAGTTTGTTATTGGAATACCTGAAACAGAGGCGTATTCAACTAGTGGAACCATAGAATCGCCATGTTCACCGATCACCAAAGCACGCGTATCTTCTCTTGAAACGTTCAATTCATTAGCGATGTATGTTCTAAAGCGCATTGTATCAAGGATGTTGCCCATGCCGAATAAGCGGCTGCGGGGAAAACCTGATTCTTTGAAAGCAATGTAAGTCATAATGTCAACAGGGTTTGTTACAATCATAAGTTTGCAGTCTGGGGCGTATTTGACAACTTCTTTTACGACGGATTTGACGATTTGCGCATTAGTATTCATAAGGTCAATGCGAGTCATGTCTGGTCTTCTTCCTAAACCAGCGATAACGATTACCAATTCGGACCCGCGCATTTCTTTAAAGTCGCTGGTTCCGCGGATATTGCCATCAAATTCGATGGCTGGTGCAGCCTGCATCATGTCAAGGGCTTCGCCTTTTGCTTGGTTTTCATTTAGGTCAATTAACACTACGTCGCTTATTTTATAGCGTAGAATATCGAAGGCGGCTGCGCTTCCTACTTTGCCAGCGCCAATTATAGCTATCATGGGTAATTACCTACTATTTGATACATAATTGATATAGGCTCTTTTCAATTTTAACAAGACCTATTCACCGAATACATTAGACCTT
>JBEKHJ010000079.1:0-8134 GCA_050012335.1 Bathyarchaeia archaeon
GCGTCAAGGGCACGTGGATTGTGATGAAGTCTGCTTGTGGCAACATTTCAGCTAGGGGCACAAACCGGTCATAGACGCATTCTTCAACGCCGAGTACATTCATGCCCAATGATATGGCTAAGCGTTCAACTGTTTTTCCAATGTAGCCACAACCGATAATTCCGAGGGTTTTGCCGTTGACTTCTGTTCCGATTAATTTTTCTTTTTCCCATTTTCCTTCACGCAAACTTATGGTTCCTTGTACGATGCTTCTTGCAAGCGCCAGTAAGTGACCTATTGTTAATTCTGCAACACTCATGAAGGAAACATGCGGAGTGTTTACCAAGGCTATGCCGAGAGAGTTGACTTTTTTGAAGTCAATGTTGTCTAAGCCTTCACCTGCGCGTGCGATTACTTTGAGTTTTTTTGCGTTATCTAATAGTTCTCCTTTAACTTTGGTTGCTGACCTTACGATTAGTACGTCATAGTCAGCTATTATTTTGGGGAGTTCAGTTTTTGGAGTATCCCATGCTCGTGTGACTTGGTAGCCTTTTTCTTCGAGAAGTTTTATGCCTTCTTCGAATATTTTGTCGCTTATGAGGACTTTGAATGTCACGTTTTTAATCCCCAAATCGAATCAATTAGGCTGATGACTTCTTTGATTCCTGCTAGGTTCCATTCGCCCATGTGTCCGATGCGGAAGGTTTTCTCGGCTAGTTTGCCGTAACCGTTGGATATCATGTAGCCTTTCTCACCGAGCTTCTGGTTGAGTTCTTTAACGCTTTTGCCAACCGTGTTTTTTATGCAGCTAACGGTTATTGATTCGTAGCCTGGTTCAGAGAACATTTCAAAATGTTTTTTTGCCCATTGCTGTGTATACTGAGCCATTTCCATGTGGCGCTGGTAAACGTGGTCGTATGTTTCTTCCAGTAAAAGGTCCATGCGTTTATTCAGAGCGTAGAGTAAAGGGATGCATGGGGTGAAGGGTGTTTGATGTTTTTTCTCAAACTCGAAGATTTCAACCAAATCCGTGTATGTGCCTCTGAATGGAACTTCTTTAGCTCTCTCAATTGCTCGGTCGTTGACTAATGCAACGGTTAATCCTGGTGGTAGAGCGAAGCATTTTTGTGTTGAAGCAAAAATAATGTCGCAGCCGATTTCTCGGGGTAGTGTTTTGTCTCCTGCCATTGAGGAAACAGCGTCGATTGCGTAGATTATGTTTGGGTATTTTTTGCGTACAAGTTTGCCTATTTCGCTTATTGGGTTTCTTACACCTGTGGAGGATTCGTTGTGGCATACTGTTAATGTGTCATATTCGCCGCTGTCAAGTTTTTCAGCTATCATTTCTGGTTTGACGGCTTTGCCCCATTCAACTTCTAGGAAATCAGTGTTTTTGCCGCATGCACGTAGGGTTTCAGCGCATCGTTGGGAGAAAGCGCCGTTTACGCATGCTAACGCTTTTTGTTTTACGATGCTTCTGCCGATTATGTCGAACCAAAGTGTGCCTGAGGAAGTGGTGACTGTGGGTTTGAAATCTGCAGGTAACTCGAAGTATTTGCTTAGTTTAGCGGTTATTCCACCGTATAAGTCTGAGAATTCTTTATCTCTGTGACCTATAAGAGGATGAGTTTGCTCGTTAAGTATTTCTTGGCTTACTTCTGTTGGGCCAGGAATTAAGAGTTTCTTGTGCATGTCTAAATCCTTCCAGCAAGAAGGTTTAACATTTAAAATATAAGGCTTATGTGCAGATACCATGTCTTTTTGCCTTCTATAGCTCTTTAACTCTTGACAACTATCGCATAAAAATAGCGCATGTTTTGAAATTAGAAATATATCGAGAACGGCAAGCTAATTCATAAAGACTTAACTAGATTATTCTCGCCTGATGAGTAAAGGAGAAGGCGTATACATGCTAAAGACAGAGGTATTTCCAAGTTTTCTTATTATCTTCATGGGCTCCATAGACTGCTTAACCACAGTTATAGGCGTTCTATACTTTGGAGCTGCCGAGTTAAACCCCTTCATGGCAGGCATAGTTAGCACAAACATTGGAGCTTTTTTAGTGGTCAAGCTTGCAGCGACGATACTCATAGCTTTTACATACATTCTGGCAAACAAAACCCTGATGAAAACTCAAAATAAAAGCACGAAATCCTTCAAATATTCTTGCAAATTTTTGAAGGTTGCCTATGCTGGTATCCTTGCATTTCTAGTTATAGTAGTTGCAAATAATCTTATAATTCTCTTAGCATAAGTAAGTAAAAACGCCAAAGTCTCGCCTTTGCCCTTTTCAGTAAACCCTGTGATTGCTAATACTGATTAGTAAAACATAAATAAAATATTCACGCGTATTACCATTTAGGATTCAGTTAAAGAAACGCTTAACTGTTGCAACCCTTAATACTATGTGGTTGAGAGAGGAAAATGAAATTCAGCCTATTCCGCAAACCCAAACAACAACCTGAACCAGAAAAACCAGCCGTGCCTCCAGAAGAACCCAAAGAAGAAGCAGTTGCACCTCCGGTAGAGCAGAAACAAGAAGTCGCTGAAACCCTAAACAAAACCTACCTCAAAGCAATGCCTCTCAAAGAACTAACCGACCTAGAAAATATAAAAAATGAAGTTAAAAACGGAAACATAATCATTCTCCGAGTTACTCCTCTTGCAAACAAAAGTATCGACGACGTAAAAAGCGCAGTAAACGAACTCTATGAATTCACAGAATCCATCGGCGGCGACATTGCACGTCTAGGTGAAGAGCGAGTGGTTATTTGTCCAAAAAATATAAGGATTTGGCGGGAAAAAACGCCAGTTTCAAATGAGCCTTTGCCTACAGCAGCCTAAAAGTTTCTAGAATTGCAGGAACAACAGTGTTAATACCTAACTTGTTATCCAAGTAGTTAGCAAAGTTTATGGTCTTCTGTTTTTCTCCATGACAAACAAAGATTCGCTCAGGCTTAGGTGTAAGATGAGTCAAATAATTGACCAGTTGCCGCCTGTCCGAGTGGCCTGAAAATCCTTCAATTGATTCCACCTGCATTTTAACCTGTAGCGCTACCATTTTGCCTTCGTTGTCCATCATGGTTACTTCACCAACGCCTTTTTGGACTCTTTTGCCCATAGTTCCTTCAATCTGGTAACTGACAAAAATAATCGTGTTCCTCTCGTCGCCAGCCCAGTTCTTGAAGTACTCTATTACTGGTCCACCTTCAAGCATGCCTGAAGTAGCCAAAACAATGCATGGTTCCCCTTCCATAATGCTTTGCCTAACGCTCGGGTGCTCCACGATGGTGAAGTAGTCACTTTGGAATGGGTTAATTCCTTCATGTAGAATGCTATGGCGGACTTCCCTGCCCAAGTATTCTGGGTAGGCAGTATGAATGGCTGTAGCTTCGCTAATCATGCCTTCTATGAAAACTGGGGCTTCCTTCATTAAGCCGCGCTTCATGTAACCGTCAATGATAAGCATGATTTCTTGTGCTCTGCCAACAGCTGGCACTGGAATTAGGACTTTACCTTTGCGTTCCAAAGTTTGGTTAATGACGCGTGTCAAAGCTTCTTCAGCTTCAACTCTGGAAGGCATAAAATCTTCTGCCCCACCATAAGTGCTCTCAGTAATCACAGTTTCAATGCGTGGAAACTCTGTTGCTGCAGCTTCCAACAGCATGGTCCTTGCAAACTTGTAGTCGCTCGTGTAAACAATGTTATGTAAGCCTTCGCCAATGTGCAAGTGAAGCATTGCACCACCCAAAATGTGCCCCGAATTATGCAAAGTCAAACGAATGTCAGGTGCAATGTCGGTGACAACACCATACCTAAGCGGAATCGTGTGCAAAACGCACTCACGCACATCCTTTTGGTCATAATACGGTGTAGCACCCTGTTTGCTGGCAACATCCAAATAATCCAACTGTAGCATTGTCATCAGGTTTGAGGTTGGTGCTGTGCAGTAAATTGGTCCGTCATAACCATATTTGTATAGGAACGGCGCTAAACCGCAGTGGTCTAGGTGCGCGTGGCTAATAACCACGGCATCCAACGAATCAATCTGGAATTCTGGCGAATCAAAGCGTGGAAACGCTTCAAAAGGTCGATTTGAACCAGGGTTAATGCCGCAGTCTAAGAGTACGCTGCTTTCGCGTGTTTTAACTAGAAAGGCTGAGCGACCAACTTCTTGTGCTCCACCGAGAACAGTCATTCGGATGTCGCCGACATCGTAAATTTTTGGTCTAAAGATTCTCTCGCCAACAGTGCGAAGGATTCTTTCTCGCTCTTTGCTTTCCGAGTGAAGATAATGCCGCATGTGAGTAACAATCTTCGACTTAATCGGTGGACTCCGCAAAACATGGGGGCGCCACTTGGTTTTCTTTATAATTTCCTGCAAAACAGCGCCGTTTCTTCCAATCACCAAGCCGGGCTTTTTTGTTTCAATTATTATTTCGCCAAGGCTTGGGTCAAAGTTTATGTCGGTGATTTCGGCTTCAGGAGGGATTAGTTCTCGAGCGATTTTTTCGGCTTCGGTTTCTGGGATTCTAACTGAAGGATCGGGACGTATGACTATTCTTTTGCGAATCACACCGACGATTTCTGCCACTATGCCGCTTTGGTCAACTAAAATCTCAGGTTTCTTAGTGTAAACCGCTAGCATTGGTCCTTCGTATTCGATTCTGGTTACTTCTGCCTCTCTTGGAACTTTTTCCAAAATGTATTGGCTAATTTCTATCTTGTCTTTATCTTTTTCTTGGGTGCGCGCCACAGTGTTTAACTTCCTGCTTTGAGAAGTTTGCTTTTTTCTTCGTCTGATAATTCTCGGTAACCCTTTTTGTCGATTACCGTGATGTTGTAACTGTTGCCGCTTGCAACATCCCGCTTCATAGCTGCATTAACAGCTTTAACAACTGTTGGCAGCAACTCAGCAAGAGTCATGCCTTCACGGTACTTATCCTCAAGTATACCATAAGCGATTGGTGAACCCGAACCCGTTGAAACCGACTTTTCCTCCGTTAAGCTTCCGAACGGATCCAAATTGTACACGTGCGGTCCAGTGTCATCCATGCCGCCCACTAGAACCTGTGTTGCTAAAGGCAGATAACGTGCGGAAAACAGCAAGTTAGCAACAAGCCTAGCAGCTGCGCTAACTGGCATTGGCCTGTTCTTGTCTATCTTGTAGAGTTGCGCGTTAGCCGTAAGTATATCCACGACCCTTTGGGCATCTGCGACGGTTCCGGCAATCGTCATGCCTAAATGGTCATCTATTTTGTAGACTTTTTTCCCGAATTTGTGGGCGATGAAGAAGCCCATGGTTACTCGGGTGTCTGAAGCTAATATTACGCCATCTTTGCAGACGACGCCTATTGTTGTTGTTCCTTTAAGGACTAATTGGCTAGCTGTATTATTTTGTGACATAGTTTTTTTGCTCCCTAAAACTCCGTTTCGCGGAATGCCATCCACTAGGAAGTAGCATCATTTAATCTTTCCGTGAGATTTATTAATATTTCGCCCAGCGGTGCTGGTAACTTATCGCGGGATGGGTTTTTGGTGTTAACTGTCGTGAGATGGCTATTTTCTTTTGGTCTTTTTCGGTTGTTTACTACGTACATTAAGGGTTTTACCGAGACCATGCAGAGGTTTTGTTGAATGCCTTGTTTTACTGAATCCATGTGGTCTGTTACCTTGACGGATCCAAGCAAATTAAGCTAAAATCCTCAATTTTCATCTCGACTTAATCCTTATCCAAACCCTGAACCAAAAAAGCAACCCAAAACAACCCCAACAAAGGGGGAGAGGGACTACTATTTACAACTAAAAATGCTATGTAAAAAGATAAGATCAGATTGGCGGATGTTTCGGGTTCTGATAAGCTAATATACCGTAGAATTCATGTCTAGCTTAAGGGCGCGAACGTTATGGATGTCTTTGAAGCTATACAGGAAAGAAGATCAATCCGCACTTACCAAGACACGCCAGTGCCAAGAGAAAAACTGGAGAAAATTTTGGAGGCTGCTAGACTTGCGCCTTCGGCTAGGAACATTGAGCCCTGGCATTTTATTGTAGTTACTGATGGCGAGAAAAGACAAGTCCTGTCTAAGGGTAGGTTCGCAAAGTTCCTTGCTGAAGTACCAGTCGTGATTGTGGCTTGCGGCGACAAGAAAGCCTCGCCTCACTGGTATGCCATCGACGTTTCCTTAGCAGTGGAAAACATGGTTTTAACCGCCACCAGCGAAGGCCTAAGCACCTGTTGCGTGGGAAGCTTCAATGAGAAGGAAGTTAAGGCAGCGGTTAAGGTTCCTGAAAACTTTGAGGTTCTCTTGCTTTTAGCAGTCGGCTACGCTCGTGAAAAACTGGATTTATCAAGCAAGCTTTTGCGTCTTGTGCGGGCAAGAAAAACTCTCAGCGAAGTTGCCAGTGAAGAAGAGTTTGGAAGACGCTTAATGCCCCAGAAAATCTCAGACCTTTAAAGTAGGGTCTTCTGCTTTTCTCCAGAAACTAAGCTTGAAACTCTAACGCCGATGAGCCTGACTTTACGGTCTTTCCGCAAATAAGTGGAGAGTAGTTCTCTCGCGGTTTTTTGTAGGTCATAGAGGCGGTTGGTTAGGAAAGGCAGGGTTTTGCTTTTGGTGTGTGTCTCAAAGTTTTCGTAACGAATTTTCAACGTAACAGTTTTGAAAAGTAAATGTTGATTTTCGGTTTCTTTTTGAACTTCCACGCAAAACGCGTCTAATGCTTGTAAAATGACAGCAGAATCTGCAGTGTCTTCCTCAAACGTTGTTTCATGGCTTACGCTTTTAACGCCACTTCTCTCCTCGACCTCACTTCGGTCTATGCCCTTTGCCATCAAATACATCTGTAAACCCATCACGCCAAACATTGAGGTTAACGCTGAAGGATCGTAACGTGCCAAGTCGCCGATGGTGTTTACGCCTAATGCCTTTAGTTTTGCTTCGGTTTTGCGTCCAACCCACAATAACTTACGCACTGGCAAGGGAGCGAGGAACTTTTCCACTTCCTCTTCTCTAACAATTGTTAAGCCGTCAGGTTTTTGAAAGTCACTGGCTATTTTGGCGACTAGTTTGTTCGGTCCTACGCCTATGGAGCAAGTGAGGCTTTGCTTCTCTTTAATCTCCTGCTTTATTTTTCGAGCTAAGGCTTCTGCTTCAGCATAATCCTTGACTTTGCTTGTAACATCTAAAAATGCCTCATCGATTCCCCACTGCTCAAACTTGTCCGCAAACTTGCGTGCTATGTCCATAATTTCTCCTGAAACCTTAATGTATAAGGGAAAATTGGGCGGTAAATAAACCGCTTCGGGACAAAGCCTCCAAGCTTGGGAAATTGGCATGCCTGAGCGTACGCCAACTTTTCTGGCTTCATAATTGCTTGTGCTAACGACACCTCTGCCTTTGCCCCCTTTAGGATCAGCGCCCACAATCACTGGTTTACCCCTAATTTCTGGGCGTTCACGCTCTTCAACCGCAGTATAGAAATGATCCATATCTAAATGGAAAATAACCCGCTTTTTCTCACTCATGCATACTCAAGAAGCCTTGTGCTGGTTTGGAAATTTGAACTTATCGAAAGGTGAACAATTGAAGTATAATAATCAAACCGCTTGGAATCGCCTTAATTTTGTAAAGGTTTTCTTCCATTTATTTGGGAGGGGTAGGTCTCATAGGGTAAGGCTCTCAAAAATTCTATAGAGGGCTACATCTATCACTAAGCGAGTTTTCAAGTCAAAAGCTTGTTATTAAACCAGAGCAGACAGCACCTAACTGCAACAAACAGCACCCAAAAACCTAATTTACATAACAATGACGATACGCCATGCACAGGACCAAACACAACTTAGCACACTTCACACCGAAACGGTCTCACACAAATATCGCTCAAACACCACCTATGGACTCGACATCTCAGGCGATTGGTGGCCGCAGGCTGAACTGGTCGACCGAAGTCTTCCAGCTTACACCCCGGCTCCATCAAACCCATCTTTTATGGGAGCCTTCGTCCCGGTTAAACGGGAATGGCTGCCTCTTTTCGGGAGAGGCTTCGAGCTTAGATGCTTTCAGCTCTTATCCACAACAGCGTGGCTGCCCGGCGACTGCCTTATCAGACAACCGGTTAACTAGAGGCTACAGCGTCCCGTTCCTCTCGTACT
>JBEKHJ010000080.1:0-8096 GCA_050012335.1 Bathyarchaeia archaeon
ACTTTGTCGGTTACTTGCTTAACAGGCGACTGTTCGGACAATGGCTACTGAAAAAAGCAACTGACAGAGGCGCTGTTCTTGAGGATAACATGAATTTCCGCTCGCCAATAATTGAGAAAGGCGCAGTAACTGGCATAACAGCAAAAAACATGAAAACAGGCCAAACCATGCAGTTAAGAAGTAAAGTTGTAGTTGACGCAAGCGGTTTCTTCGGTGTTGTTAGGCATCAGCTTCCCGCGGAAATGGGCATAGACCGTGAAGTGGAAAATGAGGATGTGGAGGCTTGCTACCGTGAAATCCGCCAGCTAAAACAGGAAACCGAGAACACCCGTTACTGCGAAATTTACCTCAACCAGAAAGTTGCGCCTGGCGGTTACGTGTGGATTTTTCCCAAAGGCGGAGCCAGAGTTAACGTTGGCTTAGGCATATGCATGCGCGGCAAATATCCCAGTCCAAAAAAGCAGCTATACGATAACACGTTCACTAAGCCTGCTTTTGAAGGCTCGCTGGTTTTGAATGCAGGTGCATGGTTTGACCCGACACGGAGACCATTGGATAACATGGTTGCTGACGGTGTAATGTTGGTTGGTGACGCTGCGTCGCTGGTTAATCCGATTCATGGCGGCGGCATTGGTCCGTCGATGCTTAGCGGGTACTTTGCTGGGCAAACAATTGTTGAAGCATTAGCCAAAGGTGAGCCTACCAAAGAAGCCTTGTGGGGACACAACAAGAAGTATATTGAGACATATGGAAAGAAACAGGCAAGTTTAGACGTTTTCCGCATGTTCCTATTATCTTGTAGCGACAAAGACCTAAACTACGGCATGAGCCAGAAACTCATGACTGAAGACGACGTGCTGAAAGCTGGCATGGGCGACGACTTCCACCTGAACATAACTGAAACCGCCAAACGAGTATTCCGAGGCATAAGGCGAGTAGGCTTCCTAAACAAACTTCGGTTAACGGTTACAATGATGAGGCAGGTCGGCGCACACTACAACACTTACCCAGCAACACCGCAGAACTTTGAGCCATGGCGATTGCAGACGGTTAAACTTATTGAAGAGGCAAAACAAAAGCTCACAGATTAATCGATTCTGAGCCAGTTTTTTCTTATGCTATTTTTGTCTTTATTTTGAAACTCATAAAGGCTTAAATTCGCAGTGTAACATGCATATTTATGGTGAAAAAATTTGGTTTACTGTTCTAAGTGCGGTGAAAAAATCCCAGATGACGCTTATTTTTGCCCCAAATGCGGCACCAAAACCGAGAAGGGCAAAGCTGCGAACGCGGCTTATCCTTCTGATGAGCTGCGGGATGCTTTTTACAAAGTAGGAATAGAGCTTGAGAGAGCCTTCACTATTGCAGCGCACGAAACGCACTCAGCCATCCAAAGAGCAGGGAAGAACATGCAGCAAAAATCTGCACAGCGAGAAGGCGTTGTTTGTCCTAACTGTAAAACAAAGAATCCGTCTGGTTCGATTTTCTGTCATAGCTGCGGCACAAGGATAGCGCCAACTGAAGAGTCACATGGCAGTGCTTAGAGATGGATGGAAATAAGACTCTTGTAGCGTATGAAACTAAGGGCGGAGCCACTGAGGGGGCAGCACAGAAAATAGCTGAGGTTTTGCGTTCCAAATATGGGTTAGAGGTTGATTTGGTTGACCTGAAAGTGCAAAAAGTGCCCGATTTAGCGCAGTACCGAAACGTAGTCATCGGCGGAGGCGTAAGAGCAGGCAAAGTTTACAATAAAGCGTTAAAGTTTCTCGAAAATGACCTCAGCGGTAAACATGTGGCATTTTTTGTTAGTTCAGCACAGGCAGGTGCACCGGCCAGTTATGAAAATGCGAAAGTAAAATTTGTAGAAGACACGTTGGCTAATTATCCTAAGATTAATCCTGTAGCTACGGAAGCCTTCGGCGGACGCATAAAAATACTTGGAAAAACCGTCACCGACAACAGGGACATGGCTAAGGTAGAAGCTTGGGCAGAAGAGCTTGGAAAAAAATTCACCCAATAAACCGAGAAGCATGAAGGCAAGTGCTTTACTTTGCCCGACATGTTGCGTTGAATACGTTGAAGTCGAGTTTGACTTTGAGCTTGACGGCGTTATACTGCACAACGTAAAGGGACTTAGATGTCCCGCATGTGAAGAAGAAGTTTTCACGCCCGAACAGTACGAAGCAATTAGAAAACGAATCAGCACTTAGACTTAGAATACCTAGCAAAATAGCACATGCAATCTTCGAAGTCTAACGCCATGTGTTCACTGCTCCGCAAACATGTCTAAGCAGCGATTTTTGTTGATAAAAGCTTTTTTGTCAACATTTCTGGACTAAACGGCGATTTTTTAGTCAAGGTTTCTTGACAAAGACAAGAACACTAAAAATCAGCAACAAGCGGCAGGAAGACATAGGGGTAGGCTTTTTGCTTTGGTGTTTGGGTAGCAAATAGCGGAAGGGGTAGGTACTTTTTAGCTGGTAAATATAGGTCTAAAAAGCAGGCAGGTAGAGGGCAGGGTCATTTTTGTTTAGGAATTTATATTTCAAAATTGACTCCAGAGTACAGTGCCTCAATACAATAACTTGGAATTCACGCTACAACCTTTCTTTTAAGCGTCGATAGGTTTTTATCTTCTCGGGGTGGCGAAATCTCCCGCACAATCCCCTTTTTTCTATTTTGTAAACCTGCCCTAGCTTAATTGACTTGTTTTTGCCATTTCCAAAATGTCTTGAGACGACATTTTCGCGTTAAGACTCGGATTCGATTTTTCCGTGGTCGGCGAGGAGCTGGTAGAAACCAAGCTTTTCCCCAGCATATTCCTCAAGGATATCCCAGTCCTCAATGATATTTACCAAGCCTATGTCGCCCGCCGAATAGTGGAGAGGTAGGTGAAAGTGAAAATCTAGTTACATAATTGACTTTTTGGGGAGGTTTGCTGAGGCTCTGGAACATTCTTAAGGAGAAAAAGAATACCAATGTATTCCCGATGACTATTGTTAATTTTACCAGAGCCTTCTCAGCCCTTATCTCTTCTCCATTGCTTTTTAAAACTAAAAAAGGGGAAAGTAGATTTTTTGGTTGCGTTGTTATTATGGCCGTTTCCTAAGCATCAACAAAGCTAGTACAGCGAGGCCTACGATGATTACAACGAATAGGCCAGCGATTGCAGGAACAAAGTACATGTCAGCGACAGATGTTGGAGTAGGTGTAGGTGCGGCAGTAGCTGCTGCTGTTAAGACATCAATGTTGGTTTCTGCTGATGAGCTCCAGTAGGAGTTGGTGCCGCTGAATGTGGCTGTGATTGTGTATAGTCCTGGAACTGGGGGTGTCCACGAGATTGCATATTGGCCTGCAGCGTCGGTTGTTACAATGCCTATGTTTTCAGTGTTGCCATTCGGATCAAGGGCAGTCAGTGTCGCTTGAACTCCAATTGGCGTGGGCGGCGAATTCAGTAACGTCGCGTTCTGCATATGGAGATAATCCATATATTCGCTCATGCTGGCATCGGAAACTGCGGGAGTGCCTGGCTGTGCTGGAGATTGATCTAAAACATTGCCTTGTATTAGTATGGTGCCGCCTTGTGCAACGACATTGTTCTGTATTGTGACTGATGTTGAGGTTTGGCCTTTGCCTACGCAATAGAGGTTTCCATCGTTTATTCCGGAGCCTATGACATAGCCATTAGCAGCACCAGCCGGATAAACTCCGCCGTTTAAAGTCCAGGTGATATTTCCTGTAGTAGCGTTAACACATACCAGCATTGCTTGCCTTGGAATAGGATCGAGTTGGTATATTGTGGAATAGCCTGCGTATGCATAGATATTACCACCTACCATGAGCATGCCACTAACGCAGGGCACTGCATTATTAGTGTACTCAGTTGAAGGAATAGCCTCACTCCGCCATAGCTCCTTCCCCGTTGCCAAGCTTAGAGCGGTCATTGTACCGTCAGGGAACATAAGATACAAGTTTTTGTAGTCATTGGTCTCAGCGTTGTAAATGGTCCATTCTGTAGCCCACGTAGAGTCTGCAAAGCTGGAACTTTCCCATAGTTCAGCGCCAGTAATCATTGAGTAGCAGTGGAACGTTGTAGCAGTTGGATCAAAGACAATAAAGTCGTCGACTCCATATAAACCGATTTGGTTATGCAATGAAACCGGATATGTCAGGGTAAGGTTCCACAGTAAGGTACCGTCTTTTGCGCTGTAACCCCAGTACTGATTGGGGTCACTCCTTACCACAATCGTAGAACCATCTGTTGATACTCCGAAGGGCATTATGACGCGATTAACTAGTGGTACTGGCAGTGTTATGTTCCATGTGATTCCTGTAGACCAATTGTTATTGACAACCTTCGATATGTCCCAAGCAATCAAGTGTTTATAATCTGTTGTAACTTCATAGGCAAAATTGGTACCATCAACAAGTTTGTAGAAGACAGGAGCATTAGCGATTGACTTCATTAGTGTTCCAGTTAAGGGATCATAGTAATTCCATGTAGTACCAGAGGTTCCAAACAGGTATGGCGTTGGTATTGCTCCATAAGAATTGTTGAGAACTACTGAAGAGTCCAAATAGGCTTGAGCAAATGGGTTTCCAGGTAGGTGTATACCGTAACTAATCGAGCCAGCTGCTGTGTACAAGACTTCTCCAGTTGTTTCATTGATGCATTCAAACTTGCCGGCATTGGGTATATTTATGAATACTTTGCCGTCAATGATTACAGAACTAGGCATATTTATAGCAGTTGTATAGCTAAGGCTGCCATAATCTCCACCTATAATGCCTCCTGCGGTAAGCTGTTGGCTCCAAACTATGTGCCCAGTGTTAGGTCCTGAACCATAGGGCTGCCACCGAAGACAAGTGGGACCGTTAACATCCATGGTGCCATAGATCGAACTGCCCAGCCAGTCGCCTGAGATTTGGCTCCATTCTCTGTTGTTGCTGTTTATCGGATAGCTCCAGTAGGTATTTTCGTTCGGCAGTTGCGACCATGGATAACCGTTAAGCAGACCAGCGTTGACTGGATCAGTTTGTACTGTAAAATAGGCTGTGGTGCTAGTGCATCCTAAATATTGTACGGTTCCAGCGGCGTCAGTTATGTTCTGTGCAGGCATCGTGAAGGTTACACTCCAGTTACCCGCCATATCAGGCGCATAAAAGAAGTATACTGAGCCAGTTGCCTCTGTTACTCCTGCAGCAAATTGACCTGTTCCGTCTACCGGCATGAACGTGTCTTTTGTTCCGTCAGGTCTTACGAAGGTCACCGTTACACCGTGAAAGCCTGCAAAATATGGATAATAGTCATAGGTTGTAGGTAGAGGATGGACCCATAGGTTTACAGTTGCTTTTTGGCCGACTCCGACAAGTGTTGGCGCAACGCTAATGTAACCAACAGTTTTCTCAGGCTGAGGAACACCAACCTGAGCCAAACCAGGCTGAGCAAAAGCCATCATCAGTGTCATAGCTAGCAATAGAATTAACGAAAGCGAAAGAATTGCTTTTTTGTTTCCTTTAATTATTTTTGAATTTACATTCATTTTTAGTTTTCTCCTTTTTAAGAGTGACTCCTCTATACGAGGCAAGAAAATAAAAGAGAGCTTGGAAAGTGCCTATTTGCAGAAAGTCTTTTATTGAAATATTAACAAATAAACGTAGATTCGTGTTGACAGAAGAATTTATCGACAGCCTTTGTAAACTTGGATTAACAAACAATCAAGCTCGAGTATACCTCACAATTGCATCCAAAACAAAAATTAAAGTGCCCGAAATAGCCAATTTAACAGGAATTCATGAACAAGATATCTATAAGATATTACCCAAACTTGAACAAACTGGGCTAATAACCAAATCAACAACTAAACCACTTATTTTAGAAGCATTAGCCCCCGAGGTAGTGCTTATAAAATTAATCAAAAAACAGCGAGAAAATCTTGACCGAGCGGAAAAAAACACTCAGGAATTTATTAAAGCCCTCAAGTGCAAAAAAGCAGTTTATAATCAGAAAGAGTATGAAGAAAAGGCCACTATTTTCAATACTTACTCCCAGAGCTGTAGGAATAATGCATTTCTAGCTTTTAGTAGAGCCAAAAAAAGTTTTGACGTAATAGGAGAAAAAGATAGCACAAACCTGTTTCTAAAACTTGCCCTTCCCCAACTTAAGGAACATATGCACATATTTGAAAAATATCGAGTTAAAGTGAGGATGTTATCGCAATATATAACTAACGAAAATTGTCCAAGTGATATTAACCTAAAACAATTTTCAACCTTAGACATCCAAATAAAACAGGTTCGTTTGGGCACAGATGCAGCCTTGCCTTTTCTGAACTACTTCATAATCGATGGCAAAGAGGTAGTGGCTGGAACTACCGGCCCGTTCGAAGCCATGGTTACAGATTGTATGCCTATTGTGCGATTAGCCCAAGAACACTTTGAGAAATCGTGGCAGGACAATAATACAGAGCTTATATTCTCCTCAAAGCCAACAAATGATTTGCCTGTAAAAGTTGCTCCTAATTCTAATTAACATAAGCATACTGATCGCAAACACCCAATCTGAAAGTATAGGCTTGCGAGAATCTTTATACTTTCTACATTCGTAAACAACGCAAAGCAAAAAAATAACATAGTAAAATCTACCTTAATGGTACATCTTTGCAGGGCTGAAGTCGCTTACTTGCTGAGATGCTAAAAGAATAGTACATTGTCATCGAATGAAGAGAAAAGCAATTAAAACAGTCATCTTCCCATGAATTAATGATTCCAATGTCAACGTATGTGGCCAGCCATGGCAGCGCCATTAAAGTTCTTTTCATTGTTTACGGAAGATATCAACAAGATATGAGACCCACAATTGTAGCCTCTTACTCGGTAACCTTGTTTAGAAGCTCTTCAGTACTTTTTTTGTGAATAATAATTGCAGGATAAGCCTTGGCGTGCAGATCATGCAATACTGCATTCGAGTTAGGTTGAGTTTTCTGGGCTGTTATGTGTACAACGTAACCTGCTTTTTCCAGACAGCTTATTCTCTTGTTTACGCTTGCATAATAGGTGCCATGTAGACCTTTTTGCTTGCCCAGTTGCCTTTGCAGTTCAATGATTGTTTTGGGCCCTTCCCGGGCAAGTATGGCGAATATAGCTCGATTCAGACTAGCTTCTCTACCCTTGAAAACAGAAAGCTTAGAGCCACTATCATCATACTCTTTTTTACGCCGACTATGTGGGTAAAAATGGCTCGAAGAATGGATTGCAGCTACAAACACCAAATGCGAAAAGCAGGTCGAGGTGGCATGCCCGAATGTAAATTCAGAAATGCCTCCTTGGCGGTCAGTGTCACCAGTAAAGAACGGGTAAAATATCGAACAGGTAACCACTAGAGCTACCGCTAAGGCAATAATGTCCCTGCTTCGCATAAAACTTGAGCAAATGATCGTTAAATAAAAAATTACTGAAAAATCTCGCTAACACAAAGTTTGTTCAACAAAAATACAAGACCCATAAAAACAGTTGAAAAAAGGGGATTTGGACAATGGGTACTCAAGTAAGCTTTTGCTCGTAAAGTCAGCTTACAGATGTCCACCGCTAACACCAGACCTCATTTTTGATGATTGGCAGCAGTTTTTCGGTTCCAGCATTTCTTACTCACTCCAAGTTACCCGCATTTTCCCTTTTTCGATCCTCTTAGCTGACCACTTTCCTGAATAGGTACAAAGTGGCGCCGAAAGTCACAATTGCAATCACTCCGATTACAGCGTAAGCAGAAGCAAATGTACTCCAAGTCAACCCTCCCTCGACTAAGCCCCTTGTTACGTTTGCGACATAACTTAATGGGTTGTAGTCAGAAACGGTTCGCGCCCAAAGAGGCATGATTGATGTGGGAAAGAGAGCGCTGCTAATAAAGATAAGTGGTAAGGCTATAATATTGGACACTGCTGATAGAGTTTCTGCGTTCTTTGTCTTCAAACCCAAGGCAAGTGAAAGCCCAAACCAAGCAAGTCCGAAGAAGGCAAAAGTCACGAAAATGAGTAAGAGTCCACCGACCCCGGTTGCGATTCTAAGACCCAGCAGCATTGCCACTCCAATTATTATGG
>JBEKHJ010000081.1:0-8039 GCA_050012335.1 Bathyarchaeia archaeon
CCAAACATGGTCAGAACACTGCTACCACAAAACCTTCAAAGGAAAAATCCGCTTGGACGGCAAAGAAATCGACAGCCTCTTCAAAACTTACATTGCAAAAGCCACAAAAGAAATCAACCCACCATGGTGCTTCAGCGTCTTCGAAGATAACGCTGGCATCGTCCGTTTTGACAAGGGCTATGGAATAGCCGCCAAAGTTGAAACTCACAACCACCCGTCAGCAGTTGAACCTTTCGGCGGCGCAGCCACTGGTGTCGGCGGCGTAATTCGAGACATCCTCGGTGTCTGGGCTGACCCAATCGCGTGCACGGACGTTTTAGGCTTCGGACCACTAGATTATGATTACAACAAGCTTCCTGCAGGCGTCAAACATCCAAAGTACGTGTACATGGGCGTTACCGCTGGCATTAGCGCTTATGGAAACAATATGGGCATCCCAACTGTAAACGGAGCAATATACTTTGATGACAGCTATACTGGCAACGTCATCGTATACTGCGGATGCATAGGGCTTTTACCATTAAACAAGTTCATTAAAAACGCTAAACCCGAACATGCAATTGTGCTGGCAGGCGGAAAAACAGGACGCGACGGCATCCATGGCGTAACCTTCGCCTCAGCCGAATTAACTGAGAAATCAGAAGAAATCTCAAGACCAGCCGTACAAATCGCCGACCCAATCGAAGAAGAAAAAGTCAAACGGGCATTAATAGAAATCCGCGACCTCCAATTGGCATCATCGACTACTGATCTTGGCGGAGGAGGCTTATCCTCAGCCGTCGGCGAAACAGCCGAAAAATTCGACTGCGGAGCGACCGTTGAGCTTGGCAAGGTACCGTTGAAGTATCAGGGTTTGGCTCCGTGGGAAATTTACATTTCAGAATCCCAAGAAAGAATGCTCCTGACCGTGCCACCAGAAAACTTGGAGCGAGTCATGGCGATTTTTGAGAAAGAAGACGTTGAAGCCACAGCGATAGGCAAACTAACAAGCGAACGCCGCCTACAGCTGAATTTTCACGGCGAGAAAGTTGCCGACATGGATATGGCGTTTCTGTTTAATCCTTGCAAAAGCATGAAAACAGCAACCATTGAAACCTTAAGCTTCACGGAACCAGAATTTCCTGAACCAGAAAACCTAACCGAAACCCTAATGCAGCTTCTTTCTGCGCCAAATATTGCCAGCAAAGAAAGCGTCATACGCACTTATGACCATGAGGTAAAAGGAAACACGACGCTTAAACCCTTGCAGGGAGAGTACGCTGGACCAAACGACGCCGCTGTTCTGAAACCGCTCGACGATTCGTGGAAAGGCTTAGCGATTTCATGCGGGATGAACCCGAACTATGGAAAGATTGATGCTTACTGGATGGCTGCTTCAGCCATTGACGAGGCAGTGAGAAACAACATTGCCGTCGGCGGAAGAAGAATTGCCCTTCTGGATAACTTCACGTGGGGTAATCCTGAGAAACCAGAGCGCTTAGGCTCGCTGGTAAGGGCCTGCGAAGCCTGCTACGACTTTGCCAAAGCGTTTAGGACGCCGTTTATCTCTGGAAAAGATAGCCTCTACAACGAGTCCCCGCTGGGTCCAGTCACGCCAACGCTTCTGATTACTGCTATAGGCATTGTTCCTAACATTCAATTTACCACATCTATGGATTTGAAAGCGCCCGGTAATCTGCTCTATGTTGTCGGGGAAACGTTCAATGAACTTGGGGGTTCAGAATACTACAAGCTCAAAGGCTACTTAGGTGCAAACGTGCCCAAAGTGAAAGGCGCAAAAGCCAAACGCACATTCAAAGCTGTAACTAAAGCCATCGATTTGGGCTTAATCAAAACATGCCATGACCTCTCTGAAGGCGGGTTAGCGGTGGCGGCGGCGGAGATGGCGTTTGCAGGCGGCTACGGCTTGGAACTGGATTTAGGTAAAGTGCCGGGCAAAGCACTTGAGCGGAGTGACTTTGTGTTGTTTTCAGAGTCAAACAGCCGCTTCCTTGTAGAAGTCTCGGAAAAAGATGGGCAAGAATTTGAGGCACTAATGAAAGGTAAAGCCTGTGCTAAAATTGGGAAAGTAACTAAAGACGAGAAACTGCTCATTCACGGACTAAACCAGAAAATTGTAGTTGACGCTTCACTTGCCGAGCTGCGGCGTAGCTGGAAAAAAACGTTAAGCGGTGAGTCCTAAAATGAATCAAGAAGAAATCAAAGTCTGCGTCATGCGTGTCGGCGGAACCAACTGCGACTCAGAAACCCAGCGGGCATTTCAAGAGTTAGGCGTGCAAGCGGAAACCTTGCATGTTAACGAGTTAATAAAACGCCGAAATCTGCTGGATTATCAGGTGCTGGTTTTTCCAGGCGGCTTCTCGTTCGGCGATTATGTACGTTCAGGCGTGATTTTTGCGCGGTGGCTTAGCGCCAAGCTAGGCAAAGAGATTGAAACGTTTGTTGATGAAGGCAGACCAATTCTTGGTATATGCAACGGCTTCCAAATACTGGTTGAGTACGGCTTGCTCCCAGGCCTAGAGGGAGTAAGCGCTTATCCTGAAGCCACATTAACTACGAATGAACCGCAAGGCTTCAAGTGCCAGTGGGTTTATCTCAAGCACGAAAACAAGGGAAAATGCGCTTTCACAAACAAAATCCCAGCTGGGAAAGTGGTCAGGATGCCTATTGCTCATGGAGAAGGAAGGTTACTGTTCCCTAAGGAGAAAGAACAGGAAATGCTTGCAAAACTAAACGACAATGACATGATTGTTTTCCGATACTGCGATAAAAATGGCGAATCTGCTGACGGCAAGTACCCAACTAATCCGAATGGTTCCTTCTATGACATTGCTGGCATATGCAATAAGGAAGGGAATATTTTTGGTTTGATGCCTCATCCTGAAAGAGCTATGTACTGGTGGCAACAGCCCGACTGGACACGGCAACAGCAAATGCTGCAGTACGGCGACGGAAAACTAATCTTCCAAAGCATAATTGACAATTTAACTAAGAAGTGCTAAAGCTGCAATCAACAGTCCGAGGTTTCAGCGGATGCGCTTATACACTTTTTGGGCTCGAAGGAAGGGAAAGTGTTTGACTGCGCCAGATCGAAAAATTGTTTTTGGCAAATCAAAATAAATTGGCAAAAAGAGATATATTTGCCATTAACATCATTATTTGCTGGTGACGAATATGTCTGTGGAAGTTGGCAAGTATGGACGCATCGTTCTACCCAAAAAGCTTCGCCAAAAATATGGCATGGATGAAGGCATTCGGCTTATCATCACTGAGTATATGGGGCGTATTTGTCTTGTTCCTGTAAGTAAGTATGAAAAGCCTACTGAGGCGTTATATGGCGCCGTGAAGTTGGAGAAGCCTATAAACGAGCCGAAGCGCCTGGCAAGAGAACACATTCGGAAAAAGTTGGTTGAGGGTTTATAGTGACTCGGTTCGTGGACACCAACGTCTTTATCTATGCTCTGACGGCTCACCCCCTTTTCGGGAAGATCGCTAAGAATATTCTTGAACGCATAGAAAACGGTGAACCGACCATAACTTCTACATTGGTAATGTGTGAGGTAGCTTGGGTACTAGAAGCCATGGGTAAGCAAGGGGACATCAAGCCTAGTCTTGAAAAGATGATGTCCTACAAGGCTTTAAAAGTCGTCGGTTTCAGCGGCGATGACCTGTTGGTAGGAGCAAATAACATGATTGCTGAGAATTTAGACTTTAATGACGGTGTAAACCTTGCTTTGATGATGCGATTAGGAGTTACTGAAGTTTATTCTAACGACCAAAAACACCTTGGTAAAGTAGACTTTCTAAAGTTGGTTTTCGGCTAATCCTCAAGTCTCACTTGCGCTTTTTTCTGAGGTTCTTTGGTTTTCACATTTTTATGTTAGTTTTAACTAAATCGATGCTAAATCTTTAACATAGGGCAAACCTGCACGTGCGCCCATCTCCATTATGCATCTTGAAGCAACAAAATTCGCCAGCCGCCCGCATTCGGAGAGGCTTTTGTTTTTAATTAAGCCGTAGAGGAAGCCAGCGCAAAAAGCATCCCCAGCACCAGTCGTATCAACAACTTTCACTTTGAAGGGTTCGATTCTTAGCCGCTCGCGGCCATCAGTAACGTAACAGCCTGCGCTACCAAGCTTTACAGCAACGATTTTGACACCTCTTCCAATCATGAAGTCAGCACCTTTGCAATAGTCAGATTCACCTGTTAACTGTTCAAGTTCAAATGAGTTAGGCATCAAAACGTAAGTCTTTTTGATGATTGGTTCTATGGCTGAGTAGCCTTTTCGTGCGTAAACTGCACCTGGGTCAAAGCTGACTTTGACGTCGCTTGGTAGTGTGTTTAAGAGTTGTTTTTGTGTTTGGAGGGATTTTTCACCTACAAAAGAGGTTAAATGCAAAAACTTCGCTTGCGATGCGTAATCGGGTTTTATTTCTTCAAATTTGATTGTGTCGTTGACGCCTGAATTGATGTATAATGCTCTTGCACCTTTTTTGTCAACAAAGCCAAGCACTGCACCGCTTTTCCCTTGCTCTGCTTTGATTATGCCGTTTGTATCTACGCCTTCAGCGCTAAAACAATCCATCTGCAACTTGCCTTCCCTGTCACTGGCTACTTTGCCTATGAAGCCCACTTTGCAGCCGAGCCTTGCCAGCCCAACTGTGGTGTTTGCGGCTGAGCCTCCGCAAGCCTCAGTGTAATCTTGAATAAAGCTTTCTTCTTCAGCCCGTGCAAGCCTGTTCACTTTGAAAAGCAGGTCAACGTTAAGTGCGCCAAAGCCAACAACGTCAAATCTGGTCATGGAAACAGCTCTCGCAAAAATATTTTATGTTCGCCTAGTTTGCCGCCGTAGTTGCCAGCGGAAACCTTCAAGACACCATCAATGCCTAATACTGCTTCGATTCCAACTTTGGTAGCTTTTTTAACAGCATCTAAAGAAACTCCATCTATCACTATCTCTGCTATGTAGCCTACGCCTTCAGGAACACGAGATTCTTTGCCTAAACGCTCCTTAAGAGAGGGACAATACAGGTGGTTAGTTGTTGGACCTATTTTTGGGAAGTGGGTTTCTGGCTTGGAGCCTGCAGAGCAGACGTCAAAGGGTGTAACTATACCACGTACATTATGGATTGCTGCTAAGGCTTTTTCTGCTGCTTGCCTTAAGGCTTCTTTTGTTTTACACATTACCCAAAAATTGCCGCCCATGACACCACGGGCATAACTTAAATACCGCTCAATGATAAAGTCAGGAACCATCAATGGAACAACGATGACTTCTCTACCGTGACGCTTTTCAACCCATTCATAGCCGTCACCGCAGTGCCCAACACTCTCCATCATGTCCATTTTGCCCTCAGCACTTGTCAAAGCGTCGTAGACAGCGGTGAAAGGCTTGACTAGGATGTCTTGGCGGATGCGGTAGGAAAGCTCGGTTTCAAACTTTTTTAGTGATTCAACGAAGGCTTTTTGGGGGTTTATTTCTCCCCAGAACTGCAGTATCGCGCCTTTGCGCTTATCAGGAGTTTCTTTTGGGCTTAGGTATTTTTCGACTCCGCCTTCCGCTCTGCCAATCACAACGGATGGCGTTGCTGTTGAATCTTCAGCAGCCCTACGCAAGGTTTCCTCGTCGTCGGCTGTAACAATTACCCGGCAAAAGAGCCCAGTAAAGGCTTCGGCGTACGTGTCCTCTATTAATGCTTTTTTCGGCATTTATCCGAGTCTCCCGATGGCTACTCCTCGCACTTTCTTCCTAAATTCGCTGCTTTCTTTTATCAGCGTTTCCATATTTTCAGCTGTTACTATTTGAGCTTTAGGCAAGGCATCAGGATACAGGTCTGAGAGCTGTCTCAGCAAAGCAGCGTCCACTCCACTTTTTTTCAGCGTTTCATAACTCCAAGACCGAAGCGTACGCATTGTTTTTTCTTTTCCAAATCTGCAGAACAAATCAGCAATCACAGCAGTGATAACATTATTTTCGGACAGAACCGCTACTTCAGCATTTTTAACTGCGTAACTATTGCCATTAAAGGATACGGTTAAGCCGCCGTTGGCTCGTACCAGTTTGAAGGCGTCCACGTCGGTTATGCTGTCGCCCACGTACATCACATCCGCTATTTTTGAACTTAAACGGTTTACGGCGTCACGGATTGCTTCGGCTTTTTGCTCGCCACCAACAGTTACAACGTCAGTAAGCAGTTTACCTGAGCCCATCTTGAGGATTTCGTTCCAGAAAATCTCATCCAAGCGCTGAATTGCCATCTGGTCATTGCGCGAAAAGTCTTCTATTTTTTTTGCTTTTGGGGGAATTGTGATTATTTGCATTTGGGAGATTTCTTTCGCTATCTCTTTTAAGCGCTTTTTTTCTTGTTGGGTGGTGGCGTATTTGTCTAGGCTTAGTTTGGTGCAGTAGGTGTTTTCGTATGGGAATGCTAATGCTTTGCACAGTGCTCTTATGTAATGCTCGTAGCTGGTGCTGACGATGAAGGCGTTGGCTATGGCTTGTACGTAGTGAAGCGTATTTTGGCTGTTAGCGATTAAAACAATATTTTTCTCTGAAAAGTCTTCCATCTGCTTATCCGTAACATCGTACGCTTTAAAGAAAGGCAAAACCAGCTTCAACGTGCTGCCTGTAGAGTAACTGGGCTTTCGCAGAACATCCGCCAGTACATCGTCGTACTTGCTTATGTTAGCAAAAAGTTTGTCTCCTTCTGGAATAAAGTGGGCTGTTAACTCGAAGGCGTTGTCGTTTTTGGAGATTGGTCCTTCACAGTCAGAAATGAAGATGCGCTTCACGCTTTGCGCCTCAAATTATCCATGTGACTAACGCTTTTTGCAATATGCTGCTTTGAGGCGATGTCAGTTCGGTTCCACAATGCCCCGCCCCTGATTGCTTTGGCGCCTTCAAGGCTGATTTCGCGCGCTTCCTCGATGCTCTTGCCGATGCCTAAGACCCCGACTGCGCGGGATTTCAAAGCGTAGTTTTTGCCGTTTCTTGTTTCCATTGAGCCAGGGTAGATGCGGATTCTATTACCATACTTTTTGGTTAACGCATAAGCCTTTGAGAGGTCAACTTGAGTGTTAACGGCTGATTTGTCTATTTGGTTGGGGAACATGTCTGCGTAGCCGCCGTAGTCTGATGGAACTTTATATGTTAAAACGGTCGCCGCCTTTTCCAACTCGACACTCGTTAGATTTCCCTCAATCATCTTGAAGCATATGTCAACAAAATCGTCTTTGATTAGTGGAAGGAGGTTGATTATTTCTGGGTCGCCGGGGCGACTGTTGTTCTCAAGAACCTTAATCCCGTGGCCAGTGTGCATGAAGGCAAGATATAGGGGCACGCCTCTGAGCGCCGAATCATCTTTAATCTTAGCTTTCCATCCTTTGAAAATTTTATTTGCTAACGCAAGTTCCTGTTTCCGTTCAGCCGCAGTCAAGAAGGGCAATGTGTCACCAGCGTCCTTGTATGAGCCCATTCCGCCGGTGTTCGGACCTTTATCGTCATCAAAGGCACGCTTGTAATCGCGTGTATCTGGCATGGGAATAAAGTGTTTGCCATCACAGAAAGCCATGAAACTGGATTCTTCCCCATCTATCTTTTCCTCTATTATAACTGAGCTGTATTGGAAGTTGGACATGAAATGCTCAAAAAGTTGCTCTCGAGTAGCAAAGTGGTCTCCCCAGACGCCGACGCCTTTTCCCAAAGCAGGCTTATCAGGCTTCACCACCGCTTGGTTATCTAGCTCATCTAGCCAGCGGTAAACGGCACTTTTAACTTCTGCTTTGCCATTGTAGTCGGCTGGATTAAAAATCTTGAAGCGCGGATTAGCTTCTGGCGCAATTTCTTGGAAAAGCAGGCGCTGCTCTATTTTGCTGGCTTCTATGGCGTATTCTTGCTTTGGACAAATGACTGGTATACCTGTGCGTTTCTCAATGAGGTCGCGGATTCCTTCAATTATGGGTTTTTCTGAACCGACCAGAACGAAATCGATTTTATCCTTGCTTGATTCAGCGAATTTGCAGATTTCTTCAACGTCAA
>JBEKHJ010000082.1:0-7833 GCA_050012335.1 Bathyarchaeia archaeon
CCGCCCATGTCCTCGCAGCCCTTCTTAACAAAGGCACAGGCGCACTTATCACGGGCAACCAGCTTGAAGAAGACCATGTCCGCTTTGACTTCAGCATAGAAAAATTTGACAGAGCACTTCTGGAAGCATATCTTGCGAAGGCAAACGAGTTATTCATCACCGACGTCCCTGTGAAGTGGTATGAGTTGCCCCGCGAAGAAGCGATGAAAATCCCTGGCATCGTTAAGATGGCTGAAGCGTTCCCACCAGATCTTCCAGTCCTCAGAATCGTCGAAATCGTCGGCGTAGACAGGCAGGCAGACGGCGGCACTCACGTAAGAAACCTGAGAGAGATTGGAAAAGTCGAACTTGTTAAAACTGAGAACAAGGGCAAAAATAATAGACGCATTTACTTTAAGCTAAACTGAAAGAAGAAAACGAAGAAATTCTTCTGCCAATTTTCGGAGCTAGACTATTCAGAAAGCGCAAGTGACCAGCAAACAATTATCTCAAGAAGTCTATGATTCGTTTTAAGAGCTGGGGATGGGAATTGAACCCTCACCCAAGAAGTCATTGCAGTTAAATTGATGGCTAGTTCAAGATAGCCTTAGGTGACGAGATTAGTCTCCTTCTGACAAAAACAAAAGCAACGGCTGTTAAGACAACCGCAAAGATAACTGCAAGGAATACGAGGAGTTCTGGAACTTGAGTCGTTGGATTTGTACTCCCTTTTGCATCATTAGATAAGTTTATGGTTACTTGATGAGTACTGTGATGGTAGATGAATGTTACAATCCAGTAGTCGTTTGAGGATAAGACTGTGGAGTTGAGTTCTTTTCCGTCTAGCAATACGGTAATTCCAGTGAAGTTAGGAGCTAATGTTTTTGCTATGGTGACTTTAGTGTAGCCTGTTGTTCCTGTGGGACCGCTAACTGCAAAATCCAACGTGAAGCTAGTGCTGTTGAACGCCAGTCCTGTAACAGTGCTGTTAGATTCAACGCAGAAAACATCTTGTTTTTGATAAGGCAGAAAACTAAACGTTGTGGAGTTTTCAGCCCCCCCGTTGTTTGTGTCTCCGATCCATTCTACTTTTATGTTAAATGTGCCTGAAGCCAAAATTACCCATTGGATGTTGTATTCGCCTTGTGCGTTGGTTTTGTCTGACCCTATTTGGTACCAAGATGGACTATCGGCGACAGCGTATGATAAGATTACCGTTTTATCATTCAAGGGATTTCCGTTTTGGTCGGAGAGTCTTCCCTTAACGTTCAGTGTCGATCCCACTTGGTAGGATGATGCATCGGTCGAGATAGAAATAAGAGTTGAAGGCAGAATTGGCGTTGGAACAGGGGTTGGTGTGGGGTTTTGTGCTGGTATGGGGGTTTGAGTACTTGTCGGCGGCGTAGCTGTGGGTGTTGGACTGCCCACAGTGATATTTTTGATAGTGTTACTGTTAACTATGAAATTATACTCATAATAAGTTGGGAAATTAGTTGTGGGACTTGAGTAATTATATCCAGTTCTTGGGTGTGCATTTATTGTGTAAGTTCCAGCGGGGACACTTAGAAAATAATAGCCCATATAATTGGAAAACCAACCGGAACCAAAGTTATTTAATAAAACGACAGCTCCTGTAACTGGTGTACCGTTTGAGTCAGTTACGTAACCTGACACCTTATAACCTGTAAGTAAAGTGATATTTTTAGACATATCAGCCCCCACAGCAAAGCTTGGTTGATCATAGTAAATGAAGTTTGAATCGTAGGGTGGCCAAACGTTGATGTGGTAAGTGCCTGCGGGAGCAGAAATTTCGTAGTAGCCTGAGTAATCTGAGTAAACACTTGGTACAATTGAAGGCACATTGAAGATGATTTCGGCACCTGCGACTCCTTTGCCTTTTGAATCTAAGATATAGCCAGAAATCTTAAATGGAGAAGGACTGCTACTGCCCTGTGCCATCTGCAAATTAGATAAAATACCTAAGGTGTATCCGATTAAAATTACCATCAAGAAGGCTATCAACCGCATTTTCTTCATGCAGACCACCAATCCATTATGCATCAAGCTTGCTTAAGAGCTTGCTTGTTATGTTCGGTTGCCACAGAAACCAGAAAATTCTTTTTCAAAAGGAAAATTATCTAAATTAGCAAAAATGAGCTAATGTATACGGCGAATTGTTTCCTCGAATTTTATCAAAGTTCTGAAGGCCAGTGACTGCTAGTAAGAGGAACACACAGAACAATGATGCGAGCGGAGTAAAGTGGGAATAGCCAGTGATTGTGTATCTCCAAAGCTTGAGATGTAAAGGAGCTGGGGATGGGAATTGAACCCATATATAACAGCTCTGCAGGCTGTCGCCTGAACCATTCGGCCACCCCAGCGTGGTAACTCTAGGGTTGAGACCGACATAAAAATATTGTTGGTTGATTCCTTTTTCTGAATGTACCTCGGTTGTGTTTGGTTGATTTGTAAATTCCAAGTTTAAGCCACAACTTTTATTAATCAAATAATGGTTTATGGGCTGTTCTTTTAAACAGACGTTCAATATTATTCAAGCAAACCTTTTATACGTTTAGATTATTATAAAATAAATGGTTGTTTAATCAAAATTGAAGAATAGTGAGTGCGTAAGGTGATAGCAAAACGCAAATAGAAAGTTGCAGAGACTGCTTGAACCTCGAGGACCGAAGAAGCATCGATAAAGTTGCATTATGCGCTATGCATCATGGACCTTCGGTTTGCTGCCAAGAGTTCAAGCCAAAACCGGAGATTTCAGCCCCTGATGCGCCATACGAGCGGTTTTGCGTAAACTGCGTCAACTTCGAAAACGTCGAAGGTGTTCCAGTGTGCGCTAGAGATCATAGACCAGGGATTGCCTGTGGCGCCTTCCGAAAGACGAATAAGAACTAACCGCATGGGTAAAATTACTTTTTGAATGCTAATCCTGAAAAGAAAGCTATCATTTTCTCCTGATTCTTAACCGTCACGTGGTACAAGCCCATTGTTTTCCCATTAGAAACTCTGACTGCTTCAGCCGTTAAAGTGTCTCCTTCAACGGAGGGTTTTAGGAAGTTTATGTTTACTTGAACTGCAACGGCAACGTTATCTCCATAGTTGCATGCTTGCGCAAAAGCGTAGTCTGCCAGCGAAAAGATTGCGCCTCCATGAGTGAAGCCTAAAGCGTTCGTATGGTTCTTCTCAACCTTCATTGACACTTTTGCGTAGCCGTCCCTGGCTTCAACCAGCTTGATTCCTAACTCTTCAGCAAAGTAATCTGTTCCTTTCATGCTTTCTTCCTCTCTGGTTTTTCTTCGGTCATTATATACTTGTAAAACTTGTGGAACAAGGGCGTTAAGCCTTTGGGGAAGAAAATTACGATTACCAGCAGGATTACCCCTATAAATAGGTAAGTCAGAGGTGGTCCAACATAGCCAGCATTAGGGAAGAATGGCCCAAGCGTATTGTTGAGGCTTTGTGTCACGCTTTGAGTTGACAGAATTTGCCCGACTGAGGTAAAGAAAATCGAGCCCACTACAGGCCCGGCTACCGTGCCTAGGCCACCGATAACAGTCATTATAAGCGGCGTAAACGAGTTAGTCGGCGAAAAAATGGAGTTATCAACAAACCCATAGAAATAAACATACAATCCACCAGCTAGGCCAGCGAAGAACGTGCTGATAACAAAGGCGATGAGCTTATACTTCGCCGTGTTAATCCCAATCATCCTTGCCTCAGCTTCGTTGCCGTGAATAGCTCTGAAAGCCAAGCCCATTCGCGATTTCATTAATAAATACATCACTGAAATTGATGCGACAGCGAAAAGAATCACCAAAAGGTAAAATGGATACCCGCTTGGCACAAAGGTTGCAGGCGGAAAGCCATTTATCCCATTTGTGATGGAATCAAACTGGCTTGAGAGCGTTTCAGCAATGACTGAGAAACCAAAAGTAACTATTGCCAGATACCAAGCCTTCAACCGTACGCACGCCAATCCAATCAGTAAGCCAATTCCTGCTGAAAGCAAGCCGCCTACAAGAATCACAAGAACCTGGATTAGCACCGATAAGAAGCCTATCGGCATCGTGTAAACCCCTGAAGCTGAAATTATGGCAACTGATATTTTGGTGCCGATTATGGCTGAGGCAAAACCGCCGATTCCTAGAAACACAGCGTGGCCAAGGGACCCTTGCCCTGAATTAGCTAAAAAATTCCAACTTGCCGCATAAATCCCAAAAATGAATATGAGAGTAAAAACGAACATGAAGAAGCTATTCCGTATGAAAATTGGAATCAAGACCAAAATTGCAGTGGCAATTAAGAAAAGTTGGAAGCTCTTCGATTGCACGAGAGTGCTCAGTTTCTGTTTATTTAGCATGTCATTCTCCTTTTTCGCCGAATAGCCCGTTAGGTCTAACAATAAGGACAGCTATTAGCAGGGCAAATGCAACGGCGCTTGACCATATTCCCCCAAGGAACAGAGTTGCCATTTGCTCCGCGATGCCGTACAGTAAGCCCCCAACGATGGCTCCCCGTATGCTTCCTAAACCGCCAAGAATGATAACTGCGAAAGCAATGATAGTTGGCAACTCCCCGCTTTGATAATTAAATGTGTAGATGACCCCATATAATCCTCCAGCCGCAGCAGCTAGGGCTGAGCCCAAAGTGAAGGTAATCAAGTAAATTCTGTCAACATTAATTCCCATGAGCATGGCTGCGTGATTAATCTGGCTCGTAGCTCGCATTGCTAGTCCAATTTTTGTTCGGTACATTAAAACACCGAAAGCAATGAGGATAGCTACTACGGCAACGACGACAACGAGGAGGTCATAACTAATCGAAATGCTTTGCATATCCAAACTTAAACCGTTTAAAGGACTAACAATCCGTTGGGACCCGTTTCCCCAAAGAAGCACTGCGACGTTTTCAAAGAGGTAAATCAATCCGAGGCTGACAAAAATTTCGTTTAGCTTGTCTGTGCCAAGAACCTTGCGAAAAGTAAACCGTTGAACAACAACACCAAGGACTGCAACGATGCCTATTGAGATAAGAATTGCAATATATGCGTTTAATCCAATTGCAACCGAGATAGCCCAAGTTGCGAACGCGCCAATCATGAGAAACTGCCCGTGCGCGAAATTCACAAGTTTCATAACGCCAAAAATGACGTTTAATCCAGTTGCCAGCAACATGTATACGCATCCAATTGCCACCCCCCAGATTAGAGAAAAGATGATAGTCGATGCGGTAATGAACATGTCGAATTTTTCCTCATTTTTTATGATTAGTTGGCAATTGGCTCAACTATTTCTCACTTAAGTATTTAAAACATATCAGTATTAGATTCTTACAAAAAAAAGAGAAAATATTAAATGAATTTTTACTTTCCAGCAATGTATCCTGTTGGCAGAGTGAATGTCGTTTGATTAAAGTTGCTTATGCCCCCAGCACTTGCTGGCCAGATTATTTGGGACTGTAGCTTGTTAGTCGCCGAGTTCCAGTTGAGTTGCTCCATGAAGGTTATCGGCTGTATCTCATGATAGTTAACGCCTGTGCTGAACTGTATTTTGCCAGTTTGCGTTAGTATAAGGCTATCTTTCATATTCGTGTTCTCTATAGCCTGGCGCACGGCTGCTTTGTCAAGTGTTCCTGCACTTTCGATTGCTGCTTTAGCGATGTAGAACGCGTCATACGTGTCAGCACCCATCATTCCAGGCATTACGCTGTAAGTCTGATTAAATTTCGTTGCGTATGTTCCAACTGCTGTACTGTATGAAGGATTCATGAAGGGGTCCATCTTTGATTCCATCAGTTGGCCGTTGCCCATACCATTACCCATGCCTTCTAGTAGACTATAGAACTGTGGGTCTTGATTGTTCTCGACTGCTACGTAAACAGTTTTTAGTCCAACGGTACTCCATCCCTGCTGAATTACTAACGGCGTTAAGTTTGGGTTTTCAGCGACAAATACTGCGTCTGGGTTCGATTGTTGCACAACTTTGAGGTCGGTTGTAAAATCAGTTTCACCTGCAGTATAACCTCTGTCGGAGACAACAGTAATCGGTAAGCTTTCGTTCTTTATCCAGTACTTGGTTGCTTGGTCAACGCCTTGCCCAAAGGCGTCATTTCGGTAGAGTATGGCGAGGCTGAAGCTTCGGTTGGCTGCTACCATTGGCTTCATTACTTGAGCAAAGAAATCAACTACTGTTTTAGTATAGTCGTAGGTTGTGGTGCAATAATGGAAAACGTAACTCATTCCTTCTGTATCATTAGTACTGTATGTGCCTGTCGGTCCGAAACCGCCATAGTCACCTTGTGGTCCTCTTCTTGTGACAAGATCGTTTGATGCACCTGTTATTATGAATGGAATACGATCTTGTGTAGCCACTACTTCGTCAGCAAGAGTTCCTGCGCTTCCGTATCCACCAATGAATAGGTCAACTGGGTTTGTATTCTCTAATTGGGTTACGGCTGTCTTAGCATCGGCTGGAGCATCACCCTTTGTATCAGCGGTTACTAAAGTAATGTTCACATGAGCGTGCCAACTAGACACGTAAACGCCGCCAGCATTGTTAATTTCGTTCACAGCCATCTGAGCTGCGCGTTGCATGTCTACTCCGACAGGTGATCCTGATACTGGTGCAACTAAGCCTATCTGAATTTTTCTCGCTTCTGCTGAAGGTGCTTGTGGTGTTAATTCTATTGCTGCAACTGCTGCAATGATTATTATTACTACTACAATTATAGCAAGCAATTTCTTTTGCAAATTATTTTCCTCTCTCTTTTTTGTTTGCTATATTTTGAAGCGTACAGCTAATAAAATTAACTCATTAACACGCTTTCTCTGCCTAGCTGGAACGCTTTTAGGTTCAAATTAACGTATTTTTCTTTAAGCCTGCTGGCTATGGCTTGTTGGAAAGATTCCTTCTTAACTGGAATTTCTGGAAGAGCAGATAAGGCTCCGAGAAGAATAGTGTTCACGACCAACGTGTTTCCTAATTTTTCAGCTATGCCTATGCCATCTACTTCATAAACCTTGGATTTAGCCCTTAGCATTGCGATTAATTCTTCGGTTTTTTTGGGTTTAGCACCTGAAATCATGCAGTTCGGCTGAATGTACTTCATGTTAACGATTACGGTGCCGTTCTTCTTTAGCATTGGCAGAGCTCTTGCAGTTTCAAGAATTTCAAAACCAACTAGCACGTCGGCTTTTCCAGTTTCAATCAGGGGAGATTCAATTTTATCGCCTATTCTTGCGTATGCCACTATTGCCCCTCCACGCTGAGCCATACCATGAACCTCTGCCTTCGTCACGTCAAAGCCGTCCAGCATGGCGGCTTCACAGTAAATATCACTTAAAACTACCACTCCTTGCCCGCCAACGCCGCTGAAAACGATGTCCAGTTTCATTTTTCTTTTCTCCTTATGGCTTCATAGGGACAGACAGTTTCGCAGACGCCGCATCCATAGCAGAGCGTGGCATCTATCTCGGCGCGTTCGCTTGATAAGTAGATGGCGGGGCAACCGAAGGCTTTCACGCATACTCCGCAGGCGTTGCATTTTTCTAAGACTTCTCTGGGGTTGCCTTTCTCAATTAAAAGCGGGCATGGTCTCTGCGAGATAATAACTGACGGACCGTTGTAATCAAGAGTTTTTCTTATTGCCTCGGTTGTGGCTTTAATGTCATAGGGGTCAACAACGTCTACTTTGTCTATTCCAAGACCTTTTGCAGCATCTTGAATTCTTATTATTTTAGCATCAGTGCCCATGGCGGTTTTTCCTGACCCTGGTGTTGGCTGATGCCCCGTCATTGCAACTATGCTATTATCCATGATAACTACGCACACGTTAGCCTTG
>JBEKHJ010000083.1:0-7720 GCA_050012335.1 Bathyarchaeia archaeon
ATAGACGTATGCGCCGTCGGGCGTTACAGCCACACCAACAGGATAGGTTCCAACGGTTACCGTCGCCGTCACCGTGTTCGTAGCCGTGCTAATCACCGAAACGTAATAACCGCTACCGTAATTTGTAACATAGGCGTATGCGCCGTTGGGCGTTACAGCCACACCAATAGGCTCGCTTCCAACGGTTACCGTCGCCGTCACCGTGTTCGTAGCCGTGCTAATCACCGAAACCGAACCGCTACCGTAATAACCGCCACCGTAATTTGTAACATAGGCGTATGCGCCGTCGGGCGTTACAGCCACACCAATAGGCTCGCTTCCAACGGGTACCGTCGCCGTCACCGTGTTCGTAGCTCGAACTGGCTGAGGCAATAATGCGAAAGCACAGAACAGGAAGAAGATGAGGAGAAGGACGCAGCCAACTCTCAAAGTCTTTGTTGTCCCATGCTTCATGCTTTCACCTCACCAGTCAAACCCTTCGCTGATGTCAACGATATGCTCGCAGCGTGAGCGAAAATTACGCAAACTAATGTTGCTAATAAATGTAACCTGTTCATGTGAATAAAACACCATTTAGTCTTTTTGCGTTGAAGAACTATTAAAGACTTTGCTGTCGGTTTTCTAACGTATTTTCACGGCTAAACAGTAGACCAAAACTTGGGTGGCGCGCTGCCTTGTCCCGAAAATGGTTAAAAATGGTTATAAGCTCGTTTTTGCGTATCTGAGCCTATAATGGACTTCTTTGGCGAACGCATTCTAGCTTATGCTCAAAGACGGCAAACCCAGAGGCTTCACCGCGCTTCTTTGCGAAGTGGGCTTACCCATAACGTTTTGCAACAGCATCTTCAACGGTTAGCAACTCGAGGCCTCGTTGTTAAGGAGAAAATGGCCTCAAACAATTTAGGAAGACCCAAATTCACCCACAGCTTACCGCTTAACTGGAGAAGCGTCTGATTGCTGAATTTATACAATAGTCTCACACGAAAAATTGAGCCGTTCAAACCCGCAGAAGACATGCAGGTTAAAATGTACACTTGTGGTCCCTCAACCTACCAGCGAGCGCACGTTGGAAACTACCGCACCTTTCTTTTTGAAGACATACTTCAACGCTACTTGGAATACTTAGGCTACAAAGTAAAACGGC
The DNA here is from genome assembly GCA_050012335.1 of Bathyarchaeia archaeon. GTDB lineage: Archaea > Thermoproteota > Bathyarchaeia > Bathyarchaeales > Bathycorpusculaceae > Bathycorpusculum. Next base: position 1,145 of record JBEKHJ010000083.1, read on the forward strand.
TCATCACACTAACCGATGTAGAAGACAAAGCCATTGCTCAAGCAAAAAAAGAAAACCTCACCATAGAAGAACTAACAAGAAAAAACGAAGCCGTCTTCTTCCAAGATTTCAAGCTCCTAAAAATAAAACCGCCAGATTGCGCCGTAAGGGCTTCATCAGCCGTGGACCAAGCTGCAAGATTAATCGCTCAACTTTTAGAGAAGGGCTACGCTTACTGGTACACGTATAGGGGCGAAAAAAACGCTTGCTTCGACCCATTAAAATTTAGTGGTTTTGGAAAACTTGCCCATCTGGACATGAGTAAGTGGCCAAAAAAGAAACGCCGCTTTCACAAGGACACTTACCCTGGAACTCCATGGAATCTCGGGGATTTTATCCTTTGGCATGGCTGCAAACAAGACGATGTTTGCTATGACACGCAGATTGGCAGTGGCAGGCCAGCGTGGAACATTCAAGACGCAGCCATAGTAACCAAGCATCTGGGCTTCACAATTGACGTTGCCTGCGGTGGAATCGACAACTTGGTTAGGCATCATGATTATACGCTTGCCATTGCAGAAGCTGTTTCAGGTAAACAGTTCTCGAGGCATTGGCTTCATGGCGGTCACCTTTTTGTTGATGGCAAAAAGATGTCTAAAAGCATCGGTAACGTGTATTACCCAAGCGACCTTTTAGAGAAAGGTTTTAGTGGCGAGCACTTAAGGTTCTTTCTTATCTATGGACATTACAGGGAAAAACTAAACTTTACCCTCGAAAAGCTGGCTGAAACTAGTCGGAAACTGGATTCTCTCAAAAACATGGTTAAGGAGTTGCAAGAGCCAAAATCTGATCATTCCAATCCAGAGACAGAGACGCTGACTAGCAGAATTGTTTCTGAGTTCGAGAGTGACATGAATAATGATTTAGATGTTAAATCTGCCTTTGATAGCCTGTACAGAACAATCCATGAGTTGCACAAGATGCATGAATCATTAAGCGTTAAAGATGCAAAAAATATATTGAATAGTTTGCGCAGGATTGATTCTATGCTTCAATGCATTTTCTAGTTAGACTAATTCGCCTACAAGCTTAACTCTCTGAAAAGTTTCCTCCCTATGCGGAGCCATCTCTAATTCTTCAGTTAAGTCTTTGCCAGCTTGGTGCATTCCCAAGTGGTCTCCATCAAGCCAGAAACTGCTTTGCGAGACATCGTAAACTTTGCCTTTGTATGCTATGTAGGCTGGTTTGCCGTTTTTTCCGTTATTTTCTTCAAGCTCTTGCATTGTTACCTTTTTTTGTTCAGTCAAAAAAATTCCTTCTTATTTTAAAGTTAGCGCCTGCATTTAAATCGTTTACGGCTCTAGTTTCTTATGTTGGGACCAGCTGATGATTGGTAGACTGCGTTTATGTTGATTTCGCCAACGCTTGTCTTGAGGGTTATGAGGAAGTTGCTTTCAGCTGGGTAATTGTTTGATTCTATTGGTGACTTGTCTCCTGAAAAGTTGTTGAGATTTGTTGTTATTTGTCCAATTTGAGTTTGCGATTCAATCCTTGCTCCAACGCCATTGTCAATGTTCATTGCAAGGTTAACTGCGCCTGTTGTGGTGGCAGCGTTAACTTGAACATTTCCTGAGAGCGCTTTGTTTTCCGTTATGTCAGTGTCAACTGTGCCTGTGGTTGTTTGCAGGTTAAATGTGTCGTTGCCTTGAACGTTTGCTTGGTTCATTCGGAACGAGACGGCTCCAGTTGTTGTTTTAAGTGATATGTCTCCTGCAATTACTGTGCCGTTTTCTATGTTCGCTTGAACCATGCCTGTGCTGGACTTAAGGGTTAACGACTCAAAAGTTGCAGGTTCAGCGGCGGTTAAAGTGATTTGTCCAGTCTCCGTGGTGATATTGAGGTTTAGGCGTACTGAAGGGCTGATGTAAATGGTGCAGGTTACCCTTAGCGCTCTTGAGAAAAGTCCATGATTAGTGTAAGTGACTTTTGATGTGACCGTTAACGTGTTGCCTGCTGTCTCATTGCTGAAGGTTACTTGGATTGGATTGGTTGAATCAAAAACGCCTATTGAGCCTGTTGCAGAAGTGCCGATGAGGATGGTTCTGCCAGTTAAGTTTTGGGCAATAACGTTTACTTCTGCCACGTCAGCTTGAAAATTCAAGTTTAACGTGTTAATGTTTGGTTGATTTACTTGGTTTGTTTGGTTAAAACTTACAGGATGAAGCGGCGCAAAAACTACAGCGCTTACAACTACTGCCGTTACTACTATGGCGATTAGGATGATTGCTGTTACTATTAACGGGTCTTTTCTTATTGGCCTTGCTGAAGGTGCAGGGGTGAAAGTGGCTACTGGTGTTCCGCACTTATAACAGAACCGAGCGTCTTCTTCCAGTTTAGTTCCGCATCTTCGGCAGTAAGGCAATTCGCATGAAACCTCAAGATACGAGGTATTGCAATTCAAAATTTAAGGGTTATCAAAAACTTTTCTCGTTTCCTTCTTTTTAATTCTCCAACTGTACTGTGGTTATAGCAATTTTAATAAGGACGACACTAAACGATTTGTTGGAGATACTCTTTGCCTGAAAAAATTTTAGTTACATCCGCTTGGCCATACATTAACGTCACGCCACACTTAGGCAACCTTGTCGGCTCCGTCTTATCAGCCGACGTTACAGCCCGATACTACAGGTTGCGCGGCGACGACGTTTTGATGGTAAGCGGTTCAGATGAGCATGGCACCCCCATAGAGGTTGAAGCGTTGAGGCAGGGCATTACGCCTAAAGAGTTAACCGACCGAAACCACGCCCGCGTAGCCGAACTGTTCCGTAAATGGGGCGCTTCCTTTGACAATTACACTCGCACTGAAAGCCCAGTGCACAAGCAATTTGTCCAAAAAACCTTACTGGAAATCCAGAAGAACGGTTACATTTTCGAGCAGGACACTCAGATGCTTTATTGCCTGCATGATCAGCGTTTCTTGCCTGACAGGTTCGTGGAAGGCAAATGCCCCTACTGCGGTTACGAGCGAGCCCGCGGAGACCAATGCGACAGATGCGGCAGGCTTTTAGAACCTACCATGCTTGTTGAGCCGTACTGTGTAATCTGTAAAACCACGCCAACAGTGAAAACAACACGCCACTGGTACATCGACCTTTCCCAGCTTTCTGAGCCATTAACTCAGTACCTGCAGGATAACCAGCAGCTTCCAGCCAACGTTAAAAACTTCAGCTTAAACTGGATAAAAGAAGGCTTAAAACCACGAGCCGTCACCCGCGACGTTGAATGGGGCATCCCCGCACCTTTCCCGGGAGCGGAAGGCAAAACCATCTACGTTTGGGTTGACGCCGTCTTAGGCTACGTTTCAGCAACCATCGAGCAATGCCAACGCATGGGTCAACCAGAAAAATGGCGAGAATACTGGCTTAACAAGCAAGCCAAAACCCTCTACTTCGTCGGAAAAGACAACATCCCATTCCACACAATAATTTTGCCCGCTTTGCTTTTATCTTCAGGCGAAGACTACAACCTGCCATGGAACGTTTCCGCCACAGAATTCCTCCAATTCAAAGGCGAAAAAGCCTCAAAAAGCCAACGAATCGGCATCTGGATAGACGAAGCGCTCGAAATGTTTCCAGTGGATTACTGGCGCTTCTTCCTAATCGCCACAAGACCCGAAAGCAAAGACACAAACTTCACATGGAGCGCTTTCATAGATAAAATCAACGCTGACTTAAACGACACTTTCGGCAACTTCATCCACCGAACCTTAAGCTTTATTGTTTCAAAATTTGATGGAGAAATTCCAAAACCTACTAAACTGGATAAAGACGACGAAGCAGTGCTACAGGCAATAAAGGAAAAAGTGGAAACTGCTGCCAAAGAAATCGAGAGCGCATGGCTGCAGTCTGCCGCCAACACGCTCATTGGCATAAGCCGCGCGGGAAATCAGTACCTAAACGATAAGGAACCGTGGAACCTGATGAAAATTGACAAGGAAAAAGCTGCAACAGTATTCTACGTTGCCGCTCAAGTAGTGAAAGCCATTACGGTGGTTTCAGCGCCCTTCATCCCCAACTCGGCGGAGCAGCTTTGGCAAACACTAAACCTTCAAGGAAGCGTAAGTAAAAGCAACTGGAATGAAGCATTAAAACCCCTGGAGGCTGGGCATAAAATAGCTAAACCAAAACCGCTGTTCCATAAAATTGAGGCTGACGAGGCAGAACTGGATGAGCAGTTGGCTCAGGTTAGAGCTAAACTGGCAAGCCAGCCTAAATAAAAACGAGGTTAATTAATGCAAATTAAAGCCGACCTACATGTTCACACCACCTACTCGAAAGATTCACTGATAACACCAAAAGACCTCGTCTATTACGCGAAAAAGCGCGGCTTGAACGCTGTTGCCGTCACAGACCACGACCAACTTGAAGGCGCCCATAAAATAGCTAAAGAAACAGACTTCCTTATTATCCCAGGTATGGAAGTTTCTAGCCGCGATGGGCACATAGTTGCTCTTAACGTTCAAGAGTTAATACCTAGGGGTTTGAGCGCTGTTGAAACTGTCGAGCGGATTCATAAAGCAGGCGGAGTGGCAGTTGCCTGTCACCCCTACGTGTACTTCAAGGGATGCTTAAGAGACAATGTCTGCGCCACATTTGATGCTATCGAGGTCATAAACGCTCGGGCTTTCCCATTCAAGAGCAGTGTAAAAAAAGCAGAGCAAACCGCGAAGAACCTTGGGCTTTCACGCGTGGCTGGAACTGACGCCCATTATAGTCCACAAATAGGTTATGCTTACACCGTTATAGAAGCCGCTGAACCAAGCGTTGAAGCAATAACTAAAGCTATAGTGAAAGGCGATTGCCAACCCTTTGGTAAGCCAGTGCCAGCTATTCTAAACGCTCAGCAGGAGTTCCAAAGGTTAAAAAGGATGATTAAAAAATTCAGCCATACTTAAGAGGCAAAATTAGGGCATGTTATTTTTAAAATGAATAAATTTTTTTGGGTTAATTAGTTGCGTGTGTTTATTTGTTGGATGAATTAAGCCTGAAAGCTAACATGTCCAAACCTATCTGTTTAGCATCTTGAAGAAGGTTCACTTTTGACTCGCCCTTCTTTCTTTTCTCAGACCACTTAACCGCAATCTCTACCACTGGAAAACCAAGCTTTTTGCAACGCACAATCATTTCAGTGTCAAAGAAATAACCATCCGACTTAGAAATGCTCAACACTGTTTCTGCAACTTCTCGGCTCATTATTTTGAAGCCGCATTGGTGGTCATGTATTCCGTCAAGGAAAAGCAGCCTAACGAACAGGTTGTAAGTTAAACTAAACAAGGTTCTGGAAACACGGCGCTGAACACATGAGCCTTCAACATGTCTGGAACCGATTGCCATTCCACCGTTTTCTGTGACTAACTGTAAAAGCTGGGGTAAACATTCAAGATCAGTCGCCAAATCCACATCCATGAAGACTATGACGTTGCCCTTAGAGGAGCTGAGGGCGTTTTTGATAGCTTTGCCTTTCCCTAAACGGGTAGGTGAATGCAGTAAAACCAAGTTTGGGTTAAATTTAGCCATTTTTGATACGATAGCGTCTGTTCCATCCGTGCTTCCGTCTTCAGATACTATTATCTCATATGACTTGGAAAAAGAACTAACAGCCCCTTCAACCTCCAGCACACACTTCTCAATCCGCAACCCCTCATTGTATGCTGGCAGTATGATCGAAATTTCTTTTTCAGGCTGTATATATTTCACTTCATTCAACCTTTCTTAGGCTCAAGGATTATACTTTTATCATAAATAGCCTTTTGCATTTCCCAGAAAAAAATTAACGGTAGCATTCTTTAAGCTAGCGTAAACTCTTTTTAGAGGTGTCCTATTAATTCTCATTCTAAAGGGGTCGCTAAAAAATAACATCAACAACCAGCACTAGCGGGCAGCTTCCATATAGAAGAGCAAGGCTTAGAAACCTAGGCCAGCGAACACTTGCATTTATGGAAAAACACCGCTATGGACTGGCATTGCTTGTATTCTTAGCTGTCTTCGCTTTTGCTGCGTTGTATAATTTGGGTTACATGTCTGTTCAATGGGATGAAATGCCCCACTTAAACGGAGGTTTGCTACTAACCCGCGGGCAAACGTACGAGTACATGACAACTTACGGCTATTACCCGCCACTTTTTGATTTAATAACGACGGGTTACTTGCAAATTTTTGGAGTAACTTCGGTTGCAGGAAGATTGGTTTCTGTGACCTTTGCATTGCTTGCCCTTTTGGCTGTCTTCAAGTTTTCCAACCGCATGTATGGTCCGAAAAATGCTCTAGTCGCAAGTGTTCTGCTTGGCACAATGCCCGGCTTCTTTTGGGTTTCAAGAGTAACAATGCTAGAAACAATGCTCATCTTCTTTTTCACATTGGTAATGTTCATTTTTTACTCTTGGATAACTAAGAATAGTTACAAAGCGCTTCTTTTCAGCGGCTTAGCCTTAGGCATAGGAGTTCTTGCAAAATATCAAATTTTAGTCGCAGCCATAGCAATGATAGCAAGCGTTCTGTTGCTTTGCAGAAAAAGATTGAAGATAAGCTTGGCAAAGCT
>JBEKHJ010000084.1:0-7708 GCA_050012335.1 Bathyarchaeia archaeon
CATCCACCACATCCGAAACATGAACAAAGTCCCGCGACTGCAAGCCTGTACCGATTATTTCTAGTTTGCCTGGGTTCTTAGCAAGTTTATCCAGAAAGTCATGAATGACGCCGTGACATCTTAACCCATAAACGTTAGCGAACCTTAAAACGGTGATGTCTAAGCCGTATTGGCTCTGGTACATGCTGCAGTATTCTTCGCCAACCACTTTGGATAAGCCGTAGCATGAGAAGGGGTGAAAACCGTACTCTTCCGGAGTTGGAAAAACTGTTGGATTCCCATAGACGGCTGCGCTGGATGCGAAAACTAGTTTTGCATCGTCTTTGCGCGCTTTCTCAAGAACTTGCAGGGTTCCTTTAGCGTTTGTTTCAAAATCTATCAGAGGATTCTCCATTGAGTATGGTACGACGACTTGAGCGGCTAAATGATAGATCAAGTCAGCCTTCTCTAAAGAACCCAGCTTTTTCAGGTCAAGGATATCGCCTTTCACAAACTTTGCGTTGGGAGCATCTTTCACGTTTTCCATTTTGCCGCTTGACAAGTTATCATAAATGGTTAAGTTAGACGCTAAGCTTGATAGTTTTTTGCACAAGTGATAGCCTATAAAGCCTGCGCCGCCAGTGACTAGTATTTTTTTCCCTTTAAGTTCACCCATGGAGTTCACGACAAAGTCTATATTCTCTTTCGGTTAGTTTTACGGTATATGTCGCCTGTGAAACCTATAAAAACTTTTAGGGATTTGCTGTCTTTCCTAACCATCATTCCAGTTGGCGGAAAGGAAGATTTCATCTTCACCACAGCCGAACATGTGTACCTGTTTCCGCTTATCGGCGGATTCATAGGCTTACTTGGCGCAGTTTACTTTGTGGGTTCAAGATATATCATTCAATTTTTGCTTGGTTTAATTAATCAGGTTACTGCGTTGCCGACTGATTTCTTGTTGAAGCTTGCGGTTGCCGCTGTGACTGTGGCTTTTCTGCTTGTTTTAACTGGGCTTCAGCATTTCGACGGCTTAATCGATTTAGGTAACGCTGTTGGATTGAGAAATTTGCATGACCGAAAAATGGTTGCTCACGCTTGGACCGTAACTTACTCAGGAGCGTTAATAGCGATAATTGTTGAGTTTGTGGCTTTTGCAGGCTTATTCCTTCTTTACCCCTCTCTTGTGAACCCAGTTTTCGCGTTCGGAGCAATAATTGCCGCTGAAGTCTCAGCAAAATTAGCGATGGTTACGATTGTTTGGATTGGGAAGCCGACGCATAAGGGGTTAGGCTCGATTTTTCTTCAGAAAGCCAAAAAGAAACTGAACCTTATCGCTTATGTGCTTTCTGTTTTGATTGTTTACCCATTTTTCGGTCTTACAGGTAACCCTTTTTTAGGTTTCGTAGGCGTCGGAGTGGTTTTAGTTAGCATTCCAGTGGCGGTTGTTATGGAGAAAGTTGCGGAAAGCGTTTTCGGCGGAGTTTCAGGCGACATGATTGGGGCAACAAATGAAGTGGCGAGGGCAGTTACGCTTATTTTGCTTGCAGGCGTGTTGATGCTAATATGAAAGTTCCTGCATTGATTATGGCTGGCGGAAAAGGCAAACGCATGGGATTGCCAGTGGAGAAGCCGCTTTTGCCCTTTTTGGGTAAGCCTTTGGTTGACTGGGTTGCTGAAGCAGTTGCTAGCGCCGTGAAGGTTTCGGAGTTTTATGTGGTGACAAGCGGGAACACGCCTGAAACTGAAAAGCACTGCGTCAGCAAGGGATGGAAGGTTCTTCGGACAGAAGCAAAAGGTTACCATAACGACCTGAAGCAGGCTGTTCTTATGGCTGGCTTGATGGGTCCTGTGTTAACGATTCCAGCAGATTTGCCAGCTATCACAGGCAAGTTTCTTGGCAAAGTCATCGGAAAGTTTGAGGTTTGCGGGAAAGATTTCTTGGCGGTTTTTGTGCCCATCCAAAAGCGCGAGATCTTGGGACTTTCAGTTTCTTCCACTGACGAGTACAAAGGCGAGTGGTATGCTGTTTCAGGAGTCAACATAGTAAACGGCGCCAAAATTCAGGGCGAGGGCAAAATTGAAACAAGCGCCATAATCACGGAAGAAACAGAAGTGCTCCTAAATATTAACACTCTCAAGGATTTAGAAATAGCAGAAAAAATAATGGGAAAAACAAAGAAGAACTAGTGTAACTTTAGTTGTATTGCAAAGTAGTTAAAATTGCAGGCTTTTAGAGAAATCTTTAACATACTCACGCGTTCAATTAAGTATCGAGACCGCTTCAGGAGAAACCCCGCATGAGTTTACTTAGCCACGACAGCTTCTGGAATGCAGTAATAACGCTGCCGATGACCAAAAAAATGCTGCAGCTATCGCTCAAAAAATGTCCTGCATGCGGCAGAACGGTTCTTGAAGCAGCACTGGATGATTATGCAGGCAAAACTGAGCGCAAATGTGAGAAATGCAGCGGTCTTTACTCTCAGATTATAGGTTTTTGGGTTGAATTCCTAAGAAAAAGCTTAAACATTAAGCGACAGAAAGTTGAAAAACTCTTAACAGACCCATACGCACGAAGAGCAATAACCAACTTGACAAAGTCCTTCGCTTACTTAGGTATAAAAAAGCCAATCTCACTTTATGCACCGTTTCTTATCGTTTGGGATTTCACTCATAAATGCAACTTGAACTGCAAGCACTGCTACTCAAACTCCGGCGCTGTCAACGAAGAAGAACTGACAACTAAAGAAGCCTTAGCAGTGGTGGATCAGCTTGCCGATGCAGGTGTGACAGCGCTTGCTTTTTCAGGCGGCGAACCGTTGAGCAGAAAAGACTTTTTTGAAGTTGCAAACCACGCAGTCAAGCGTGGATTATATGTTTCCGTAGCTACAAACGGCACTCTGCTAACTAAGGAAAACGTGCAAAGACTCAAGCAAACCGGAATACACTATGTTGAAATAAGCATCGACGGCGCAACCGCAAAAACACACGACGCGTTCAGAGGAGTTCCTGGCGCATTTGAGAAAGCTGTGGCTGGGCTTAGGAATTGCGTGGAAGCGGATTTGTGCGCTTGCATAGCCACAACCGCCACCAAAAGCAACCTTGAAGAAATGCCAGCAATCGTGAGCTTGGCTGAAGAAATAGGCGCTGAAAGATTCACTTACTTCAACTTCATCCCGACCGGACGCGGAAAAACGCTTTTTGACCAGGATTTGTCTGCGGAAGAACGGGAGAAACTTATGCGTTACTTGCTAAACAGGATGTCAACTGGCTGCAAAACAACCATTCTCACAACCGCGCCGCAACTAGCACGGGTTGCCCTGCAATGTCAAGATCCTGCTGGAACTGGGGAAGTGACGATGTCTATGGCGCATATGCAAACGGCACGGGTAAGCAAGAAAGCTGTTCCGCTGGCAGATTTTATTGGCGGATGCGGAGCTGGAAGATTGTATTGTTCACTTTCGCCGCAAGGGGACGTTCACCCATGCGTCTTTTTACCCATAAACGTGGGCAACTTGAAAACCGAAAAGTTCCAGGATATTTGGTTAAACTCAACGCTCTTCAAAGCTTTAAGGAACAGGGGAAACCTGAAGGGAGCCTGTGGAAAATGCGCCTACAAGTACATTTGCGGGGGATGCAGAGCGCGGTCAGCCGCATACCATAACGGTGACATGTTAAATTCTGACCCAGGCTGCATAATGGGAAAACAAGTAAAAGGTGCTTAAGTGTGCTTAACACAGAGCAGAAAACGGTTAAAATCTTTCGAGCCCAAAACGGCATAAGCGAAATCTTAAAGGAGGCTGTTGCGGCTTCGGGGTTGCGTGGAAAACAGAAAATTTTTGTTAAGCCCAACATGAGTCACCCAGAGTACCTTCCCGGCGTAGTGACAAGCCCCCAACTGTTAAGTGAACTGGTTGGTCTGCTTCGCGATGGGGCCAGCGAGGTAATAGTTGGCGAATCTGACGGGTTCAATTATCCATGCGACTCGGCGTTTGAGAAAACAGGGATAGAAACAGCCGTAAAGAAAGCAGGCGGCAGCGTGATTAATCTTTCAGAGGACAAAGTGGTCAAAGTAAAATTCCAAACCAACAGCAGCCCGCTAAAGGAGTTGTTTTTGCCAAAAACCGTGTTAGATGCGGACGCAGTTGTGGATTTGCCTTTGATGAAAACGCATGAGTTTGCAATGTACAGTGGAGCCATAAAAAACCTCTTCGGCTGCGTCCCAAGCAACAAGCGCATTTACCTGCACCCGTATCTGCCAGAGGTTTTCTACAGGCTATACTCCATCTTAAAGCCACAGCTAACAATCATGGACGCGCGAATTGGGATTGAGGGAAATGGCCCGACAAAAGGCAACCCCGTCAAAATGGACTTAATGCTAACCAGCAACGACGCGTTAGCCATCGACATAACCGCAACAAAAATCATGAGCTTAGACTGGAAACAAACGTACCTGAATTATATTGCGAAAAAAACAGGCTTGCAAGAGGAAGCAATCGCGGTGCAGGGTTTACAGGTGAATGAGGTAATGCGTAAATTTGAGCCTCCGAGAATGGATTTGCCAGTGAAAGCGCAAATGAAAATCTACCAGCACGAATTTTTAACGAAGATGCTGTTTTGCTCTTTGGATGTAGTGAAGCTTTTCCAGAAAATTACCATCGCATATAGGGGAGAGCCGATAGAGACGGCTTAGCTTAACGCTTCATCATAGACCTTGAGCACGTCCTTGACGACTATGCGCCAATCGAAGCGTTCTAGGATTGTTTGGCGTGCAAGAAGTCCCATTTCAGCAGCCTCAGCAGGGTGCTCAAGCAAATATAGTATCCTATCAGCGAACTGTTTCGGATTGAACGGTTCAACCAAAAACCCGTTTTTCCCATTCTCAATCGTTTCAGGAATTCCGCCCACGCTGGTTGTCACCACGGGCAAGCCAGTTGAAAGCGCCTCCAAAACAGCGAAGGGATGGTGCTCATAGAACGTGGAAAACGCAAACACGTCTGCGGCTTGATAGAGCTTAGGCAGTTTCTTGTCTGGATAGTAACCTGTGAAGATTATGCTGCCTTTTACGCCAATTTTTTCTGCGTGAGCGAGGAGCTTTCGCATTTCGTCGCTTTGTCCTTTGCCTGAAATGATGAATTTCGCGTTTTTGAATCGCTTAACAATGGCGGGCATGCTTTCGATGAGTGTAAATAAGCCTTTGCGTGCATAGAGCCTGCCTACTGAGAGTATGGTTAAATCGTCAGGGTTAAAGCCAAGCTCCTCCTTGACTTTGCGCTTATCCTGTGCTGGCTTGAACTTGTTTACATCAACCCCATTATGGATGACTCGGATTTTCTCTTCAGGCACCTTATAGTACTCAAGCAATTCGCGCTTTGTGAAATGGCTTACAGCGATTATTTTGTTTGCTCGCTCAAGCATTTTCTCCTCAAAAATCCGCAAAAACCAGTTAAAACTGACCATAAACTTCTCGTTAGCGTTAAGCCTGCTGTAGGGTTCGCTTCTGATGGCTTGTGCTTCGCCTTTCCATGTTGAGTGAACGGTGCAAACGAGCGTTTTTCCAAAGTTCGGCGGCACTGCAAAGTTCGGAGTTAAGGGCAAGTTAGCATGCGTAATATCCACGTTAACGCTTCCGCGGACGCTGTTTAGTTTGCGGTAGCTGGAGGCTGCAAGCAGAAACGATTTTATGACTGGTGTTTTTGGAATTTTTAGGAAAAACACGTTCAGTTGCTCGTTGACTTTGATGTCTAATGTTTGGTCGGAGCCTGTTACTACGCAGATTTTGTAGCTGTTCTTCATAAGTTCGTTTGAGAGGTAGTAAACGTAGGCGCCTGTTCCACCAGACAAAGGCCAATATTCAGGCGAAACGAAGCATACTTTACGCATCGGGCGCCTTCCTCCCCTTGCCCCTCGCATAGTTGACTGTAGTTATTACTGCGCCGACAAACCATGCGAATGCTCTCACAAAATAAAGCACCACCAACCGCAAAGCAACCCTCTCATGGAATTTAACCGCAATCTTGGCGGCGGAGTAAACGAAGTAAACAAACATCAAGACTAAAATTAAGCCTGAAATGTACCATAAGGGCCTGAGCACTTCTATTATTCCGAGAAGGAAAACCACGATGGTAGCCAAGATTAGCGCAGGCTGGATGTTCATGCCAAAATCCGTGATTTCGTCACCCTTCGCCAAGCGTCCATGTTTGAAGTAAAGTTTTAGGGTGTTTTTGCCGTACTGCAACTGCTGCCTGTAATAAGCGCGCACGGTTGGTCTGTTGTAGTGGTAGCAGACTGCGTTTGATTCATAAGCGATTTTGTAGCCTTTAGCGCTTATTCTGAAGCCTAAGTCCGTGTCGTATTGACTGGGCAGGTTTTCGTCCCATCCGCCAGCCTCTTCGATAACGGCTTTTTTCAGCAGCAGGTTCATGGTGGCTATGCGGCTGGTGTATTTTCCAATGCGCCTGTAGCGGTTTTTAAGTTCGAAACCGATGCTTTTTGCCCATGGGTTTTGGGCGTTCCAAGTTTCTATGCTGCCGCTGGCGCCTGCTACTTTGGGTTCTTCCAAGTGGGGTACGAGTTTGCTTAGCCATTGCGGTTCTACTTTGGCGTCTGCGTCTATAAAGCCCAGAACCTGATGCGCAGCGATTTTCATGGCGTAATTGTAGGCTGCTGGAGCGTTCAAGCGGATGGAAACAACTTTGACAGGGTATTTTTCTGCTATTTTGACGGTGGCATCTTTTGAGCCGCCATCCATGACGATAACTTCAATGAAATCTGCGGGATACTCCAGCGCCAGGATTGATTTGAGGCACTCTTCGATTGTTTGTTCGCTGTTATAAGCTGCAACTATGATTGAAACTTTGGGATATGCGTTGCCAGCCAACTTGCTTAACCCTTCATATAAGCCAAAATTATTGTGAAGAGAATTTTGAACCCGTCAACAATGGGGTCAACTCCGGATCTGCCGTAGGTTCGCTGCTCAAAACTTATCGGCACCTCGGTGATTCTGAAGTTTTTTTTGGCGGTTTTGACAAGCATTTCGGATTCTATTTCGTATTCGCCTGACTTTAGGTTTTGGTTTTTCAGGACTTCGCGTTTCATGGCTCGGTAGCCCGATTGGGAGTCAGTGACGGCTACGCCAGTTAAAAGTTGGATGAAATAGTTGAAGAGTTTGACGCCGAAAGCGTTTAGTTTTCTTGCGGCTACGTTTTTTTGGTTTAGGTATCTTGAGCCTATGACTAGGTCTGCTTTATCTTGCAGGATTGGCGCGAGCACTCGTGGGAGTTCTTCGGGGCGATGTGAACCGTCTGAATCTATGGTGACTATTATGTCGCCTTTTGCTTTGGAAAAACCCGCTCGTAGCGCGTAGCCTTTGCCTAAATGTTGTTTTAGGGTGTAGATTTTGGCGCTGCGTTTTTTGGCTACTTCAAGCGATTTGTCATACGAGCAGTCGTCTACAACTATTATTTCGTTCTTTAGCCCAGTTTGCTGCATGACTGTTTTTACGCGGTCGATTATGTTGCCTACGGTTAATTCCTCGTTGTAAACGGGAATTATTATGGAAAGCAGCATTTCCTTTTGGCTCATTTTATTTAAAAAGCCAATGGAAGAACTTATAAAGTTTGGCTACTCCAACCTTGTAAGCAGTTGAATGGATAGTTTGATGCTTAAGATGGAAAACGCTATGTACAGTAAAGTTGATGCTGACAGGAAAATGTGGTTTTCCATGTGG
>JBEKHJ010000085.1:0-7695 GCA_050012335.1 Bathyarchaeia archaeon
CGAAGCTTTCAGACATAGACCTTATAGTTTACGGCAAAAAAGAAAATGCCAAAATTCGAAAAGCTCTTGCAGCCTTATACAAGGATAATCGTTCAAGTTTGCATAACGAGTTTGAATCAGACCAAGCCATGAAGGGCAAGCAGTGGCGATTCAAAAATTTCAGCGTTGAAGATTTCGTTTGGCATCAGCGAAGAAAGCAAATCTACGGTTTATATGATGATAAAGCCAGCGGAAGAACCATAAAAGCTGAGTTTGAACCTGTGAAGGCTTGGAGCGAAATCAAATCAGAATATGACCCCAAGACAAGAATCAAGCAGAAAGGCTGGGTTAAACTTAAAGCTCGTGTTACTGCGGATGATGAAGCACCTTTCATTCCATCAATCTACAAAATTGAGCCCTTGGAAGTTTTAAGTGGCGAACGAGATGCGCTTGAAGCAAAGAGGGTTCTGTCTTTCATGGAAGAGTTCCGCTTGCAAGCGCAAAAAGACGAAGTAGTAATTGTTGAAGGCAACTTGGAAGAAGTAGTGCCGCCAAAAGAGAGTTTCCACCAGGTCACTTTGACTTATTGCCCACGCTACTATGAGCAAGTGTTGAAAGTGCTGCATTAAACATGTGACAGAACCATGTAATCCGACGGCTTATTGCCAAGTATCAAACGATAAAATTCGCCCGGGTTTTTCTTATTTGTTACAAGCTCAACTTTTCCCTGAGCCTCAACTGCTTCACCGTTTTCTGCTTGCAAACAGAACCTGCCGCGGAAAGAAACAATTTCCCGTATTGGCTCCAACCTGGGTCCTTCAACAACTTTGACACTTTCAACCTTGTAGGTGCAGGGTGTGAAAAGTGAATCTGAACTGTCAGCTATCTTGGCTGTTATTTTAGCGTAGCCACTGTTCCTGAAGCACACGTCACCATACTGCTCGCTTATTTGGCTCCAATCCTTCACGAAACGGATAAAATAGTCGGTTCCCATGAACTTGCCCTGAAACGCCTTTCGACTTTCGACTAAGACGAAATCTTCGAAGCTCATCTGGGTGTCTTTCGAACGGAAATCGAATAGGTCCTGCAACTCCGGTCGGCTATAAGGCTTGAACCCAGAGCCTTTGTCTTTGAGCAATTTCTGCAAGGCTGCGTAGGCTTTTCGGCAGTTCTCCGCCCCGTAAACTATTGGGTCAATGTCTGATTTTTCAGTCGTTAACCCAGTCAGTATCGAGCCGGAAATGCCTATGGCGCTCCAGGGAATATCCGCCTCTTTTTTCAGCGCTTCAGCCAGCCGCAACGCCTTATTCTCTAATGTGCTAAGGTGCTTGGATGTACGTAGTAATGCAAGTTTTTCAGCAGGCTGATAATACTCAGCTACTTCTTTGATTGGGACTTCACAGAGTGTTTCACCAAAAACCGGGTCAAAAACAATCAATTCAGGATGGTTTTCTTGAAGAAACTTGAACCTTTCATCGAGACTGTACACTTTGCCGTAGGTGCCGTCTTTGTCCTGTCTGGTGCCCTGTGGCGAGGGGATAAAGCGGGGAAACGCGATGATTTTGCCCTCGGGGTGGACCAAGCCTTTAACATCAAAAACCACGTTGCTTTTAGTTTTGATTAAGTCGCCTTCGCGTGCTCTCATGCAAATCCCCATTATCTTGAGCGTAAGACCATTTAAATTGCTTGTAGCTTTTTACAAACTTAAATAAACGTTTTTTGAACCATTTAAAGTAGACGCACCAATGAGTAAAATAATGGCCTTGCATGGTTGCCCAGGTTTTTTTAAGCCAGTTCGAAAGAATGAAACACAAACTTTTTCAACACTTAAAATATAAGTGTAAGTTGATTGAGAAAAAGTTGGTGTTTCAAGCCAGATTCTTGGGCGTGGGCAAAAGATGAAGACGGGGGTTTTTGCTGAGCCCATTCTAGTCGGGAGAGGACGTGAACTCGAAGAGCTACAGGCATTCCTAAATTCAGCAACTGAAGGAAAAGGAACAACCGTTTTTATTTCTGGCGAAGCTGGAGCCGGCAAGACAAGACTCGTTACAGATTTTCTGTACGAGGCAAAAAAACTAGGAGTGACAACGCTGACTGGGTGGTGCCTCAGCAATGCGGCAGTACCCTACTTTCCATTTTTTGAAGCTTTCAACGCTTATTTCTCAGGGGGACAGAGCGAAGAAAACGAAGGTGCCAGCGCTCAATTAAGTGAATCCAAAATAGAACCAATTGAAAAGAAAAGGACTTGGGGGCCAGAAGACATAGACATCATGTCGTGGCTGATGGGTCCAACTCAGGCTGAACAGTTTGGAAAATCTCGGACGATATCTCCTCAGGTGTGGAAAGACCAAACCTTCGCCGCCGTCACAAAAACCCTCACAGCCATCTCGACTAAGAAACCGATAATCCTCTTCATAGACGACGTACACTGGGCAGACTCAGCTTCGCTGGCGCTAATCCATTACATTGCCCGAGCGATAAATTCTGAGAAAGTTCTTCTCTTAGCAACGTTCAGGAGCGAGCAGCTCACAGCCGACGTGGAGGGCAGGCCGCATCCATTGGTCGAAACACTGCGACTGATGAAGCGCGAGGACCTGTTCAAAGAAATCAAGATCGCTAACCTTAATCAAAAGGATGTTTCGGAGCTTGCCGAAAACATGCTGGGAGGCGACCTCCAACGAGAACTAGCAGCAAAACTCGCGGAAGAAAGCCAAGGAAACCCGCTGTTCGTCGTGGAGTCACTGAGGATGCTGCATGAACGCGTCGGCCTAATTCAAGAACACGACAAATGGTGCCTGGCTCATGGCGAGATAGGGATACCGGACAAGATTCGGGACATAATCCTGCAAAGGTTAAGCAGCTTGACGCGTAATCAGAGAAAGGTGCTCAACGCCGCTTCCGCCATCGGAGAGAGGTTCGACGCGGAACTTCTTGCTTCCGTGCTGAGTTTGGAGTCGCCTGAGGCTATTGAAACTTTGGATGTGATTGGGCAGACCACTTCTCTGGTTTGCTGCGAGGGGGAGCTGTACCGTTTTGACCACGCTAGGTCTCGAGACGCAGTATACAGTGAGATTTCTCCAGCCCAAAGAAGGGTGTTTCACGCTAAGGTTGCAGAGAAGCTCGAAGGCAAAGGCAAGGATGGCAAACTGCCGTTAGCCGATTTGGCTTATCATTATGCTCAGGCTGGGAACAAAGAGAAAGCAGTAGAGTACGCCTTGGCGGCAGCGAAGGACGAGCTGGCGAGGTGGAGCAACTTACAAGCCATCAAACACTTTGAGTATGTACTCCAGAATATCCTGGAAGGGCATGATGAAGAGAAGAGAACCGCGTTAGAAGGGCTTGGAGACGCTTATGCTGCCAACTACATGTATGGAGAAGCTATAAGGACTTTTGACGAGCTTGCCGCCTCTGAAACGGGCGTGGTGCGGCTGCGCGCTCTCAGAAAGGCTATGGACGCGGCTTATCTCAAAGGCGACAAGCCTGACCTTCTACTGGAGTATGCGAGTAAAGCCGAAGAGGTGGCCGTGGATGATCGCTTGGAGGAGGCTCGATTTATCAACAACAGAGCAAGAGGCTTCGGTTTTGCGGGCCGCGGAGACCTGAAAATGGACCTGGCAGATTACGGCGTGGCTCTGCAGATATTTGAAGAAGAGAACTCTATCGCTGACGTGGCCGATGCACTGTGGGGAAGTGGCATATTGTGTTGTCATTTTGAAGATTTGCAGGAAAGAGGATTGGGTGAACTCCTGCGTTCAGTTGCCATTTTTAGGGAACTCGGCGACGTCCGCAAAGAAATAGCAGTCACTTTAGACGCAGGGTTTGAGTTCTGGCTTTTTTGTGGGCTTCTTCCAGAAGGCAGACGTGAATATGTCAACGTCCTGAGGATTGGCGAGAAATTAGACGTTTTTGCAGAATTGGCTCAGGCGAGCAGCAGGCTCTGGAGCTTTTCTGATGGGGGTGGAGAGAAAATTGCGGAGCTATTGTCTCAGGTCTTGAAAGGGTTGGAGTACTGCAAGAAAACAGACGTAAATTGGATACCAGGCTCTCTTTATGCAACTCTTACCCGTGAGTACAGTAAACTTGGGGATTTGAAACATGCTGATGAGTACTTTGATAGAATGACAAAACTGTCCCCAGAAATTCTCTCGCATTATAATAATATTTTTGTGGTTGCCGTGTCTAAAGGCGTCTATTTCGCTGCCAAGGCCCATTGGGAAGAATCGAATCAGTGTTTCGAAGAAGTCCTAGAGTATTCCAATACAACATACGCATACCCTGGTCAAGAAATAATGGGTAGATCAAACTATGCTTGGGCTCTTGAGAAGCAGGGCAGAGCTGAGGAGGCTAGAGTTCAGCGGGCAAGAGTTCAGAAAGTTTCTGAGCAGGTTGAAGAGAGGTTTGGGCACGCCAACGTGCAATTGAGTCTTATGGTGCCGAGAAAGGTTCAGGTTGGCGAGGAGTTTGAAATGCGACTCGACCTAGTCAACGTCGGTAGAAAGCCATGCTTGCTCGTCAAGATCGAGGGAGTAACTCTCCCCGAATTCAAATTTCCCCATTTGCCCTCTTTCTGCAACCTGCAAGAAGGCAGCCTCGCCATAAAAGAGAAAAGCGTTGGTCCATTCCAAGTTGAAACCGTCAAACTGAAACTGAAGGCGACCAAAGCGGGCAGCTACAACTTAACCCCAGAAGTCGTCTACGTCGATGATTTGGGCAAGACGAAAGCGTTCAAGGCCAACCTGATCACGGTAACTGCACAACCAGCACAGCCCGCATTCGAGGCTCTGCCTGGAAGGATAACGACTGGCTACCCAGAGCTTGATAGGTTGTTGTTGGGAGGAATACCAGAAAAATACGCCCTCGCCATAGCATCGCCTTCGTGCGACGAGAGACAACTACTAATCAAACTTTTTCTGGAAGCAGGCGCCAAAGCAGGCGAAACAACCCTTTACATCACGTGCGAAGCGGGTAGCATTAAAGATTTGGCCGAGCAATTCCAATTGAATTTTAGTCTTCTTGTCTGTAACCTCCAAGCCGACATAGTCGTCGAAAATTTGCCGAACGTTTACAAACTCAAAGGAATAGACAACCTAACAGACATAGACATTGCCTTAGTCAAGTATTTCCGAACACTCAACTCATCGGTGGCTGGATCGAGAAGAGCTTGCATCGACATTCTGTCGGATGTGCTGCTGGAGCATCATGCGGTTTTCACCCGAAAATGGCTAAACGGCATTCTTGCTAACCTTAAATCCAAAGGGTTCACGATCTTGGCGGTGGTTGACCCTCGTATGCACCTTTCAGAAGAGGTACAAGCAATTCTTGGCTTGTTCGACGGAGAAATCAGAATCGCCGAAAAAGAAAGCGAGAAGGGAACGAAGAAAGTTCTGAAGATAATGAAACTGTACAATCAGGAATACCTCGAAGACGAATTGACCTTGACAAAGGACAGCCTAAAATCTCAACAATAGGGAAACGCGATGATTTTGCCCTCGGCATGAACTAAGCCTTTAATATCAAAAACCACATTGCTCTTTGTTTTGATTAAGTCGCCTTCGGGTGCTCTCATGCAAATCCCCTTTTAACCTGCGCGTTTGTAAGATCGTTTCAATTGTTTGTAGTTTTTTACACAACTTTAATAAACCTTTTTTCAACCACTTAAAATCGGTGCATTCGCAATGGGAAACTGTGAAAAGGCTAAGCTTTCAATATTGAATTAAACCATGATGCAGTAACTTACTGAGTACATTAAAGGGGTTACTACGTACATTCTAAGACTATATCCTAATGTACGTAGTATTTTGAAGTTTTCATAGATGATAAGTCTTAAATCTGCACAATATAGAAATAACCTAACATGACAAAAAGGTTTACAGTTACCGTTATCATTTTCAATATTATAATGGGTTTGCTTCTTTTTCTTTCCAGCCAATTAATCCTCCTTGTCCTCAGAGGCTTCATAGTAGAAGGAGTTAATATTTTCTCAATTTATACGGGCTTTGTTGAGCCTGCTGGTTCTCTACCTATCCCAACAAGTCGGTTGCCATTGCCTAACTTCCCATTTTATGTTTTCTTGTTTTTTTTAATAATAAATGCTTATTTCATAATAAAACTGCAAAGAAGCAAAGAAACAAAACAGAACCCTTCTCAGAACAACATAATGACATTTTGAGCTATCACAGCAAAGAGAACATCATTCATTCTTTTATTCCAAGTTTCTCTCTATTCCGGAGCATCATCATACTTAGCTGTTTCTTCCATTTATGCAACTTAGAGAAGTTGTAAAGATTAAGTTGCCACTAAAAGAATATCTTTCAAAAGAAACTTGGTATGGATCTTAGATGTAAATAAAATCTTGGTGACTGATATTAGATCTAATCATTCTCTAATTATTCTTTTCTACATGGTGCAGAGTACATTAAAGGAAAGAATAGCTCTTATTAAAATTGAAAAGATTACTACGTAGATTAGAGTATAAAGCCTTAGATGTACGTAGTAACTTACAGAGTACATTAATGGAGAATAGCTCAATATGTTAAATGTCACTACTAAGAGTATTCATATTTCCAAATGTTTAGAGCTGGCGATACTGCTTGAAGTCGGCGCGGAAAAGCCAGGCAACGTCAACTTCATATCTGGCTTTGAAGGGACAAGATGTGAGCATTTCTTGGCTTCAGCTGTTGCTGCAGGATCATCCTTTCAGGAGGCTGCTTACCGCGGGATTTCGGTGGCAGAAAACAAACTTGGCATTAGCGAGGTTGGCTTGGGGCAGCTCATAAAGACTTGCGCCGCTGACGTTAATGCTTGGCAGAAGGGCGGAAACACCATTCTCGGCACCATAATGCTGCTTATGCCCATCGCTGTCGCCGCAGGCATGACACCATCAAAGGAAAATTATCTTTTAGATTTTTCTCTTTTGCGGAAAAATATTGACTTGGCGGTTAAATCAACGACTGCATTGGATTCAGTGCACCTCTACGAAGCAGTAGACATTGCCAATCCAAGCGGTCTCAATGACGCGCCAGACCTTGACGTTACCGACCCCCGTTCTAAGGAGCGCTTGATAAAGGAGAATGTTAGTTTGTATGAGGTTTTCAAAATTGCTTCAGGATACGATGATATTTGTTCTGAGTGGGTACATAATTACCCAGTAACCTTCGATTTAGCCTATCCATATTTGATGGAGCAACTTAAAAGTAAACCTTTGAGCACGGCAGTCGTTCACACTTTCCTAAAAATCCTCTCTGAACGCCCGGACACCTTCATAGTGCGCAAAATGGGCAAAGACAAAGCACAAGAAATATCGACAGAAGCAAAAGCCAGTTTGGATCTTGGCGGGTTACAAACGGCAAAAGGAAAAAAAAGCCTCAAACAATTCGACAAAAAACTAAGATTATCCCAAAACAAGTGTAACCCCGGAACCACCGCCGACTTAACCGCCGCTGCATTGGCACTTTGCACCCTTAGCGGGTACAGGCCTTTAGGCGGATTAGGGTTTTCTTTAACGTTAACTTAATCTATAATAGATTGGCATTTTTTTGGGAAAGGTTTAAGTGTTTTGTAAACAGTACTGTTTACGGTGACTATGATGGCTCAGGTGCAACTTAGACTGCCAGAAAAAACGTTAGAAGAGATTGACCGTTGGGTAGCAGAGGGCAAGTTCAAAAGCCGAAGCGACGCTATTAAAAGCATCATTAGCCTCTATGAGGAACGGGAGAA
>JBEKHJ010000086.1:0-7355 GCA_050012335.1 Bathyarchaeia archaeon
GATTGTTCTCTCGTCGATTGCGCCTGCTAAGTAGAGTAGGTGCCCTGTTGTTGTGGATTTTCCGTGGTCAACGTGCCCCATGATTATGAGGTTTAAGTGGGGTTTTACGCTTTTGCTCATTTTTTCATCCTCTATTAATCTTACCTAATTTATGAATTCGTTAACACATCAGTCCTTCCAATTATTTTAAGTTTATGATGTTGCTTCCGCTTGTAATATGACTAGAAAACCAAAGACCCATGAAAACTAAGAACACTAATGTTCAAATCAAATTTCAGGTTAATTTTTGCATGCAATATAACTTATAACTTGAGATGGCTATGGCTACTCATGAGTGTCGGCAATGAAATGGCTCAGGGCATATCCGTAGTAACAACGACTTGGAATGAAAGAGAAAACATTAAGGAGTTAATTCTTAAAGTTAGGTCAGCGCTTCGAGATTTTCCGCATGAAATCGTTGTTGTTGACGATAACTCTTTGGATGGAACCCTTGATGTTGCTAAGCGTTTTGCAGATTTGGCGGTTGCAAAAATTCGAGAAGGGCAAACTAAAGGTTTATTGTACGGAATGAAACTAGCCAAGTTTCCTATAATAGTAACAATAGATGCCGACTTGGAAAACAATCCTGACTGCATACCTACACTTATCACAAAACTCAGCGAATTCGATTTAGTGGTGGCATCGCGAACGGTTCTTCCCAGAATTTCAGAGAGGCTGGCTTCCAAAACGTTAGGTAAAATGTTCGGGGTCTCGGATTTTTTCTCAAATTTTAGGGTTTACAAAAAAGAAACAATAGCCCATCATTTGAGAGGCGGAGAAACCTTTGGCGGTGAATTATTGGTTATTGCTAAAAAGAATGGTTTCAAGATTGGCGAAGTAATGTATGAACCGCCGGCTAGGCGCAGCAACCCCCGGATTGGCGGCAAAATTAGAGCTAACTTGAGGATAATCGTTGCTTTGCTGAAGTGTTGTATTATTTATTTAGCTTAGACTTTTAGGCGCCTTAATGGTGACTTGCTTGGTTTTCAGGCTTTTAAGGTTAAGATTATTAGTTTGAGTCCTTTAATTTTTTAGGGTATAATTTTGGCTAATTTTGAGTTATCCTTGAATGGTTCATGGAAGTTCAATGGTTTTGCCGAATGCAACGGTGAAGAATTAGGAGCGCACAAACCCGAATACGATGATGACGGTTGGCTTCCAGCGAAGGTTCCTGGAACCGTTCACTTAGACTTATTGGCTAACAATGTTATTCCTGACCCGTTCAAGGGCTTAAACGAGAAAAAGGTTCAATGGGTACCTGAAAATGAGTGGTGGTACCGTAGAGCATTTGACCTTCCGCCAGATTTTTTGGGCAAGCATGCAGTTGAGCTTGTTTTTGACGGTTTAGACACGTTTGCCACTGTCTGGGTGAACAGCGTAAAAGTCGGCGAAGCAGATAACATGTTTACGCCTTGGCGGTTTAACATCGGCAAATCGGTGAAGGCAGGCAGGAATGTTATTGCTGTCCGCTTTAAACCCATATACAAAGTTGCCCTTGAATTAGAACGCAAATACGGCAGCAAATATGGGAGTTTGCATGCTGAAAACTTTTCAGCCAGGCCATATGTGCGCAAAGCTCAATATTCTTTCGGCTGGGATTTGGGGCCAACCTTGCCAACGGCTGGAATATGGCGCAGTGCAAGAGTAATCGCTTATGACAAGGCAAAGTTAGGTTATCTAGCAGCTTTACCCTTGCAGGTTTCAGAGGAGAAAGCAAAAATCAAAGCTGTTGCTGAAGTTTATGTCATAAAACCTTGTTGCGTCAAGGCTAAGTTTGTTGTGGAAGGGTTTGGGCAGAGAATTGAAAAACAAATAATCAAGAAAATTGCTTTGGGGCAAAGTTGTCTTGAAAGCGAGTTTGAAATTGCTAAGCCACGTCTCTGGTGGCCAAGAGGTTATGGTGCACAGAATCTTTATGATGTTTCAGTGGAGCTTTGTTGTGACGAGGTATTTTTAGAAAAGGCAGCGGTCAAATGTGGAATTAGAAGTGTAAAGCTTCTGCAGGAGCCTAATGACGAAGGCAAATGCTTCATTTTCGCAATCAATGGTTTGCCGGTTTTTTGTAAGGGTGCCAACTGGGTGCCTGCTGACTCCTTCCTACCCAGAGTTACTGCAGACCGCTATGAGAAACTTCTAGATATTGCAGCGCAAGCGAACTTTAACATGCTTAGAGTTTGGGGTGGCGGAATCTATGAAGACGATGCTTTTTACGATTTTTGTGATAGGCTTGGGATAATGGTTTGGCAAGATTTCATGTACGCAAGCTCTGCTTACCCAGAAGACGACTGGTTCCTCAAGGAAGCAGAAAGAGAAGCAGATGAGGTTGTGCGGCGTTTGCGAGGGCACGCTTGCATAGTCGTTTGGTGTGGCAACAACGAGATTCAATGGCAATACAAAACCGTATGGAAAGAGATGCCGAAACTTTTTGGATTGTCAATATTTGACAAAATATTGCCCAGCGTTCTTAACAGGCTTGATGGCACACGTCCTTACCAGCCAAGCAGCCCATATGGCGGAGAAGGACACAATAGTGAACACGAAGGCAGTAGGCATAACTGGACCGTTTGGAGTAAACAAGTGGATTACTCAGCGTATCTTGGGGATAAGGGGCGTTTTTTGACCGAGTTCGGCTGGCAAGCTCCTCCAACACTTAGCCTCTTAAGAGAATATTTGGATGACGCGGACATGAATCTTGGTTCGCCAGCGTTTGAAGCCCACGAGAAGCAGGTTGATGGCTTAAAAATACTACGTACATTACTATCCTTGCACTACCCTGTGCCTGAAGATTTCAAGCGGTTTACGCTTTATGCGCAGTTGAATCAGGGTGAAGCATTAAAGACAGCGGTAACTCATTGGAGAAGCCGCATGTTCAAAACCAGCGGATGCCTAATATGGCAACTCAATGATTGCTGGCCAGTCATAAGTTGGAGCCTAGTTGACTATGGCTTGAACGCGAAGGCAGCGTACTTTTTTGTCAAGCGTGCCTTTCAACCGGTCATTGCACCCTTAATCATCAAGGAAGGCAAAGCCTACGTTTATGTTGTTAATGAGACAGAAGACACTTTGGAGTCAACGCTTAAGTTCCAAGTAATGACCTTTAACGGTGAAGTATTATACAGCCAACACGCAAAAACGGTCACACCAGCTTACACCTCGAAGCTAGTTCTAGAAAACGCTTTAGAAACGCTGCCGTTGAAAGACAACTGCATTTTCGCGGTAATCCTTGAAGATGAAGGCACCTTGCTGTATGAAGATGCCAAAACGATTCAAGAGGCTAAAAACATGAAACTCCCAACCCCACAAGTAAAAATCGAAACAAAAAAGTTGGACGCAGCCAATTTTGAGATTATGCTGGAATCAAACGTTTACGCCAAAGCAGTTTTTCTGAAACTGGAAGGTATCAAAGGCGAATTTAACGACAACTTTTTTGACTTGATACCTCAGAGACCAAGAATTATCAAGTGTCTGCTGGAAAGAGACGTAAGCCGGCAAGAGTTTGAAAAGGCATTGTTGTTTGAGGTTTATCCTTATGAAAAAGAGCTAATCCTCGCTCCATAAATTTAATCTGGCATTACTGGCGCTTTTATAATCAATTTGCTTGCTATGCTACTTTTGATTAAAGATTTAGCGCCTATCCACTCGACAAGCGGAAAGCACGATTGACGATTTTAAAATTTACATAACTGCTTTGGAAGGTTCTTACAAGAGTGTTGATGGCGATTTTGACAAAACCGTTGCTCAGCCTGCGGAAAAAGAAGCTGAAGCTAAAGATAAAGAGGAAGAAGAAAGAGCCAAAGCTATAGAGGAATACAGCAAAAAAGTTAGACCCAGATTCTACGAGTAAAAAAGCTTATTTTCGCTCAATCAACTCAATAAGGGTTCCATCTGGATCCTCAATAAAAGCAATCGTTGGACCTATTGCAAGCTTGAAAGGTTCATCAGTAATCGTTACATTTTCCTTCCGCAAAGCCGCAATAGTCATTTTCATGTCTGCAACTTCGAATCCTAAATGGTCAAACAGGCGCTCTTCATATTCAGGCTGAGTGAATTTCTTTTGGTTGCGGTAGAAGGTTAATTCAAGCGTGCAGCCTTTGCCCTTTGGGTCTTGAAGGAAAGCGATTTCAGCGTTGTTCTGCTTGATTTCTCGGCGGCTCAAAAGTTTTAGGCCTAGAAGTCTGGTGTAAAAGTCGATTGATTTCTCCATGTTGCTTGTGCGAATGCTTGCATGAACAAACACGTTCTTCATTTTCAACGTTCCTTGTGCAGGGTTTGTTATAATTCTTTAGCTCTTTGCGGTTCCTCATCCAAAGTTTTATTCACTAGCGCATCTGCCCTTTGAATTTGAGGGTTGCTTCTTGGAACATTTACAAAGCTGATTTTTTTGAAGCAACTTTTCAGTTCTTGGGCTTTGCGCCATAACTTTTGCAACTCAGCATTTTTTACGCTGTATTCCCCGTTAAGCTGTTTTGCGACTAATTCGCTGTCAAGGTGGCAAACGACTTCTTCAACTTTAACCGCTATGGCAAACTCCAATGCCGCTATCAACGCGTTGTATTCTGACTGGTTATTAGTGTGTATTCCTATGAAGCGTGAATCTGCCTTTACTGCTTCGCCTTTTTCTGTTAATGCCAAATAAGCTATGGCTGCTGGTCCAGGGTTTCCTCTTGCTCCGCCATCAGAATAAAGCAGTAATCGCTTGTACATTGTGTTCTTCGCTTCTTATCCATGTAAACTGTGATTTATTATTAAAGCGTTAAGAAGGCAATCGCAAATTTGACTGGTTGTTATTGCTAATGTACAATCACATTCGTTTAAGAGCTAAAAGAAGCTTTAAATCAAATTAAACATGGGGAAAGTAACTTGACAAGCAGTTTACTGGGAGCAACAAAATTAAATTCACTAGAACTTCAGTTTGCTCTCCTAAAACATGACAGGGAATGGAGTATTGCTAAAGGCTCTAGAAGAGGAAAATTGGATATTATAGCTGAGATTTTGCTTTTCTGCGAGCAACAAAAAACCAAAACCAGCATAATGTACAATGCAAACCTAAATTATTCCCAACTCAAAAGCCACATCAACGCTTTAACTTCTCAGGGTTTACTTGAGAAAAAACTGAACAAGTACGTTACAACCGAAAGAGGTTACCGTTTTCTTGAAATATTCGCTCAACTCAATGATTTACTGGATGAATTTACTAACCTTAAGTGAGTTTTCGATTTTCCCAAGCAGTCTTCAATTCGTCAACAAAACTTGCTTCGTCCTCTGCCAAGCGTTTTTTAACTTGCCTCCAAACCGCTGGGCAATCTGTGTAATCTGAACCTATAATGCTGCGAATGACATTGTCAACTTCTTTTCTGTTTTGGCGTGTTACCTCTATTCCTGCTTTCTTAAAAGTCGCTTCAAGATGGCGGAAATAACAAGTCACGGCGCTTCACCAAAAAATATCATAGTTACAGCACTTAGTAAATTTATTGATGCAGGTTGCTTGCTCGTTTGAGAAGTATTAAATAGTAATAATAATCGAAACATCCAACCTCAACCCCTTTTCATTTAGTTTATAAAAACCTGGCAGAATACCCGCCGCGTTAGCGACAGGATGAATGCGTAATTCTTAACAATCTCCTCTATGCTCAAGGCCTCTTTTGCTGGATGGATTAGTTGAACAAAACTATTACGGGATGTTTGAACATTTGCGACTAGCCTTTGAAACTGTTTCTCTATTTCAACGATTCTTTTAGAGCTGAAAAGTAAGATAGAACCTGCCCAATTTGTTCTTCAGACATGGACAGAATGGTTTTAACTGCCGCTTTCTGCTTTGGCGCTGGAGAAACCGCAAATGTTGCTAAGGCATAATCTAGGCTTGTGAAGAGGGGTTCCCATGGAATGTTAACTCGTTTACCTTTCAGGTTGTATAAGGCAAGGACGAATGCGCTGGCTCGGCTTAGGCTGTCTTTGAAAGATTGAATTGCTCCGCCGATAGCTATAGCATCGTAGTCTTTTCCTGAAAGAAAACTCTTGATTACCCCATAATTTTGTTCTAAATTTTGAATTTCGGCAAAAAGATCCTGCTTAATTCTTGCTTCTGTATCGTCTTTCATGCTGCATCACTCTTTTGTATGTTAAAATCAAGTACATAAGACTTTTTTCTGGCTTATCGCTTTTTTTGCTTGCGCTATGTAAACAGTTAGGTTAGAACCTAGAAGGATTTCTATAATGTTCCTTACCAGCACGGTTTTGAGGCTTAAAATACCTTTAAACAGCAAATTTCAGTGATAGAGGAGCTTATAAAGCAAAACTCTTAATAGCCGATGACTTAATCACAAGTTTCATGAGCCAAACCAAGCAAATCGAGCAGAAATGGCAAGCCAAGTGGGAAAACGCTCATATTTTTGAGGCTGACCCAGACCCAAAAAGAAAGAAAATAATGGTAACGTTCCCATACCCATACATGAACGGCCCACTGCATGTTGGGCACACTTTTACGGCTTCGCGGGTTGACGCTTACGCAAGGTTCAAGCGTATGCAAGGTTACAACGTGCTTTGGCCTTGGGCTTGGCATTGGACTGGTCAACCGCTTCTAGGAGCCAGCCAGCGCGTAGCGAGAGGTGACGAAGACTACATCCGAGTTCTCAGAGAAGTTGACGACGTTCCAGAATCGGAACTTAAAAAATTTGTTGACCCTCTTTACATGGCTCAATATTACACTAATGAGGGGCGCTTAGCCGTTAAAAGCATAGGTTTCTCGGTAGATTGGCGAAGAGAATTCACCACCATAATGCCCACTTACCAGAAATTTATCGAGTGGCAATACAAAAACCTCAAAGAAAAAGGCTACGTGACAAGAGGAACGCACCCAGTGGTGTGGTGTCCAAAAGATCAAAGCCCAACAGGAGACCATGACCGCCAAGTAGGCGAAGGCGTCACTCCGGAAGAATACACATTAATCAAATACAAGCTGGACGAGCGCACGTTTTTGCCAGCGGCAACTTTCCGCCCAGAAACAATTTACGGCATAACAAACATGTGGATAAACCCTGACGCTACCTATGTTGAAGCTACCGTCAACGGCGAAAAGTGGATAATTAGCCAAGAAGCCGCTGAGAAACTCAAAGAGCAAGAAAAGAAAATAGAAGTAAAGCGCTCGTTTAAAGGCAAGGAACTTATTGGAAAAATTTTTGAAAACCCAGTGACGAAAGGCAAGTTTCCAATTTTGCCAGGCTGGTTCGTTGACCCAAAAACAGCTACAGGCGTCGTTTACAGCGTACCCGCCCATGCACCGTACGATTGGTTAGCGCTTAAGGATTTGCAAGAAAAGC
>JBEKHJ010000087.1:0-7317 GCA_050012335.1 Bathyarchaeia archaeon
ACCCAGCCCAACAACCGCCAAACACGTTTATGAAGACCTCAACGGAAGAATCGACGCCATCCTCGACAGCGGCCCCACAATCATCGGCGTTGAATCCACAGTTTTAGACTTAAGCGTTGACCCACCAATGGTTCTTCGCCCAGGTGGAACAACATTCGAAGCACTAAAACAAGTTCTCGGCGAGGTGAAACTTCACCCCTTCGTCGAAGCTGAACAAGAGTTGCCCCTTGAAAAAACAAGATCGCCTGGAATGAAACACAAACATTATGCGCCTAAAGCCGAGGTCATTCTCGTTGAAGGGGCAGTTCCCGCCGTCACAAGCAAAATAAAAGAGTTAGCCGAATCTTATAGGCTTAAAGGCGCAAAAGTAGGCATCTTAGCCACCGACGAAACACAAACCGCTTACAAAGCAGATGTAGTTAAGTCTCTTGGCAGCCGCTTCAACTTGGCAGTTGTTGCCCAAAACCTATTCCGTTTATTAAGGGAAGTTGACGCAGAAAGCGTTGACATTATAATTGCTGAAGGAGTGCCTTCTGAAGGACTTGGTTTAGCCGTGATGAATAGGCTTCGCAAAGCATCAGGCTACCACATAATCAAAGCAGAATAACTATCTACGAATAAGAGCGAGCAGCCCATCTAAACCGATGGTGGCAACACAAAGAACACTATCGGCTGCCCCATAATAAACAAAAAGGCGATCATCCAAAATAAGGTTGCCGCAGCTAAAAACAACATTGGGAACTTTTCCAAAGCGTTCATAATCTTCTTTCGGAGCCAAAATGTGCTCTTTTGAACGGTAAAGAACCTGCTCAGGATGCTCCCTATCAAGCAAAGCAATGCCTAAAGAATACAGCCGCTCTACACTTACCCCGTGGTAAATTACCAGCCAACCTTCGTTAATTTTTATAGGCGGACCAGCCACTCCAATTTTCCAGTTATCCCAGCCGTCAGCTTGCGGATTCATTACTGACATCATATCACACCAACGTATCAAATCATCTGAATAAGCTATACAAATGTCAGGATCAATGCGATGAAGCATAACATATCTGCCGTTAACCCTTTGAGGAAAAATAACGCCATTTTTATTGCGGATACCTGGAAAAGGTAACCTGCGTGTTCCCCAATTCCATTTTTTCTGGATAAAATCTTTTTTGGCAATTGTTGTTAACGCAACTTGGTAAACTTGCAAGTGGCTATACTCTCTGAGTGCAGTATAAGTCATTACAAGCTGTTCGTCTACTTCGCTTAATCGTGGGTCTTCACAGCCGTCCTTTTCGCAGTCGGCTGCTGGTTCAAAGATTGGATTTGGCAAACGCTCATCTATGGTAAAACCATCAGAAGAGCTTGCATAACCAAACCTTGAAATATTATCATTACCAATTGCCCTATAGAGAATGTGTACTTTGCCATCAAGGTAAATTGCCGCTGCATTGAATACCCCTCGTGACTCCCAAGCATGCTCCTGTACTGGACGTAAAATCGGATTACCGGGAAAGCGTTCCATAAAAAGTTCCTAAGAAGAGCTTGGCATCGGTGTTTTTATTCCAAGGATTTCATCAAAGAAAGCTCTCAGCGAAAAAAGTCCTATCAATTTTCCTGTTTGATCCGTAACTGGCAAGTGCCGTATATTGTGAGAGAGCATTAGCCTTTTTGCTTCATCGAAGGAAGCTTCAAGCGACACTGTAACTACATGCCTGCTCATTACCTTACTTAACGGTTGGTCTGTGGAAAATTTTTGGGCAACAATACGGATTGCATCGCGTTCAGTAAACATTCCTATGCACTTTGCTTCGTCATCAATAATTACTATCGATCCAACGTGCCTGTCGCTAAGAAGCTGAACAGCGTCTTGAATTGTGGAATCTTCTTTTGCAGTAACTACTTTTTTACACATTATATCTCGTATTTTAAACATAGGCTATTTTTCATCTCTTAAAACAGTTAATTTGCCACAAGGGTCTTTAGCAACCCTTCTTGTTGTTCAAGCTCTCTTTTGCTTCCAAACTCATTGTTTTAATTCCTCCAGTTTCAACCGTGCCAAAAGGTAGGAAATGGATGATTCAGCCCCTTGGTTCATATTTACCTTTTCAGGAGCTATACCATCAAAGCATCCGCCTGTCTCTGGATTATACACCAATACTTTTCGGCTGTTTCTCCCCAAAAACCACTCAAATGTCGTGTTAGCCACTTGCACATAACCCTTATCCTTTGTGGCATAAAAAGCATCAACCGCTGCTTCAACCATAGCTGCAGCTTCTAACGGTTGCTGATCATAAAACGCTCGCTTTTCACCCCTTTTAAACCAGCCGTCGTTGCCTATTGGCACAAAAACATCATTTACCATTTGAATTTTAAGCAGAAAATCCATTGATTCCCTGGCCACGTCTAAGTATTTTTGTTTGCCAACGATTGCGTATGCTTCGAAAAGGGCTTGGGGCAATCTCGCATTATCATAAGTTAGGTGGGATTCAAACCAGCGCCAATCATCTTTAACTTCCTCTAGATAATGTTGAATAAAACTATCAGCTAACTTTTCTACACTAACCTTCAAGTCATTATCTTGATGCGCTCGGTAATATTGTGAGAGTCCCAAAATCGTGAGAGCATAGAATCTGAGTGATGTTAATTTCCAAACCCATGGCAAACCCCTGTCAAATATGTCCTTGGCAACCATTTTCATATACTTAGGCAAAGTAGAGTTAATTGCGTATCCGCAACTCCAAAGCGCACGACCCATACAATCCTCCGACCCGTCGACATCTCGGAAACTGCGTTCGTAACTTAGGTAATTATGAAAGCTGCCTTCAGGTTTTTGCATATGATTAAGAAATGCTAAGTAAACTTTTGCCAGGGCTTCCATCCGCGGGTCATTTTTTAAACGGTGATATCTTGTGCAAACGATTAATGCACGAGCGTTGTCATCTGTTGTGTAGCCTTCGTTTCGTTTTGGAATGCAATATTTAGCATGTTGAAAAACGCCTGTGTCATCCGTGAGAGCTTCCAGGTAGTCTATCTTTAAAGGTGGAAGCTGGATGGCCATTCCTCCTTAGATTGCCTAGTTAGCTCATCAAAGAGGGCAAGATATTTTTTAGCAACCAAGGGCCAAGTGAACTTTCTGCTGTATTTGTAGGCTTTATGCTCCAAAGACTCTCTGAGAGGTTTGTTCTCGATTATTTCTGTTACCCGTTCAGCTATGGAGGCTGAATCATTAAAACCACAAAAGACGCCTCGACCTTCGCCTAATGCCTCTTTAGCATGTAGATAAGGTGTTGACACTATTGCTTTACCCGCACCCAACGCGT
Source organism: Bathyarchaeia archaeon (assembly GCA_050012335.1). Taxonomy (GTDB): domain Archaea; phylum Thermoproteota; class Bathyarchaeia; order Bathyarchaeales; family Bathycorpusculaceae; genus Bathycorpusculum. The sequence continues at coordinate 3,306 of JBEKHJ010000087.1, forward strand.
ATGACAAGGTACCGCTACTAACTTGGTTCGGAGAAAGATACGGTGTAATATACACATCAGTTGCCTGCAAGTAATTTATTAGCTCAGATTTCGAGAGGAAACGATTCAGAAATTTCACGTGCCCACGGAGCCCAAGGTTTTTCGCCATTCGCATTAGCATATTTCGGTAAGCTTCACCTTCTGTTTTTTTTACTTGAGGGTGCGTAACGCCTAGAACATAGTAAACTATTCTGGGTTCTTTTTTAAGAAGCTCTGGAAGAGCTTCAATAACGTACTCGATTCCTTTGCCCTTGCTTAAAAGCCCGAAAGATGACAATACAATCCTGTTTTTTAAACCAAGAACAGGTTTTACTTTTGAGCTAGGGACTAGTGGAATATCGGGGCAGCCATGTGGAATTAACCTTAATTTTTTCTCGGGAACGCCATACTGCTTGACTAGTGAACGTGTAGTTTCATTTAACACTACTATGGCTGAACTTTGATCAACAATTTTGTCAAAAACTTCTTTTGCCTTATGCTCAAAATTAGGGAGAACTGTGTGAAGCGTTGTTGAAACTGGCTTTTTCAGCTTATCTAAAAAATTACAAATATATTCTCCGCATTGCCCGCCGAAAATTCCAAATTCATGTTGAATATTTACTACGTTAACAGAAGAGTGGTTGAGGAAATCAGCCATTAAAATGTAATCCTCAATGAAATCGCGGCCAATCTTATGCGGTACTCCTCCGTAAACGGGTTTGAAAAGCCGACGCCCATCAATAGAAATAACTTTCTGGTCTTTCAATTTGTTTAGTTGGCTAACAGAATTAACTAGGTCCGCTGTGAAGGTTGCTATACCACATTTTCTAGGCGGAAAAGTGCTCACGTAAGCAACTTCCTTAACGCTAGTCAATGAGGCGGTCGGGGTGCCTAGAACATACTTTGCCAACAACAAATCACGTCATATATTGAGGTTCGGCTGTCTTTAAGCACATGTGATTGTATAACAACAGTCACAAAATCGATTTTTAACATACTTTAACATGATGTTTATATGTTGCCATAATGAATGTTTTTTTCAGAGGGGAGAGAGGGATTATTGAAACGTTACGAACGTAATCCCATATTGGAGCCTATAAAAGGTAATGCTTGGGAATCTCAAGCTGTGTTTAACGCGGCAGCCGTTTATGGCGACGGGTTAGTGCACATTGTTTATCGTGCATTGGGCAGTGATAACGTCTCAAGATTTGGTTACGCTACATCCGTTGATGGCTTTACTATAAAAGAGAGGTTTGATTCGCCAATCTTCCATCCGACTAACCATGCGGAAAGAGACGGATGTGAGGACCCGCGCCTTACAGTTATCGGCGATCAGTGTTTAATGGCTTATACGGCGTTCCGAAACCATGATTACCCAGTAATTTTCCAAATCTCGTTAACTTCAATCAACTTGAAAGATTTTCTTAACCGCAAATGGAATTGGAAAGAAAGAATTCTGCCATTCCCAGGAGTACGCAACAAAGATGCCGTTATTCTTCCAGGCAAAGTAGACGGCAAATACGTAATGTTCCACCGTATTGAACCAAGCATCTGCATTGCTTATTCTGAAGACCTAAAGCAGTGGCACGGTTTCAAGTCTGTCATGGAGCCAAGAGATAAAATGTGGGACAGCCAAAAAATTGGTGCTGCAGGAACACCCATCGAACTTAACGAGGGCTACCTATTCATTTACCACGGAGTAGATGAGGCTAAGCATTATTCGCTCGGTGCTGCCTTGTTAGATAAGAGTAACCCTGAAAGAGTGCTTTATCGCTCTGAAAAACCCATTCTTACTCCATGCGAAGGCTATGAATGCGTTGGTTACGTGCCTAATGTAGTGTTCAGCTGCGGAAACGTGCAACTAGACGACCAAGTCATCGTCTACTATGGTGGCGCTGACAGTGTACTATGTGCCGCCAGCTATGAACTCAACGAGTTGCTTCCCAAAAAATAACATCAGCATTGTAAACGCGCAAGTTATTGACTCCCAAGGCAATGCCTTTTTTCAGGCTATTTCTTTTTTTTAATTTTATAAGGTTTATGTTGGAGTAGAATTACAGTCACATATTCTTAAATTATGGTCAATCTAGAATTATGATGTGCGCCTACCATGAGTATCTATGGAAGACTGGTAATGAATTACTTAAAAAGTGGCAACCTGAAAGTTCAGCTTAAAGATAGCAAGGATAAGCAAGAGGTCGCGCCAAAAATCCAATTTTTCTTGTTGGGAATCTATCAAATTAGCGGATTAGTAAGGAGGTGAATGAGTGTCAGGGTCTTATAAACGTGAGGCAGAAAACATTGAGAAAAGAAAGTCTGATTACATGGGTGAGGTTGAATCGAGAGATATGAGACGCGTTGATGAAAAAGGCTACCCTGAAGAAACAAAAGAGGATGAAGCGCAAAATGAAGAAAAAGCAGATGAACAGTGGTCCAGTAAAAACCAATCGCCAATAGCTGGCAGAATGTCTGGAACCATGGAGGAACTGGAAAGAATTCGGGGTTCAGAAGCTACGACTAGTGATGAAGTTCGCGAATGCTTGCAGGATTGCTTAGATTGCTACCAAACATGCACTGAAACCATAATAAGATGCTTGACGATGGGCGGTAAACATGCTGAACTTGAACATCTGAATCTCCTGATGGATTGCGCTAGAATATGCAATACAAACGCAGATTTTATGCTTAGAAACTCAACCTATTACCCACAAACATGCGGTATAACTGCAGACATCTGTGACGAATGTGCTGATAGTTGTGACAGGTTTGATGATGATTTCATGAAGGAATGCGCCAGCGTGTGCAGGCGTTGTGCTGAGTCATGTAGAGAAATGGCAAGATAATCTACCTATTAATTGGTAGTCCAACGATTTTTTTGAAATGCCCTCAATGTAGCATCAGTAAACGCTTCCTTTTTTTATTTATAATTTGATTTTCAAACAATAATTAAAGGCAGTGATTGTTTGCCTCCAAGAGGTGTGGAAAGTCCACAGCGAAAGCGGCAATATGAACATATTAAGGAGTCAGAGCTTAAGCGGGGCGCATCTGAAGAGGATGCAGAGCGTATTGCTGCGGCAACAACTAATAAGACTCGAAGAGAAAGAGGTGAAACAAAAAGCTAATAGACTTAGCATAAGTTTTAGTTTTAGTGCTCATATGTAGGAACCAGTTAGGTAGTTATGGAGTTGCTTACTGGGAAAAATTTATATTTATATAGTTGATTGTTGAATTCCGTTTGTAATTAGAAATAAAAAATTGGTGAAATTATGTCTACAGGTGGAGGAACAGTCCCAGTTATAGTATTAAGAGAAGGAACCGGCAGAACAACCGGTCGCGAAGTACAAAAAAACAATATCATGGCTGCAAAAATAGTTGCTGAAGCAGTAAAAAGCACGCTTGGTCCATGTGGCATGGATAAAATGCTCGTTAACAGTATGGGCGATGTTGCTATAACTAATGACGGCGCAACTATAATGAAAGAGCTTGATGTTCAGCATCCAGCGGCAAAAATGCTTGTGGAGGTTGCAAAGGCTCAAGACAACGAAGTTGGTGACGGAACAACAACCGCAGTCATTTTGGCTGGAGAATTACTTTCAAAAGCTGAAGGCTTGCTTGACAAAAACGTACATCCCACAGTTATAATTGAAGGTTACAAGAAGGCTAGCGAGAAAGCTCAGGAAATTTTGGATAAAATCGCAATTCCCATTTCTATAGATGATGATAAAACCCTAAGGGATGTAGCAATCACATCCTTGGCTAGCAAAGGCATTAACGTTGCTGAAGACCACTTTGCAAAAATAATTGTTGAAGCGGTTAAACAGGTGTCAGAGAAAGTTGACGGCAAATACAAAGCGGACATAGACCTAGTTAAAGTCGTTAAGAAGCATGGCAAAAGCCTAGATGAAACAGAACTTGTCAAAGGCATGGTTATCGACAAGGAAGTTGCAAGCTCACAAATGCCAAAGTTCATTGACGGCGCCAAAATCGCTTTACT